>DATCTT010000249.1:0-6281 GCA_036567845.1 Candidatus Ozemibacteraceae bacterium | reverse complement strand
CCGGCCGATCTGGATGACCCTGTCGGCGAACGGGCTTGTTGGCTCTTTCTCCGCGGATGGGCCAGCCGCCGGCTCGGGTTTGCGGGAATCGGCGGCGACGTTTTCCGGTTTTTCGGGCGGCAGCGGCTTCGGCGCCTCCGGGAGAACCCCGTCCTCGGCATAGGACGGATCGAGCTGGCCGGATCTCAGCAGGTCATTGATTGTCGGTGGATCTTCGGCCATGCATGGTAGCGGAAGAAGCACCGGAAGCGAGAGCGCGAGACACAGACAGGCAAGGGCGCGGCGCCGGAACGATCGGGTGGTGAAAAATGACATAGCGACTCGTATACTCCAGATGATGAGATCTTCGGAAAGGACCGCAGCCAGTGGCGCAGGCCACTTCTCCATCGGGTTCATGCTAATGAGCTTACCACGTTCGCCCTCGAACCGCTTTCCCGGCCGCCTCGATTTCGGACAACTCGATACGGACCGCTTCATGAGCAGGCGCTGTCGTGATAGAGTGCAGCGGTGACACGGAGGCATCGATCGGAAAGGGAACGGGTGGCTCGTGATTCAGCTGAAAAACCATACGCTCGAAGAGCTTCTGACGCAGCTCGCTCCGGCTGGGGTGCCCCGGCTCATGGCGCAGAAGCTTCAAACGGCGGCCATCCGGGAGGATAGGTGGCTTCCCGGGGGCGCGGGTCTATCGCCGCGTCTCCTGGCCCATGTCAGGAGCATCGCGGAAATTCCACGATTGACGCTCCTGGAGAAGGTCGTCTCACCCACCGATGGCTTCGCCCGCTATGTGTTCCTTGGTGAGGGGCCGGAGCCGTTTGAAGCCGTCCGAATCCCTCTCACGAGCGATTCCGGGACGACGCATTACGCCGTCTGCGTCAGCTCGCAGGTTGGCTGTGCCATGGGCTGTGTCTTTTGCTGCACCGGCCGCATGGGCTTCAAGCGGAACCTCTCGACCTGGGAGATCATCGACCAGGTCATTCGCATCAAGGGAGATTCTCCGCATCCCGTCCGAAGAGTTGTGTTTATGGGAATGGGCGAGCCCATGCTCAACTATGACGCTGTCATGCGCGCGATAGGCATTCTCGTCGAGCCCTGCGGCATGGCGATGTCACGCAAGGCGATCAAGATTTCCACCTCCGGCATCGTTCCGGGAATCCGGCGCCTCGCCGCCGAGAAAAACCCGCCCAGGCTCATCGTTTCCCTTTCCTCCGCCAATCCGGAACGCCGGGTGGCGTTGATGCCCGTCGAGAAAACGTGGAGCACGGCCGAACTGATGCAGGCTGTCCGGGCCTATCACGAAGTGACGAAGAGCCTGGTCACCCTTGCCTGGACGATGATTTCCGGCGTCAACACCGGCCCGGCGGATGCGCGGCAGCTTGCCGAACTGACCCGCGGCCTGCCTTTCCGGCTCGAACTGATCGATGTGAATGATCCGACCGGCCGCTTCAGACCTCCATCCCAGGCCGAACTGGACGCCTTCCGCGATGCCCTGCGGGCTGAACACATCAAGCTCGTCACGCGTCGTTCCAGCGGCGGAATCGACATCCGGGCCGCCTGCGGCATGCTGGCGGGTGGAGGAGATCGCGGATCTTCGATTTGTCCGGGCTGAACTCCCGAAAAGAAGGGGGTTGTCCAGGGGACATCTGTTATATTTGCCATTTCATACACCGAGCCCCCCTTCAGGAGTGACGACGTGCCAGCCATCTTCCGATCCGCCCTCTGCGGTTTCCTCCTCTTTGCGTTGATCAGTGCAGGATTTGCGGCAACCTCCACGCCCCCGAATGTTCCGGTGCTGTCGATTCGCGTCCGGGTGACAGCCCCCCCGGAGGTCGATCCCAGAACCGTTTTGGTGACGCTGTTCGGCATGAACCGGCCCCTGCTCGAAGTCCAGCGGACCGTCCAGCCCGATGCCGATGGCATTGCCTCATTCACCTTCGTCGACGTCGACGTCGGCGATCTCCCGGAGACGACGGAAATCCCGGCCTGCCAGGGGTATTATCACCTCGTCGCCACCGCTTCGGGAACCGCGGGCGCAGTTTCACCGATCCTCTTTCTCGGTTCCGACGCCCCATCATTCGACGACCCGGCCAATGAATGGGGCCGGTCCTGGCAGTCTCCCCTCGACATCCGGAGCCTGGCCACCTCCAAGCAGCCCCTGACCCTTGCTCTGGAAAAAGGGGTCACGCTGAAGGGAAAGGTCCAGGATATGGCCCAGCGCCCGGTTCCCGGAGCGACGATCCGATTCTTCCATGATCTGCATGCTGATTCGCACACCGGCAAGGGACGCGAGATCTTCGATCGCGAAACCCTCACCGACCGGGATGGGATCTTCACCCTGACGCAGGTCTTCCCAAATACGCTTACTATTGCAGAGGTCGAGGTATCCGGCCAAGAGTGGGGTTCATCCTGGTTTTGGAAGTCCACCCGCATCGATGGTGCCCTCTTTCCCTTCCAGGAAAACCGTCTCGCCAGGGCATCGCTGACCGCCAGCCTCGATCTCGTTCTCCAGGTAGCGACCGAGCCGTTCCGCTGCGTGGGAACCGTCCGGACGAGAGATGGGAAACCCGTTGCCGAAGCGGATCTCAACCTGAGCGTGGCCTTTCATCCCGATGAACGAGATTTTATAGACTCCCATACATTCATCGACGGAACCACCGATGCCCAGGGGAATTTTCGCCTCGAAACCATCGCCCCGTTCGTCAATTTCCTGACGATCTCCAAAGAGGGGTTCAGGAAATTTTCGCTCGAGATCGGCGCGACCGGCTCATCCAGCTCGCTTCTCGGGCCCGGCTCGCATTCCTTCACCCTGGAAAAGGAGTGACTCGCCCTCCACGGCCAGGGTATCCCGTCCCGGCAATGTCATCGGCGCGATGGCCTCTCCTGGGTGCATTCGGGTAAGGATGGATTTAGCTTGAAACAATGATTATGAGCTGCTTCGCGAGCCTCATTGTGAAAATCGGTCGTGTCCCGGCAAGTGGTGTATGAGCCATCGCGATCCCCGAGAAGTTCAGGTGGCTTTTCTGGAACGTAGTTTGGGGGTTGGAAAAACTTGGGGTTGAATCGGGGATGGGATCTCGGCGAGGGCCTCCAGGCTCATGCATCGCCGGCGGATGGTTCTCTCGTCGTGAATCTCGGCAAGGACCGAGCCTGTAAGTGCCCCGAATTTAGGACCATGAATAAGAAGAGGATAAAGACATTCAAAGGCGGTGTCGGAAAATGCCCCGCAAACGGCGGCTGCAAAAGGAAAATCCTCGAACGTCATCGAAAGACGTTCGAGGATTCGTGCAGTGGAGGTGGCGGGAATCGAACCCGCGTCCGAAGAGGGTCACGAGCGCCATGCTACCATTATTCCCTGCGTTTTATAGTTTAAGGTTTTCGTAACCCACAGGGGGGTCTCTACTCACCCGATCCGTCTGGTTTGTCTCGAAGCGGCACGCCAGGGGCCCCACGCCACTCCCAGCCAGTTTATTCGACGGTTCTTCGGTATCTTACCGGCGGAATCTACCGGGAACCGCGCAGCCTAATTAGGCCGCGAGCGCAACGTTTTCGTTGGCCTTTGTTTTTGCGGTCGAATTTTAACGAGGCCGTTCGACCAACCTCGAATGGCAAGCGATCGATCACACTCCCCGTCGAAACCAGGTCACCCCCGGGAAGGGCCGTCCAAAGAACGATGGGCTGTTTGCTTCAGCAAACTCGGCCGCAGGGTGGCAGCCGCCCCTATCCATAAATGTATCACAAATCAGCCAGTTCAAAAAGAAATCCGTTACCGAATCCACGTTCGGTGACGAGGACCGGCGGCTCCACACGTTCAGCTTTCCCGGCTATCCCCTGGGGAATCACGAACGGTCAGGCGCGTCGGAGGGTGCGGCGGGCGCGTCCCGGCCGGCTGCGATGACCTCGGTGATCTTGACGGCCAGCGCTTGGATCGTGTACGGCTTCATCAGAAACTGGATCCCCTCCTCGACGACGCCGTGATGCGCGACCACGTTCTCGGCATACCCCGACGTGAACAGCACCGGAAGAGCCGGATCCCGCTCATGTGCATGGTCTACCAGCTCGCGTCCGCTCATGCCAGGCATCACCACGTCGGTCACCAGTGCCGCCGGCTTTTCGGGTGTCCTGGTGAGCCAGTCGAGCGCCTCGCGGCCCGTCGCGAATGTCGTCACCCGGAACCCGAACACCGGCAGCCCCTGCACGATCAGGTCGCGGATCAGCGGCTCGTCTTCCACCACCAGCACCAGCGCGCCGTTACCGGAGACGACCCCGCCAGCCGCGGCTTTCTTTTCGCGGGTGAGCGGGCCCGACGCCTCGGGAAACTGGATGCGGAATCGCGCCCCCTGGCCCGGGCTTGACTCGACCTCGATCCTGCCGTTGTTCTGGCGCACGATGCCATACACCGTCGCGAGGCCGAGGCCCGTCCCCTCGTGGCGCGGCTTCGTCGTGAAGAACGGCTCGAAGAGCTTTTCCCGGACATCGTCCGTCATGCCGGTGCCCGTGTCGATCACCTCGAGCTGGATATATCTTCCGGTATCCTTCAGCTCAACGTTCGCCGTCCGCACGAGCAGCGTACCTCCGTGCGGCATCGCATCCTTCGCGTTGACGGCGAGATTCACGAGGATTTGCTCCACCTGATTGGGGTCGGCCCGGATCCGGCCGAGGTCCGGGGCCAGATTCAGCTCGAACAGGATGTCCTCGCCGATGAGGCGTCCCAGCATGTTCCGCATACTGCTGAGATGCTCGTTCAGATCGATCACCCGGGGCTCAATCACCTGTTTCCGGGAGAAGGCCAGCAGCTGCTGGGTGAGCGTTGCGGCGCTCCGCCCGGCTTTTATGATCTCCTCCAACGTCGGACGCAGGTTCGGCGGTGTCGATAGGTCGTGGAGCGCCAGCTCGGCGAATCCATTAATAGCTGTTAAAAAATTATTAAAGTCGTGTGCGATGCCACCGGCGAGACGGCCGACCGACTCGAGTTTCTGCGCCTGCAGAAACTGGGCCTCCATCCTGTCCCGGGCCTCGCGGGCCTGTCGCTGCTCGGTCACGTCGCGGCCCTCGGCGATCAGGTAGACGACATTCCCCGCGTCATCCTCGAACGGCTTGAGGGAAAAGTCGATGTAGTGGGTCAGACCGTCGATTCCCGAGATGTGGGTGGTCTCGAACCGGATGAACTCACCCGCCGCTGCCCGGCCAATTGCCTGCCGAAGCTGCTCCTGCCCCGTCGGATTGCCGCTCCACCAGGAGGTTTCCCAGAATGGACGGCCGATCATGTGGTTCTCGGGAAGGGCATGCCGGTCGAACGAGGAGCGGTTGGCCTGGAGAAGCCTGCCATCAGTCGCAAGCAAACCGATATACTGGAATGACTGGTCGAACAGGGCGCGCAGTTTTCGCTCGCTTTCGGCCAGTGCCGCAGCCTGCCGTCGATTCTCCTCCATCTCGTGCTCGAGCTCGGCCGTCCGGGCTGTGACGAGCCGTCGGAGCTGGAGGTTCCAGGCCGCGATGAACAGGGCGAGCACGACGAGGACCAGCGTCCACCGCAGGGCCGTCCGGAACAGCTCGTCGGTCCCGCTTGTCGGCACGATCCACGTGTCGTACAGCCGGGTGGCCTGTTCCTTCGAGATGCTGTCGAACACTTTCTGGAACAGTCCCGCCATGACGGGCCAGTCGTGCCGGAAGCCCATGCCGAGATGCATCGCGTACGGCGACCGGAAAGAGATCGTAAGATCCGAGAGATGGTGCCGCCGGGAGTAATGGCTCAGCGTGGCGAGGTCGATGATGCCGGCGTCGACCGTTCCCATCATGACCTGGCCCAGCAGCGCCTCGACGTGCTCGTTCGGGGAGAGGCGGATCTCGGGATGCTCGCGGATCAGCTGCTCCTGCACGATCCAGCCGCGCATGCAGGCGAGCCGCTTTCCCTTCAGATCGAGCATCGACCTGATCGGCGGGGCGTCGTGCCGCTGGAAGATGACGCTCGGGATCACGATGTACGGCCTGGTAAACCGGAGAAACCCGTGCCGCTCTTCCGAAACCGCGACCGCTGGGAGCACGTCGACTTCCTCGTTCCGCGCGCGCTGGAGGACTTCGTCCCAGGGGAGGAACGTCTCATCGAGGTGGATCGTGAGGCCCAGCCGCTCCGTTGCGATCTTCAGGTAGTCTGCCGCGAGGCCAGCGTAGACGCCCTGCTCGTCGATGAACTCGAACGGCGGCCAGTCGGTCGAGATGCCGATGCGGATGTCCCGGTGGGTTGCGAGCCAGGCCTGCTCCTCGGCCGTCAGGACCGGGCCTGAAGC
>DATCTT010000248.1:0-8926 GCA_036567845.1 Candidatus Ozemibacteraceae bacterium | reverse complement strand
CGGACGCCTGGCGGCGGGACGGGGCCATCCGGGCCGAGAGGCTCTGCCTTTCCGTCACCCTCAACCGGGAGCGGCTTCACGAGCGCATTTCCCTGCGCGTCGATGCGATGCTCGCCGCCGGCCTCGCCGACGAGGCCCACGGTCTGCTGCAACGCTACGGAGCGGATGCCCCCGGCCTGCAGAGCATAGGATACGCTGAATGGACGGTTCCCGGCACGACGGAGGCCGAGATACGGGAGGAAATCATCCAGCATACCCGCCAGTATGCCAAGCGCCAGGAAACCTGGTTCAGAAAGCGGCCGGGCATTCCCGCGGAGGATCTCGGACAGCCTCACACAGCGGCGACCCTCATCAAACGTGTGGAGACATTCCTGGACGGATGAAAACCCGCCATTCATTGCGGGTTGCAGCCGGTCGGTGATATACTGCTCAGAAAATCGGCGCATTCTGCCGACAACGTGAGGAGACCGACATGTCGCTTTGTCTTCCGATGGTGGCGGGTCAGGTGATGAAGAACGTCCTGATCTGCATGCTGAATCTGTTCTTCTCGGTCTGGGTGTTCAAAAGCCACGGGGGGATGTAACATCGCCCCAGCCGCGGAGGTGACGCAGTGCGGGAGGTTACGGATCTCGAGATCGGCGCCGGCATCAGACGGGAATTGTCCAGTCGGCGCGTGGATCTTGGCAGGCTGAAATTCGCCGTTTCCGGCGGCGTCGTCACCTTCACGGGCGAACTGGCGTTCATCGGGCTCGACAAGACCCCTGATGAGATAGCTGTCGAAATAAAATTTATCGAATCCACGCTCCGCATGCAGCGGGGCGTCAAGGAACTCCGGTTCAACCTCGAAAACCTTTCCCGCAGCGAGTCGGGGAAGTGGGAACCCCGGAGTGCCGGCCAGCCCACCGCTCATGCGACCGGGGAAGGCTTTCACTGCCCCGAGTGCCAGACGGTGTTCCGCTTTTGTCCCTGCTGCGGCAAACCGCTCGTCGCTGGTCTGCCGCCCCAGGCCCCATCCCATCGCCCCGGGCTTCCCGGGCCCGCCTTGCTGAAGCCCCTTCCCCGCAGGATCGAGCCGCTCCGGCCGGCGCCGTTCAAGCCCCTGTCTCCGGTTCCGGCAGCACCCGTTGAGCCGCCCAAACCATCGCTGGCCCCACCGGAGACCGGCCATCCCGAAGAGCCGAAAGAGCCGCCGAAACCGGCTCCAGCCGTTCCGCTGCGGCCCGTTCCCCCTCATCCGGCGCCGGGCATGGCACCCAAGCCCCTTCAGCCGCTGTCACCCAGGCCGGGTGCCGTAAAACCTTTCAGCCTGCCCGGAACTCCTGCCCCCAAGCAGCCGACGCCACTCCGTTCTCCCGAGCCGCCGACCGCCAGGCCCGTCCATCAGGCGGCGAAACCCCTTCCGCCCTTGACTTCTCCGCGGAAAGCCGACTCGGTCCCCGACGAGAATGCAGCCAGACCGCAGCCGAATAAGCCCGCCATTCCGCCCGAGGCGCCTCCCATCGAACAGCTTCTTGCACCCGAGCCGCCGAAAGCCGAACCGATTCACCCGCCGGCACCGGTTGAGCCCACGGTGAAAGCAGCACCAGGCAAGGTGGAAGAACCGAAAAAACCGGAAGAGTCAGACGACTTCTTCGACATCTCGATGCTTCCCCCGATCAAGCCCAAAACGCCGCCAGCAAAACCGGTCGCGTCGCCACCGGCTCCGAAACCCGCTCCGGCGGCTCCGGCACCGAAGCCCGAGGCCGCTCCCCCCCTCGACGAGTCGCTGTTCCCCCCCCTGAAGCCGCCTGCGGAACCGGTTGTCCCGGCCGCCAAACCGGCTCCAGCCGCGGCCAAGCCCGCCGATCTGCCACCCCTCGACGCTTTCGACGAGGCTCTCCTGCCGCCCCTGAAGCCGAAAGAGCCGCCGGCGCCCGCCAGAAAACCCGCACCGGTTGCACCTCCGCTACCGGCCGACGATGATACGCCGCTGCCCCCGATGAAACCCGCGGCACCGGCAGAAGTCGATGACACGCCGCTTCCACCCATGAAGCCCCCCACCTCCGGACCGGCAAAACCGGCAAAGGATGCAGGAGACCCCTTCGCATCGCTGTTCTCCGAAATCGAGGCCGGCAAGCCTGCCGGCAAAGCCGGGTCGGCCGGCGGAAAATCCGGGGCCCAGAAAGACGGCCTCGACGATCTCGCCGCTCTCGACCTCGACATGATGGATCTGTTCCAGAAGCCAGGCGCAAAGCCCCCAGCCGGCAGCCCAAAACCAGCCAAACCCGCTACCCCGGCTCCGGCAGCACCAGAGGACCCCCTGAACCTCGGCGGGTTCCTCGATCTCGATGCCCCGATCGAGACTCAGCCCAAAGCCAAGCCGGCTGCCGCCAAACCCGCTGCACCCGCTGCGGACAAGGGCAAGAAAGATCCGTTCACAACGGATGACTTCGACATCAGCAAGTTCAAGATCTGACGGGAATCACGGAGGCGTGAGATGAAACTGCTCCACCCGCTGTTCATGCTCGGATTCATGTATTGGCTGTATATGCAACGCAACCTTGGCCTGAGCCTCCTCGACCATGACCGCCGGCACGCACCTGCGGACGACGGCTTCGAAGGGCGAAAAGCCCGCCATCGCACTTGGGGCTGGCTCCTGACCGGCTTTTGTTTTGCCGGCCTCATCGCCGGCGCCCTGCTGACCGGATGGGTGTATCCGCAGATCCAGGAGCCCTTTGGCCAGACATACGGGCACGGGTATATCGGCGCCCTGGGCCTCGGCTGCCTGATCATCTCCCTCATCCTCGGTCTTACGATCAAGTCCGTCGTCAAGCCCAGAATCCGGGAACGGTTCGTCAGCTTTCACACCAATATCGTGTATCTGATCGCGGTGTTTGCGGTGCTGTCGCTGGTGACCGGCGCGGGCATCCTGATTTTGGGCCCCTCACAGCCGACAACGCAGATCCAGGTCGTTCCCTGACCCGTTTTCATCGCCCTGGCACCATCACGGAGGATAGCCATGAACGCCGACCGATCCCGGAACTCCCGCCCCCTGCGCCATTTTCTCGGAACAGGACTGGCCCTGTCTCTCGGGTTCCTTCTGCTTTCCGGCGACATCCCCACGGCGGAAGCGGCGAAGAAGAAGAGCGGATCAAGTTCGAGCAGCTCCACGCGGAAAAAGAAGTCCGAGCCCACGCCGGCCGTCGCGGCATCTCCCGAGCAGTATTACGAAACCGCCTGGCAGCGCTTTGAAATCGGCACCGCCAAGGAGCAGCAGGGCATCATCGCCGAGCTGAAGGCCCGTTCCAAGCAGGATCCCAACGATGGAACCTGTCACTATTACCTCGGCATGATGCTGGCGCGGACGGGCAGCTCGAAAGCCGCAGAAGACCACCTGCGTGCGGCAGCGGCGGCGTTTCCACAGTCACCGGACGTACAGTATCAGCTTGCTGAACAGCTGCTGCTGCGAAACCAGCCCGACGAGGCGGCGGCGCTCTACGAGAAAATCCTCACGCTCCAGCCGAATCACGGCGGCGCTCTGACCCGGATTGGTCTCAAGGCCCTCGACGAGGCTCAGTATTCGAAAGCCCTCGAGTTGCTGACGAAAGCCCGCGAGGCAAGCCCCGACAACCGGGAAACCCTGCGCGGGCTGGCCTTTGCCCTGCATCACACCGAAAAGCACGCGGATGCCGTTTCCCTGTTCAGGACGGTTCTCGAACTCGACGAGAAGGATCCCGAGGCGTGGATGCTTCTTGGGAAAAGTTACGAGCAGCTCGGGAAGGTGAAAGAGGCTTCCGAGGCGCTGGAAAAGGCCAAACAGCTTGGCCGGAAGGACGAGACGATCAAGGGTCTCGTCGGATACGATCTTGCGCGGAACCTGTATGCCACGGGAAAGACGGCCGAGGCGATCAAGGAGTATCAGAAGACCATCAAAACCTCGGCCGAGCCGGCAACGGGCTGGTTTGAGCTGGGCAAGCTGTATGACGACCAGCATGATGCGGATGCGGCAATCGATGCCTATCGGAAAGCCTTCGAGGCGGATGACCAGCGGGGAGAGGCAATCCTTCGGATTGCCGAGCTGCTGCATTTCGATGGCCGGCTTGACGAGGCGTTGGGCGCCCTCGAGCTTATTTCCCGCAAAAAAGACTGGTCCGAGCGGGCGAAAGCCATGATTGACGAGATTTCGGCCGAGAAGAAGGAAGAGACCCAGACGAACCTGATGGAAACGGCGCAGACCGGTTCCGAAGAGAGCCGGGAACAGGCGTATCAGGAGCTGCTCGCCATCGACAAGAAGGATCAGGCGGCCCTGGAGGGCCTCAAGCAGCTCGCCGTCGAGCGCGGGGATTTCGATCAAGCTGAATATTATATCAAGCAGTTGAAAAAAGCGGGATATCTCACCAAACAACAGGCGGACGCCGAAATCACTGAGCTGAAAGGCCGGATCGATGCCGGTGAGGATCTTTCGGTGTGGGAGAACCGTCTCGAAGAGTATAAACGCGATGGAGACTGGGACAAGGCGATCGAGATGAACACGAAAATCCGCGATTATGCCAGACACCAGCTCGAGAACTGGAAGCGGTTCTCGCCATCGAACGCCGAGGAAAAGGCGACCAAGGCAAAAATGATCAAGCTGACGCAGGTTCGTCTGCGACTGATCCGCGAAGCCATGAACGATCTGAAGAGTGCGAAAAAACGGAGCAAGTGATCGCAATCAAATGGATGTAAACAGGGCATGGAAATGTGCCGATAGACAGATCTGCCACCTTGTTGTCGCGGGGTGATTCCCGTTCTGCCATCCCGGCTCCCTGTGGCGGGCTTGAACTGTTGAACCAGGAGGAAATTAGGAATGGTACGTCGAGGTTTTACACTCATTGAGTTGTTGGTGGTCATCGCCATCGTTGCGATCCTGATCGGGGTCGCGGCTCCTTACTACTCGGATTACATTCGGGAGTCGAAAATCACCAAGGCCAAGGCCGACCTCGATGTGCTCAAACAGGCGGTCATCCTTTATAACGCGCGCGAAGACATTCCCTATCAGGGGCCGATCGCCACAATGGCTCCTTTCCTGCCGCTGCTCGGCGAGCAGGATTTCATGGGCCTCCAGGGCCAGTATCTGACCAACATCCCGATCGATCCGTGGGGGCGCAATTATAGGCTCGACCCCTACGGTAGTTTTGTCTATTGTGATGGCGTCAATCCCCGCGACAAGAACGACGATTTCCGCGACTATTACGTCAAGGAGCTTGCCCTCCAGCGGGTCGAATGGATCGACGGTGACAACAACCGCGTGCTGAACAATCAGGACTACTTCGTGTTCCAGTTCAACAAATCCCTCTGGGTCGACGGCGGGGGTATCGCCGAAGCCGATTTCGATGTCTACGAGGGAAATGAGGTCGTGACGACGAGCACGATGAAGATCACTTTCAACCTCGCGGACAACCCGGGCTATTCCCAGGATACGGCAACGACCACTCGCCTCATCTGCCGCGTGGACAATGGCATTTCACTTCAGATCGGCGTTCACTCGCTGGCTCTCAAGGATGACAACCTGATCCTGAAAAAGTATCGCGAAGTGGTTGTCGACCGGGAACGGACGACCTCGACGAACCTGTACACCAAGGTCGAAATGATCAACGGCCAGCCCGCCCGGTATGCCGTGCGGACCAACCCCGTCAAGATCGTTCCGCGAAATTAGCGGCTCACGATCACACGACGACCGCCGGACATGCGATGCCCGGCGGTCGTCGCCTTTTTGGGGAAATGCTTCAGAGCGAAGCCATCACGCGGTCGGCGGCAGCGAGAGTCGCTCCGATTTCATCGGAGCCGTGGCAGATCGAGACGAAGGCGGCCTCGAACTGGGAGGGGGCCAGATACACCCCCTCCCGGAGCATGCCGTGGAAGAAGCGGGCGAAGAGTTTCGTGTCGGCCGTCCTGGCGCTGGCATAGTCGATCACCTCGCCCGCGGTGAAGAACGCCGTGAACATCGAGCCGAACCGGTTGATTCGGCAGGGTTTCTTCCGCTTGCGCGCGATCTCCTCAAGACCAAGACACAGCTGCTCCGTTCGTTTCAATAGCGTATCATATAAATTTTTGTCATCCCGGAGACGGGACAGGGTGGCGCAACCCGCCGCCACGGCAACAGGGTTTCCCGAAAGCGTGCCGGCCTGGTAAACCTTGCCCTCGGGAGCCACGTGAGCCATGACGGCCCGTTTGCCACCGTAGACGGCAAGAGGCATGCCGCCGCCCACGATTTTTCCCAGGCAGGTGAGGTCCGGCGTAACGCCTTCGATGCGGCCAGCGCCCGTGAACCCAGCCCGGAAGCCACACATCACCTCATCGAAGATCAGCAGAGCGCCTGCCTCGCGGGTGATGCGCCGCACGTCGGCGAGGTAGTCTTTCCGGGGAAGGACCACTCCCATATTGCCGGCGATGGGCTCAAGAATAACAGCAGCTATTTTATCGCCATGGGCGTCGAACACCCGTTTCATGGCGGCGACGTCGTTGAAGGGCACAACCAGCGTGTTGCCGGCGGTTCCGGCCGGAATGCCCGGACACCCCGGAATGCCGAGGGTGGCAACCCCCGACCCGGCGGAGACGAGCAGGGCATCTCCATGGCCATGATAACACCCGTCACATTTCACGATGAGGTCGCGGCCTGTGCAGCCACGCGCCACGCGGATCGCGGACATCGTCGCCTCGGTACCCGAGCTGACGAACCGCATCTTCTCGATCGTCGGGAAGGCCTCGCGGATCAGCCCGGCAAGAGCCGTCTCCGCCTCGGTCGGGGCGCCGAACGTGAGGCCCCGCGTCGCCGCGTCCTGAACCGCCCGAACGACGTCCGGATCGGCATGACCAAGGATCAGCGGCCCCCACGAACCCACGTAGTCGATGAACTCGCGGCCCTCAATGTCGGTGAAACGGGCCCCCGAGGCCCGAGCGAAGAACACCGGATCCCCGCCGACGCCTGCAAACGCCCGCACCGGGCTGTTCACCCCGCCAGGAAACACCTGCATCGCGGCCAGAATCGCCTCGCGGTTCGTCGTCATGCCCGCTCCTCATCGAAATACCGCATCGAGGTCTTCTTGAGCTCGCGCACCGTGCGGTAAATCGCGGGCGTTTCGAGCCCAAACTCCCGCTCGAGGTTGCCGAGGAAGATCTTCAGATGCTCCTCGTCACGTGCGTGAATCATCGTGTACAGGTTGCCCTTCCAGCCGGGCGGGCAGTCGCGCTCGTAACAGTGCGAAATCTCCTTCAATCGGGCCATGCCTGCCCCGACCTCGTCAATCCGGTCCGCAGGCACGTTCCAGATCACCAGCGCGTTCGCCGCGTTTCCCATCTTCTGTGGCCGCACCGCGACGCCGATGCGCCGGATGATGCCGGTTGCCAGCCATTCACCGACGCGGGCGATCACACCCTCCTCCGACATATCCACCGCCCGTGCAACCCGCAGGAACGGCCGGCGTTCAAGCTTGAAACCGCGCTGAAGCTCCCTGATCAGGGCTTTGTCCTGTTCCGAAAGGCTCATCCCGTTCCTCCTACTCCTGGTCCATCCGAACCTTGAACAGCTTCCGAGCCGGAAACAAGCGAATCTCGGCAATGCCGCCCCGCTTTTTTATATCTTCCAGTATTGAATTTTTGCGGGCTTCATCCCGGGCGATCAGGGTGAACCAGACATTCGGACTTCCTTCCCGCAAATAATTGTGCGTGATTTCGGTGTACTCGGCCAGAATCGCCGAGACCGCATCGACCCGGTCGGCCGGCACGTCCATCGCCGCCAGCGCACCGGTGTAGCCGATCTTTCGGCTGTCGAAAAAGGGTCCGACATACCGGATCGACTCGTCCTGCATCATCCGGGCGAGTCGCGAGATGACCCCCGTCTCGTCGATCCACAACTTGTCGCCGAGAACCTTGAAGGGTTCGGGTTCCAGGGGAAAACCGTCCTGCAGAATCCTGATGATTTCGCGGTCCTTGTCGTCCATGCCCCGCTTCCTTTCGGCATCACGTGGAGTGGCAACCGGCGCCGGCCGAAAACACGCCGGGCGGCGGTCACCAATATACCACCGTTTTCAGGTTTCGGGGAAATCGTATGTACAGGTCGGGTCGGCCGCCAGATGATCCTTTTCCACCGCGAGCGCACGGGCCCGGCAACCGCCACACAACCGCTTGAACGGACAGCGGCCGCACCGCCCGCCCAGCAGCTCCAGATTCCGCAGGTCGTCAAACAGCGGCGCCTCCCGATACAGTTCGTCGAACGGCCGCTCCCGGACATTCCCCACGGTTTTTTCAAAGTATCCGCACGGCTTCACGTCCCCCCGGCTGCTGACAAAGGCGAACCCGTCCCCAGCCATGCAGCCGCGACCGTGGCCGACCGGTTTCAGCCCGAGCCGGGCCCGGACCCGCGCATACTGCGGCGCACAGGTAACCTTGATCGGAACCGGCGATGCGTCGGCACATCGCGCAACCCACTCGAGGACACGCTCCACGCCCTGGTCATCGAGCATTGAGGTCGAGCCCGGCCCGGCAGCACGACCCATCGGGACGATGAAAAACAGATGCCACGCCGCCGCCCCCCGTTCGACCGCATACCGGTGCATTTCGGCGAGTTTCTCGCAGTTGGCATGCATCACCGTGGTGTTGATCTGGAACTCGACCCCCTCCGCCTTCAGCCGCTCGAACGCGTTGCACGCCTGGGCAAACGCGCCCGGCCGGCCCACGAACGGATCGTGAATATCGGGAGTAGGACCGTGGATGCTGAAGCTGAACCGCTTGACACCGGCCTGTTTCAGGGAAACGATCCGCTCCGCCGTCAGCATGGCGCCGTCGTTCGTCGACACGACCGGGATCTGGCCGTTCTCCGTCGCTGCGGCGGCCAGCTCCTCGAGGTCCTCCCGCAGAAGCGGCTCGCCGCCGCTCAGAATCACGATGCCGGGCCCCACCCGCGCTGCCT
>DATCTT010000247.1:0-2737 GCA_036567845.1 Candidatus Ozemibacteraceae bacterium | reverse complement strand
AGCACCTCACGCAGGGCCACTTCGGCCTGGGGCGGGCCCATCGAGATGACGGTGA
Organism: Candidatus Ozemibacteraceae bacterium; assembly: GCA_036567845.1. Classification (GTDB taxonomy): domain Bacteria; phylum Muiribacteriota; class Ozemobacteria; order Ozemobacterales; family Ozemobacteraceae; genus MWAR01. The sequence goes on along the minus strand of DATCTT010000247.1, from coordinate 2,682 downwards.
CCCGGCCCCCGCCGGCCGCTTCCCGCAGTTCGAGCGCGAGCTCGACGGCATGCCGGTCTTCGGGGTTCACGATGCTCGGCACACCTTCGCGGATCAGCGTTCCGGTGTTCGGGTCGATCCGGACGTCGTTCGTGTCCGGAACCTGTTTCACGGTGACGATGATGTTCATGGATGGATCCTTCCTGTGAGGCGGGTTCGCTTACAGCTTGGCGCCGATGCGGTTGCGCAGAATCTCGGAGGTGCCGTGGCCGATCTTGAGGAACCGCGAGTCGCGGAACAGGCGCTCGACGCGGCTCGGCTTGACGTATCCCTGGCTGCCCATCGCCTGCACCGCGAAATCCGCGACGGCGAAGGCCGCCTCGGTACAGAATACCTTGGCTATGGCCGTCTGAACGAACGAGGAACCCTTGCCGCCGGCCTGCTCAACCGCGCGCCAGACGTGGAGCCGCGATGCCTCGATCCGCAGCGCCGCGTCGGCGAACCGCCACTGGATGCTCTGGAAGCTGCCGATCGGCTTGCCGAACTGTTTCCGGCTCTTGGCATGCTGCGCGGCGTCATCATACACCTGCTGGCTGAGACCGGTCGCAATCGCGGCGACCGCGATGCGCAGCTCATCCATCAGCTGGTCATACAGGTCGAGACCGAAACCGTAGGCGCCGACCAGGCATTCGGGGGCGAGCCGCACCTTGTCGAAGCTCACCGGTGCCGCCTCGAGGCCGTTCATGCCCATCGTTTGGTGGGGGTTGCCGATCTGGATTCCGGCCGTTTCGCGTGGAATGGCGAACAGCGACGTGGCGTTCTCCCCGGCATCCTCGGCGCGTGCCAGGACGACGATATACGCCGCACGGCCGGCCCAGTTCACATAAGCCTTGCCGCCCGTGACTTCGAACGCGCCGTCGGGCAGCTTTGTGCAAGCGGTGGCCAGGGCGCCGAGGTCGCAGCCGGCTTCCCGCTCCGTCGCGGCGATCGAGAAGAGCGCCTTTGCCGAGGCGGCCGATTTGGCCAGCTCAGCCTTGGAGGCAAAATTGAACGCCCGCCCGTTCAGGCGGATGCCGAGGACCACCTGCTGCGCGAGAAGGAGGGCCGTTGCCGGGCTGTGCCGGCCGACTTCCTCCAGCAGCACGGAAAGCTGGAACAGACCGAGACCTTCACCGCCCAGATCCGTGGGGAGGAACGGACGCAACAGTTCGCGTTCGCCCACGACGGCCGGAAGATCGTCCGGCAGGCGGCCGGTCTCGTCGATGCCGGCGGCAAAGCGGGCGAGTTCCTCGTCCGCGAGGGCGCGCCATGCCGACTGGCGCTGCAAATCCTTCTCTTCGAACTCGAAGTTCACAGGGGTGCGATCCTTTCTTGTCTCGTTGCGTTCCGGCCGGAATCGGCCGGTTCGGGTCAGTAGTCCTTGGCCTGCTCCTCGCCCCGGAGGACGCGAAGGCCGCCCAGCGCCAGCGCCGCCAGCTCGTCCTCGCCCGGAACGACGACGACGCGGCCGATCGGCTCTATATATTCTTTGATATATTCGACCAGGCGCGTGCACTTTGCCGCGCCGCCGGTGATCACGAATGCCCGGATCTTCCCCTTCAGCGCCGCGAAATACGAGCCGATTTCCTTCGCGACCTGGTGGGCCATGCCGAGCAGGACGCTCTTCGCATACTCGTCGCCCTTGTCGATCCGGTCCGAGATCTCGATCAGGTTGCTGGTGCCCAGATAATTCACCAGGCCGCCGCGGCCGACGACCATCTTTTTCACCTCGGCATGGGTATACTTGCCGCTATAACACAGAGCCGCGAGGTCCAGCGTGGGCAGCGTGCCCGCCCGTTCCGGGGTATAGGGCCCTGATTCGAGGCCGTTGCTGACGTCGATGCACCGGCCGCCCTGGAGGGCGACGACCGAGATGCCGCCGCCGAGATGGGTTGCGACGAAATTGTCTCTGCTGAAGTCCCAGCCTTCCCGGAGGCAGGTCTGGCGGACGACGGCGCGGATGTTCAGCGCATGCCAGATGCTCCGCCGCGGCATCTCCTTGAGGCCCGAGAACCGGGCGATATCGAGCATCTCGTCGACCACGACCGGATCGACAATGTAGGCGGGCATGCCGAACTCGGTGTGGAAGCCGAAAGCGAGCACCGCGCCCAGATTGCTGGCGTGTTCGCCGTATCTGCCGCTGCGCAGATCGTCGACCATCTGCTGGCTAACCTTGTAGGTGCCGCTGACCATCGGCTTGAGCAGCCCACCCCGGCCGACGATGGCGCCGAGCTCTTTCGGGGCGATGCCTTTCCGAAAGAGAAATTCGAGCATGGCTTCCCGCCGCATCGGATACTGGTCGAGGATTTTCGGATAGGCTTCGAGATCGGTGGGCGAGTGGTCGATCTTTGCCGTGGCCACCTGATTTTCATTCTCGAACAGGCCCAGTTTCGTGGTTGTGGAGCCGGGATTGACGACGAGGATTCGAATGGGAGAGCTCATGGTTCCTTTCCTTGCTGTGACGGGCGGAAGCGGCTGATTTCTGTACGGGTGCCCTTCGTGCGCCCGCAATCGGGAGATCAGGTTGTGACACCGGGAGAGAACAGACGAATGGTAGCATCGCCCCGGGAACCTGTCAAACCGCTGTCGGTGCCGGGTTTACTCCCATTCACCGGTGAGGAAGGGATTGTGCGACGCCTCGTGCGCCATCCGCGTCGCCGGCCC
>DATCTT010000246.1:0-4940 GCA_036567845.1 Candidatus Ozemibacteraceae bacterium | reverse complement strand
CCCCCCGCCATGCCGCCGGCGATGGGCGGTGCCCCGGCTCCCGTCTCGACGCTAGAACCCCCGCCGCCTCCGCCCTACATGAGCGGTGGAGCCATTCCCCCGGCTCCGGTGATGGGCGCCCCTGCGGCTGCTCCGGTCTCGAACACCACCCTCTACCGCGAGGAAAAATACCGGATCCCCGACGAGCTGAAACCGACTGACTACTCGCCTTACTTCACGAACACTCGCGGCTATCACGGCCTGTTCGAAACCGAAAGCGCCCTGCTGCCCTATATCAAGACCTGGCATCTCGGCCTCAGCTTCCGGTACGACAAATACAAATATCTGAACGGCCGTGACAACATCGTGGACGGTCGCCAGTGGGTCATGCCCCTCAATTTGCTGTATACCGGCAAGAAGCTCATGGCAGGCATCTCGTTCCCCTTCCAGTCCTGGGAGGTCACCCGCACCGGCGGTGGCTTCAACACCGTCGATCTGTCCGGCGCCCATGATCCCGAGATGAAGGTCGGTTACCAGATCTGGAAGAACTACGAAGGGAACCATGCGGTCACCCTGCACGTGGCCGGCCGGTTCGCTTCCGACAATTATCACCAGCCCCTGATTGACCTCTCCGGCAAGTCGCGCGTCGGCGTCCGCATCGGTCCGGCTAATGCTACCCGCGGAGGCTGGGTCGAGTTCGGCGGCGCCTACTCGGGCCGCGTGAACGAGCGATGGACCAGCCACGTGAACCTGGCCGTCGCCAACGACTCGGAAGACAGCATCGCGAAGTATCTCTATCGCGGCGGTGTCGACTACCGCGTGAACCAGCACTTCTCCCTGATCGGCGAGCTGAACGGCGAGTCCTGGGAAATGGACAACGGGCCTGACGGTCCGAACGTCGATCTCCTGCTCGGCATGGCCGTGTTCAACGAAACCTGGCAGGGCACCCTCGGCTTCCCGATGGCTCTCCAGAGTGAGTTTGGTTACGGTCACGACTTCGGCGTGACCTTCGGGGTGAACACCCGCTGGGATTGATAGCTGATACGATAAAAACCGCCGCGGTCCGGCAACGGGCCGTGGCGGTTTTGCTATCTGGCGATCCCTGGGCGGAGAATGGCCGAGAGTTCGTGCAGATCGAGGTTTGTGGCAAGAGACTGGATCTCAGGATCGTTCATCAGGGCGGTGATCTTGGGATGCCGCATCAGTCGCGCAAAATCCTTCTGCTGCGCGAGACTGCGAAGCTCCGCATCGTCGGAAACCGCCCGGAGCTTCGGATGGGAGCGTACCGGCTCGATGAACGCCTCGAGCCGCTGACGGTCGATCTTCTGCGGGTCGATCCCACCTTGGGCTGCTTTGGCCAGGCTGACCAGCTCGACGACGCCGGATGCCTGTTCCGGCACGAGCGGGGCAAGGAGATTGCGGGAAACCTCTTCTGTAAGCTGCATTGCGCGTGCCGGGGCGGCCTTGTTCCAGGCGGGCGGCTGCATCGACAGTCCCCAGGCGACAAGGGCGAAGAGCAGAACGGCCTCGGCCGCACCGGACACGAGGCCGGCCAGACGGTCGAACAGGCCGGGTTTGCGGTCGGGAGCAAAGAGAAGCTTGCCGGCGAGACCGGCCAGAAGAAAGATGACGATCGCACAGAGATAAAAGCCCGCGATCGAGGCGGCCAGCCCGCCAAGGCCGATGGTTTCCCCGGCGGCGGGGCCGAGAAGATACCCTGCGCCAAACGAGCCCAGAAGACGTATCCAGCCGAACAGCGTGGCGGCGGCTCCCTGCCTCCAGCCCTGGAGGCCGAACCAGACGAGAAACACGCCCAGAAGCACGCCCAGAAAAATGTTCAGATCCTGCCGTTCGCGGGCGATCATCCAGGCGGATCCAGCCACGGCGGCGAGCAGAGCCAGGATCAGCAGGCGGAGCAGGGCGGAAAAGACCGGCGACGATGGGGCATCGCCCTTCGGAAAACATGCACGGGCGACTTCATCCATACAATATCCGTCCCGCTACAAAAAATCGGCCGGTCAGGGCCGGCTCAGAAGAAGCTGCGGATGTCCTGGTAGGTCACGAGAAGCAGGACGGTCAGCAGGAACAGCAGGCCGACGAAATGGATGTTCTCCTCGACCTTCGGCGTGATGACGAGGTTGATGCCGGTGAGGGCACGCAGCAGTGCGAACAGCGCCTCGAGCAGCACGAAGACGATCCGGCCGCCGTCGAGCACCGGAAGCGGCATCAGATTGATCAGGCCGATATTGATCGACAGCATGGCCGTCAGATACAGCAGTTCGAAAATGCCCTTGTGGGCCTGTTCCTTGATCATCTGCATGATCTTGACGGGGCCCGCGACATCGGCCTGGGTCTCGCGGGCGATCATCTTGTACAGACCGTTCACGGTCTGCATCGTCAGGTTCTTCGCTGCCTCGAAGCCGCGCCTGCAGGCATTGCCGAACGAGAGAACCCGGAAATCGTAGTTATTCGGGGCCAGGCTGATGCCAATCCGGCCGCTGCCCTCGATGCCGGTCGGAACGACCTTCACGGTGATCTCCTCTCGCCGGTGTTCTTCATACGAGCCCCGGTTGACCGCGTAATCGCCTGCCAGCACACCGCCGCCAAACGCCGCGCGTGGAATGGGGTTGTCCCGGGCGACACTGAGCGAGATTTCCCGGCCGCCTGCGAGCTGGATCATCCGGACGCCCTCGCTCCAGTCCTCGAGATGCACGCCGTCGATGGCCGTGATCGTGTCGCCGGCCCGGATGCCTGCCTGGTAGGCCGGCTGGCCCTTGATCGCGTCCATGACCAGGATGTTGGTCAGGGGGCCGCCCGAAACGGCGTAAATGATGATGAACAGGATGACCGCCCAGACCATGTTCATGATCGAGCCGGCTGACAGGACCAGTATCTTTGCCCAGCGGGGCTTGCTGGGATACCCGCGCGGATCGTCCGGGTCCAGCTGGGGCAGCCGGTCATCGGGATCTTCGGGCTCGGCCGGATTGGCCGGTTCGGAAGGGGCAGTTTGTCCGCCATCACTGCCGGTCTCGGCTTCGCCTTCCTTTTTTTCCTCCTCCTCCTCGGTGTCCATGCCCGCGAGGCGCACGAATCCGCCCAGGGGGAAGGGGCGGATCGAGTAGATCGTTTCACCCCATTTGATCTTCACCAGCCGGTTGCCGAACCCAATCGCGAATTCGAGCACCCAGATGCCGGTGAGCTTGGCCGTCAGGTAATGGCCGAGCTCATGGACGAGGGCGATACTGCCGAGGACAAAGCAGATCGAGAGGAGGGTTTTCACGGCGACAAGAAGGAACGAGATGATCATGCGACAACCTTTTCTGGAACGTCGTTCAGACGGTCATGAAGACATAGGCCAGGGGGCCCAGGAAGAGGACGCTGTCAATGCGGTCGAGCATGCCGCCATGGGCACCGAGCAGGGCGCTCGAGTCCTTGATGCCGGCATCTCGTTTGAGGACGGATTCGAACAGGTCGGCGGCCTGGCCGACCAGGGCGGCGAGGAGGCCGAACGACCAGAGCCGGGGGCCGGCGAGTGGCAGCCACTGGGCCTCGCCGAGAAGCCATACGACGGTGAGGCAGGCAGCCGTGCCGCCGATGGCCCCGATGACGGTTTTGTTCGGGCTGATGCGGGGGGCAAGCCGCGTGTCCCAGAAACGGCGGAGGGTCATGCCGCAAAGATAGGCACCGATATCCAGAGCCCAGACGACGAGGAGCAGCGAGAAGGCGGTCTTTGCCCCGCCCGCCGTCGCGATGAGCTGGAAAAAGCCCAGGCAGAACGGCAGATACAGGAGGGCCGCGACGGCGAGGGAGAACCTTTGCCAGCCCCGCCCATCGAGGCCCCGGAGCACCGTCGCCACTGCGTAGGCTGCCGCCGCGAAGGCCATGCCGAACAGAAGCGCGCGCTCCCCCCACTGGGTTGCCGCTGCGAGAAGGGCGATGCCGGAAATATATTCAAAAATATACCTGGGCTTTCCCTCGGAGGGCCCAAACATGGTGAACAGCTCCCACTGGCCGATCGCGCCGATGGCCGCCAGCAGCAGGCAGCGGGGCCAAGGGCCGGCGGCGAAAATCCCGTATACCAGGGGAATGCCGAGCAGAATCAGGGGAAGTCTCGATATCATTTCGCGCTCTTGCCCGCGATCTGCTCGCCGGTCTTGCCGAACCGGCGCTCGCGGCCCTGGTAGGCGAGCACAGCCCGCGTCAGCTCGAGCTCGTCGAAGTCTGGCCAGAGAGTGTCGGTGATATATAATTCACTGTATGCACTTTGCCAGAGCAGGAAATTGCTCAGGCGCATTTCCCCGCTGGTCCGCACGATCAGATCGGGGTCCGGCACGTCAGGGGCGTAGAGCCGGCTGGAGATTGCTCGCTCGTCGATGCGGTCGGGGGAAAGGCCCTCTGCCACGATCCGCTTCACCGCGTCGACGATTTCGGCACGGCCGCCGTAGTTGATGCACAGATTCAGGGTGAGGCCGGTGTTCTTCGCCATCAGCTCGGTCGATTTCCGTGCCTCTTCGAGGATCTCGGGGGCGAGCCCCTCCCGCCGGCCGACCAGGCGGAACTGGACGTTCTCCGCATCCAGCTCGTTGCGTTCGTTGACGATATAGGCACGGATCAGCCGCATCAGGGCGGAGACCTCGAAACTCGGTCGTGCCCAGTTCTCGATCGAGAACGCATAAAGGCTGATATGCCGGACGCCAAGCTGCTTGTCGGCGAACCGCACAATCGTCTTGACGTTGCGGGCACCAGTCTGGTGGCCGCGGATACGGGTGTACCCGCGCTGCTTCGCCCAACGGCCGTTGCCGTCCATGATGATGCCGATATGGGCCGGAACCGGGGTGCCCGCGGAGCGGACCTGCTTCAGAAGCTCGCCCAGCTGCTGCTGGCGGGATTCGTCCATGGTGTGTGACATGATGGGTGGCTGGGGAGCTCCGCACCGCCGGCCGGTCCGGGCGGACCGGCCG
>DATCTT010000245.1:0-2581 GCA_036567845.1 Candidatus Ozemibacteraceae bacterium | reverse complement strand
CGGCGCCGGGCAAGACCGGCAAGGAACGCCTCGCCGCAGCAGGGCATCGAGGGCGGCGTGGCGAGCAGTTCCCGTTTCAGGGCCAGGTGATACCGCCGGCTCATGCGGGTATGCGGATGGCCGGGTCCTCGGCGATGAGGGCCAGCAGCACTTCTGCCAGAGCGCGGGAGTCGTGGCGCACCATGTCGGTTTCCTGGAGGAAATCGCCGCTGACGACCCGGATGCCGCGATCCTCGATCCGGGTCACGGTGGGCGGAACCCAGAACTGGTTCATCTTCTCGTACCGCTCCATCAGCGGCCGCGCCGCCCGGCGGGAGTTGACCACGGCCACATCGATGCGCCGGAGGGGCGTGTGCCGGAGCAGCGCCTCGACGTGCTCGGCCGCCGAAAAGTTGTCGGTCTCACCGGGCTGGCTCATCACGTTACAGACATACACGACCCGCGCCGGGCTGCGGTTGATGCGCTCGGCGATCTCGGGCACGAGCAGGTTCGGAATGACGCTGGTGAAGAGGCTTCCGGGGCCAAGCACGATCAGCCTGGCCCGGTCGATGGCCGCGAGAGCTTCGGGGTTGGGAAGCGGCTCCCGGGGCTTGAGGGACATCGCGACGATGCGTTTTCCGACGGCTGAGATCGCGGTTTCGCCGACGATCTCCGACTCGTCTTCGAATCGGGCGGCCAGCTCGACATTCTCGCAGGTAACGGGCAACACCTGGCCCCGGATCGCGAGAATCTGGCTGGCGGCACGCACCGCAGTTCCGAAATCTCCCAGAACACCGGTCATGGCCGCGATGAACAGGTTGCCGAAACTGTGGCCCCCCATGTCACCGGCCTCTCCGAACCGGTATTGAAACAGCCGCGACAGCAGGCTTTCCGAGCCCGACAGGGCGACGAGGCAGTTGCGGATGTCGCCGGGAGGCAGGATCTGGAGATCCTTGCGAAGGCGGCCCGAGGAGCCGCCATCGTCGGTGACGGTCACGATGGCCGTCAAATCGACCGGAAGCTCTTTGAGACCCTTGAGCAGCGAGCTGAGGCCCGTTCCACCGCCGAGGGCGACCAGCTGGGGCCGCGGTCCCTCGGGCTGGCGCCGGAACATGAGCGCCCGGAGCCGCTCGGAAGTCTCGTAATCCTTCATGCTGAGGACCTGGAACGCGCTTCCGACCGCCTGCGACAGCCAGTAGAAGCCGAGCAGGAAGGCACTGAGAGCGGCGAAGGCGATGGCGCCGGGGTCGAAGCTGCGGATCGTGTCGAGATGGAAGGGGGTCAGCATCATGATCGCGAGACCGGCCAGAACAACGGCGAGGCTCACCATCAGAATGCCGATGGTCAGGAATACCAGCCAGCGCCGGGTCCGTATCGACGGCCCGAACCAGCGGCGCAGCGAAAACCGCATCAGAAGTCTCCGGTCATTTTCGCCTGGAGACGTTTCGCGAATTTCTCTGCGGTGAGGACGCCCATGCGTTTGAGATAAAAATTCATCGCGGCCGTCTCGACAACGACGGCGAGGTTGCGGCCCTCGCGCACCGGGATCGTCGTGCTGGGCACTTCGACCTTGAGCAGCTTCGTGGTGCGCTGCATGATGCCGAGCCGGTCGTATTCCTTGCGGTCGTCCCACTTTTCGAGGTTGATGACCATCTCGACCATCTTCTCGTCGGATGTCGCGGCGATCCCGAACAGGGCACGGATGTCGATGATGCCCAGACCGCGGATCTCCATGTGGTGACGGATCATCTCGTCGGGCGAGCCGACCACTTTCGTGTCGCTGATCTTGAGCAACTGGACCGCGTCGTCGGCGACCAGCCGGTGGCCGCGCTTGATCAGTTCGAGGGCACACTCGCTCTTGCCGATGCCGGAGGGGCCCATGATCAGGATGCCGACGCCATAGACCTCGAGGAAGACGCCATGGACGCTCTTGCGCGGGGCGAACCGGTTGTGCAGATACCGGGACAGCTGGTAGACGAACTCCCCGGTGCGTTCCGGGGTGCGCAGAATCGGCACCTGCTTCTGGTTGCACAGCTCGATCAGCTCGTCGAGGACGAGCAGGTCGTCGGTTGCTATAATGCATGGTATATTAAAAAACAGGAGCTGGCGGAGACGAACTTTCCGGGTCTCGGGCGACTGTTCGCCAAGGTAGGCGAGCTCGGTTCGGCCGAGGACGATGATGCGTTCGTAGCCGAAATGCTCGAAAAAACCGGCCAGCTCGAGCCCGGGCCGGTGAACCTCGGAAGAGATGATCTTGCGGTCGAGGCCGTCCTGGCCGGCGATCACCGTCAGACCGTGATCACGGGCGATTTCCTTCACCAGTACCAGTGCCATGTTGCCCTATCCCGTTATTCGTGGTGCGATTCCGCTCCCGCGGGCGGTACCCTGCCCGGTGCGCGGCCGCAGTATACCACAGATTCCGATCCGCATAGGACTCCGCTGCGGAACGGTCAGGGCAACCGGGAACTCGCCGATGGGCGGGAAGGGCGTTCCGGAGGCGTCATCGGATGGCGGCGGCGACGGCGGCGTCGAAGCTGATGCGGCCCGCGAAATCGTCATCGCTGTCATACAGGATGACATCGGCGGCGCCGAAGCGCTCCCG
>DATCTT010000244.1:0-3641 GCA_036567845.1 Candidatus Ozemibacteraceae bacterium | reverse complement strand
CTCCGCGCATCATCCGCACGAAGCCGTCGACCAGTTCGGGGTCGAACTGGGTGCCGCGGCACCGGACGATCTCGGCGAGCGCCGTTTCCATATCGAGCGCTTTTCTATATGGCCTGTCGGACGTCATGGCGTCGTAGGTGTCGGCAATCGCGATCAACCGCGCGCCGTAGGGAATCGCGGTCTCTTTGATGCCGGCGGGGTAGCCGCGACCGTCATACCGCTCGTGATGGTGCCGGATCAGCGGGATGACGGGGGCGAGAAACTCGACTTTCAGGAGGATCCGGACGCCCAGCTCGGGGTGCGACTTGATGACGTCGAACTCCTCGTCGGTAAGCCGACCCGGCTTGTTCAGGATCGTCTCGGGAATGCCGATCTTCCCGATGTCGTGCAGCATGCCGGCCAGCTTCACATCCTCGATCCGGTGCTCGTCGAGACCCATGGCGCGGGCCAGGTCGACCGAGTAGTTCGTGACGCGCTCTGAGTGGCCGTGCGTATAGCTGTCCTTCGCGTCGATCGCCTGCGTCAGCGCCGACAGGGTATCGAAGTAGGCCTGCTGGAGATTTTTGAACAAATCGGAGTTCTGGATGACAAAGGCGATCTGGCTGCCCAGAATCTTGAGCAGGTCGAGGTCTTCCGGGGTAAACGGGTCGCCATGCCGTTTATTCGCGACCTGGATGACCCCAAGAAACCGCTCCCCAGGCTTCATAGGTATCGCTATTGTATTTGCCAAATTATATCCGGCGACCTTGCCGGCCTCGGAGGCCGCGTAGGGGCTGGCGGAAAGTTGTTCGACCGCCTTCGGTTCCTGCGCCGCTCCAACCTCCTGGATGAGGGTGGTGTATCCGGCTTCAGGGCCATCGGCGAATCGGCCCTCACCGTCCGGCGTCTGGACGCGCTGGAAACTCGGCCGGTCGTCGCCACCCCGGATCAGATAGATGGCCGCGATGTCGCAGTTCGTGCCGTCGCGGGCGATCGAAAGGAACTTGTCGACGAGCCTGTCGAGATCGATGCTCCCAACGATCTCCTTGCCGAGGATGAACACGTTGCTCAGCACCATCAGGCGCTTGAACATGCGCTCATACAGGATCGCGCTTTCCAGGGAAGAGGCGGCCTGTTTCGCCAGAATCGGCAGGATCTCGCAGACATTCTCGGGCGCCCGGTCGTTCAGCTTCAGGCCGATGATGCCCATCATGCGGTGGCGGCGGATTAGCGGCAACAGGATGAAATCCTCGATCGTGATCAGCTCGCTCTCCGACTCCTGCCAGCGCTGGTATTCCGTCTTGAAAAGCTCCCGGATGCGCTCCATTTTCTCCTCGAGGATCAGGTTGCAGATGCGCACGTCGAACGTCGAGGGGTCGCTTTTGGGAAGCGCGAAGAACGAGGCTTCAGCCTTGCAGAGAATGAGCGCCTTCTTGAGGATCGCCTTGAGCAGCGAGTCGAGCTCGATGAAGAAGCCCGTTTCCTCAAGACTGAGCAGCTCCTGGATCTGGGCCTTCAGGAGCTGGTTCTCGCGGAACAGGGTGTCCTGCGCGCCGCCGGACTTTGGCATGAACCAGGATGTGCTAAACATGGCGTTGGCGCATTGTAACACGCCCCGCGTCCAGACACAAACCGCCGAATGCGGTCAGGGCTCTTTGCGGATGCGCCCCTCGACCGAGAGGGTGATCGGACCGGATGCGGAAAGCCCCTGGATATAGGCTTTGACCGCCTCGCGCTGGATCAGCCCATACTCGCGGTTCCGGCCGCGCTTGAATCCGCGGAACTCGTCACCGCCGTCGGCGAGGAAGCTGTTGACGGCGACCCGATACGTCTGGCTGGGTTCGAGCGGCTTGCCCGCGACGAGCACGTCCTTGAGCTCGAAATCGTCGCCCGACCGGTTCGCGAAGGCGTAACTCGCACCCGAAATCTGAAGACAGCCACGACGGAGCGACGCCGACGTCGTCAAAACCTCGAGAAGATCTTGGCCGGAGAGGGACATCGTGACCACCTGGTTGTCAAACGGGAGCACGTTGTACAGATCACCCAGCGTGAACGGGCCCTGCCGGATATTGCTCTGGATGCCGCCACTGTTCTGGATGGCCACGTCGGCGCCCGTCTGGCTGCGCATTGCGTCCGTCACGAGGTTGCCGATGGGGCACTCACTGTCGTATTTCCGTTCGTAATCGGCGGCGAACATCCCGAGCGGCTCGGCCTTGATGCGGCTGATGTCGCCAACAGCCTTCTGGAGCAGCGCCTCAACCATCGGGTCGGGCGTGATCAGATCGCTTTCGATCGGCACCCGACGGCCCCGGTATGAGGTGACGCCGGTTCCCGGAAGCACTTCGAGGTCGAGAATGTCCAGCTCCTTGCCCTGGTTGTAGCCGCTAACGGTCTTGATGACGATGCCGTCCTGCATGGCCGGGGGCGGGGCATCGACGTTGAAGTCGACCATGCTGACCACGTCGGGCTTTGCGGCGACGATCGCCTCCCAGTCGGGCTGGCCGATCCGCTCGCGGTCCGTCTGTGTCAGCAGGACGATCAGGTCGGCCCCTCTGGCCCGGAGTCGCGCCACCTGGGCCGCCAGCTCGGGGCCGGGCGGCAGAAACCGGAGTCCGTTCACGTTGCCGCGCGCTGTCAGCTCGGGGGTCGTGGCCGGCGTGAGGCCAAGAACGCCGATTTTCAGGCCGTTTCCGGGGGATAGCAGCAGTTCGGGCGTCACGAACGGCGGCGGATTCTCGCTTCCCTCTTCCAGAAGGGTGGAGGAAAGCAGCGGAAACTTGGCGATCTTCGCCAGCTCTTCGAGCCGGGAACGGCCAAACGTGAACTCGAGATTGCCGACCAGCATCCCGTCGAGGCGGAAGGCATTCAGCGCCTCGATCACCGCCGAACCGCGGGTGAAGTAGGCATCTGCCGTTCCCGAGATCTCGCCGCCCGTCGAGAGGATGCAGAAGGGATCACCCGCAAACGAGGCGACGAGTTCCTGGAGGCGTGCCGCCTTGTGGGCCGCCCCGCCCATCCGGTGGTCCTTGTAGGGGGCGAATCGGGCCATGAAGGGCTGGACATTTCCTTTGGAGAGGCCGGTGAACACGAGATGGAGCCGCTGCTGGCCGAGCGGTTTCATCAGCCAGAACACCGTCGCGGCGAGCAGTACCGCGCCGAGCAGGAAAAAGCCGACGGAAAAGCGGCGCATCATGCGTTCTTCAGACATGCCGTCATTCTATCCGCCTCACGCACCCCGTGCAAGTCTGAAGTGCCCACGGTTGTGGGCCCTTTTTGTTTCCGATTATGGCGGAGGTGTCTCCATGCCCAATGCTCATCTCCCACATCCACCGGAGTTCCGACAACAACTCGCAGACGCCACCTACATCCTCACCTGGGCAAGCTTTTCTTCCTGACACTCGTTCTCGACACCTTCTCCAGGAAGGTCGTTGGCTGGGCGATGGAGGGCAACTTGCGCACAGAACTCGTGTTGCAGGCCTTAAACATGGCTCTTCACCAGCGCAGACCAACGGATGTCGTTCATCATTCCGATCAAGGCTGCCAATACACCTCAATCGCCTTCGGAAACCGTTGCAAGGAAGCGGGTGTCCGCCCTTCGACGGGATCGGTCGGTGATTGCTTCGACAATGCGATGTGCGAGAGTTTCTTCGCAACTCTGGAGT
>DATCTT010000243.1:0-21692 GCA_036567845.1 Candidatus Ozemibacteraceae bacterium | reverse complement strand
CCGGCCCGCAACCCAATATTCAATATTAAATATTATATATGAATCATCTGTCAATGAGACTGCTGCTTCACGAATGGGAGCTGGCCGCCGGCGAGAAGAATCTTGCGGTCGAGCTCGGTCAGCGTATGGGTGACATGGATGTCGAAGCCGCGGGTCTTGTTCCGGATCACCAGTTCGCCTGAAAGGCCGTGGACGTCCATCTCGAGCTCGTCACCGAGCTGGATCTTGTCGTAGTCTGCTGGGTTCTTGAAGGTCAGGGGCACGATGCCGAAGTTGACGAGGTTGGCGAGATGGATGCGGGCGAAGCTCTTGACCACGACGGCCTTGACCCCGAGGAACATCGGGCAAAGGGCGGCATGCTCGCGCGAGCTGCCCTGGCCGTAATTCTCGCCGCCGACGATGAAGCCGGTCTTCTTCTCCATAGCGCGCTTGTAGAACTCCTTGTCGACACCCTCGAACACGTGCTTGGCATACTCGGGAACATTCGAGCGCAGGGGCAGATACTTGCCGGCAGGCATGATATGGTCGGTCGTGATGTTGTCGCCGACCTTGATCAAAACGGAGCCCGAGAGGCTCTTGTCCATCGCGCCGCGCAGGGGCAGCGGGGCGATGTTCGGGCCGCGCGAAATCTCGATCTTCTCGCCGTGGTCGGGCGGGAAGATGAACATCGTGTCGTCGATGGTGAACTTTTTCGGCATGCTGACCTTCGGGGCCTTCTCGTATTTGCGCGGATCGGTGAACCGGCCCTCGATCGCGGCCACGGCGGCGACTTCGGGGCTGACGAGGTAGACCTGGCCAGATGCGGTTCCCGACCGGCCTTCGAAGTTGCGATTGTTGGTCCGCAGCGAAACGCCATTGGTGGGCGGGGCGAAACCCTGACCGATGCAGGGGCCGCAGGCGCTTTCAAGAATGCGGGCGCCCGACGCGATCAGATCAGCGAGATATCCCTTGTCGGCCAGCATTCGGAGCACTTGGCGGGACCCTGGGGCAATGCCCAGCGAGCATTCGGGATGAACCGTCTTGCCCTTGAGAATCATCGCGACCTTGACCATGTCGGTGTAGCTCGAGTTGGTGCAGCTTCCGATCATGACCTGATGGACTTTCATGCCTTCGAGCTCGCGTACCGGCTTGACCTTGTCGGGCATGTGGGGGCAGGCGGCAAGCGGCTCGACCTGGCCCAGATCGATCTGGATCGTGCGGTCATACGTCGCGTCCTTGTCAGGGCCGAGCTCTTGCCAATCGTCCGCGCGCCCCTGGGCCTCGAGAAACGCCTTGGTCACCTTGTCGCTGGGGAACACCGACGTGGTGGCACCCAGCTCGGCGCCCATGTTTGTGATCGTCGCGCGCTCGGGAACCGTCAGGCTCTCGAGTCCCTTTCCGGAATACTCGTACACATACCCGACGCCGCCCTTCACGGTTTCGCGGCGCAGGATCTCGAGAATCACGTCCTTCGCACTGACCCAAGGCTTCAGTTTGCCAGTCAGAACGACGTTGACTACGGCGGGCATCTTCAGCTTGAAGGGGAAACCGGCCATCGCCATTGCGACATCCTGGCCGCCCGCTCCGATTGCCAGCATGCCGATGCCACCGCCGGTCGGGGTGTGGCTGTCAGAGCCCAGAAGAGTCTTGCCGGGCTTGCCGAACCGCTCGAGATGCACCTGGTGACAGATCCCATTGCCCGGCCGGGAAAACACCAGTCCGTGCTTCGCGGCGATCGTCTGCAGGAATGCGTGGTCATCAGGATTCTTGAAATCCTCCTGCATCGTGTTGTGGTCGACGTAACTGACAGACAGTTCGGTCTTCGCGCGGGGTACCCCCAATGCCTCAAACTGCAGGTAAGCCATCGTACCCGTCGCATCCTGCGTCAGCGTCTGATCTATCCGGATCTCGATCGGGCTCTGGGCCTTCATATCGCCGGAAACCAGGTGTGCCTTGATGATTTTTTGGGTGAGATTCAGAGACATTCCTTCCTCCATGTGCATTCTATATCGACTGACATAAAAAAAGAGCCTTCCGCCTAGACGGCGGCCCCGGAAAGGGGTGCCGGTTCGTTCGGGGACTCTCGAAAGACCTTATTTCGCGCCCGCCTTCGCGGGTGCCGGAACAGACGTTCCAGAGGCGACGGGCGCCTTCTTGAGGGACAGGCCGGTCAGGGGAATATCTACAACAATGTCTTCGTTTCCGTCAACATCCGGCGGCTCGAGCGGGTTCTTGCCCTGGCTCCGGACAAGGACGAGGGGGGACTCGTCGTGGTCGGGACAGGTGCCAGGCTCGTCCTGTTCATACCCGCACTCCGGGCAGCGGAAGATGTCCGGCAGAAACTTCTGGTTGTCTTTCCCCTCGCGCAGGAACAGATCCTCAGAGGCTTCCTCCTTGTCGGAGGTTTTCGCCACGGCTTTTTCCTTCTCCCGGGCCGGCTTTTTTATTTCCTCGGGGCTACTCCGGAGTTTGCGGTCCTTTGTTGACTGTGCTGAGAGTGTGGCCGGCGAGGAAACGACGAGCAGAACCGGAAGAAAAGCCGCAAAGAAAGACGCCCCGATCCTCGCGATTGCGGATCGGGGCGTTTTCAGCAGATCATTCATGTTCCCGGATGATGTCGAGAACGGCGGTCGCGCCTGCCGCATCCATGAGGGCTTGCCGGAACTCGTCGCCGCGAAGCAGCCGAGAGATCTTCGCGAGCAGCTTCAGATACGGACCACCGGAAGCAATCGGAGCGAGAAGCAGGAACACGAGGTTCACGGGCTTCCCGTCGATGGCTCCGAAATTGATTCCATCGGCGGAACGAAAAAACGCAACCGACAGATCCTTGATGGCTCCGCACCGGGCATGGGGAATGGCGATACCGCCCCCGACGCCGGTCGTCCCGAGCTTCTCACGTTCGAGCAGCGCGCTCTTGAGAGCAGCGGGCTCATCGACCGCACCGGCACCGGCGATGGCTTTGACGAACGCGTCGATTGCCTCGTCCTTTCCGTTTGCCTTGAAATCAAGGAACACCATCTTCTCGTGCAGCACATCCGCCAATTGCATCCTGGTTTCCTCCGGTTGTATCACCTATGACTGGAAGCGATAAAAATTGTGCATATACCACAGGCACATTGACAATACACTGAGAAACTACCTTACCAAGGTCGGCGAGAACGGTCAATCGGTTGAGTGAAAAATCTTTGAAATCTTCTAGGGTACTTCCACGAGAACGAGATTGCCGACCGCCCCCCGCACCACGCCGAGCAAAAACCGACTGCCGGAGGGAAGCTTGCGGAAAAATGCGTCGAGCTCAACAGCACTTGTCGTTGCAGTGCGATTCACGCTCTGTATCACGTCACCCGGCGCGAGGCCCAGCTCCTCTGCAAGACTCCCCCCGGCCACGGCCGTGACGACGACCCCCATCGAAACGCGGATACCGAACTCCTCTCGGGTCGCCCCGGTCAGATCGGCGAGGCCGAGGCCGAACCGGCTTTTCTTCGCCATCGCCGCCCCGGCGGTTCGGCTGCTCGGGATCTCCGAGAGGGGGAGCTTGACCACCGTCACGGCCCCTTTGCGATGAATGCCCAGCTCGACGGTCTCCCCGACCCGATGCCGGCCGAGCAGATCCTCAAGTTTGCTGACAGAGTCGACGGGCTTTCCGTCTGCGGAAACGATGACATCCCCCGGAGAAATGCCGAGACCGTAGGCATTCGACCCTTCGGCCACCCCCGTCACGAGCGCCCCCTGCGTGGGGATCCCCAGATGGGAGGCCAGACGTTCGGTGATCTCCTGCAGGGTGATGCCCGTATAGATCTTCTTAACCTTGCCGAATGCCATCAGATCGCCGACGATGGCCCGCGCAGACGAGACGGGAATCGCGAAACCGATTCCCTGTCCGTATGGTAGGATCGCCGTGTTGATGCCGATCACCTCGCCCTTCGCGTTTACGAGTGCCCCGCCCGAGTTGCCGGGGTTGATCGAGGCGTCGGTCTGGATGAGATTGCGATAGGACCGTGTGCGATCGATCGCAAGTTCCCGGCCGAGGGCCGAGATGACACCGGCTGTCACCGTCGTGCCGAGGCCGAATGGGTTCCCAATCGCAATGGCCCATTCCCCCACCCGCAATGTATCAGAGTTTCCCAGCGGTGCCGACGGGAGGGCGGACAAGCCGTCGATTTTCAGGACGGCGAGGTCGCTTCGAGCATCCTTGCCGACGATCTTGGCCTTGGCTTTGCGGCCGTCGCTGAGCTTCACGATCACCTCGTCGGCGCCAGCAATCACGTGCTCGTTCGTGAGGAGATGGCCGTCGGGGCTGATGATGACACCCGAGCCGCTTCCCTTCTGCGGGATGACGTTGTTCAATCCTGAAAAATCATCCTCGAACAAGTGGCCGAAGAACTGGTCGAAAAACGGGTCTCCCGAGCCGAACCCTTGCCGCCTGACATACTGGACCGACTCGATGGCAACAACGGCCGGACTCACCTTCTCGGCGATGTCCGCGATCAGCGAAGTTCCGAACAGTTCCTGAGCCGGGCCGGCCGCCAAAGGCAGGGCGAACGCCATCGTTGCAGCGACGACGAATAATACGACAATATAATATTTGTTTATATACATTATGCAAGGCGCTCCACAGGGGAATTTACCGGTCGGCCGCTAGCATGCCCGTCGGAAAGGCCGTGCGCGGCTCGTCAATCTCGGGATGGCTGTGACGATACTCCTCGAGACGTCGCATGAAGGCGGCCACGTCCGCATCACTGAGCCGGGCGAGGGCCTGGCCCTGCGGAAGCGGCGACGGGTTCCGCACGTCGGCCGGGGCGGAAAGCGGTGCCGCCGCCCGGAAAGTATCCGCGGGGCGGTTCAGACGGCTTCCGGATTCGGGAAGCCGGCCCGGCAGGAGAATGCTGACCATGGTCACGACGCAGGCCGCTGTCAGCGCAATCTGGATCGGGCGGAGCCACCTTCCCAACAGGTCGTCGATCAGGTTGGCCGTCGCGTCGGGGTCGCCACTTTCCTCGGCCTCAAGGTCGATATACTGGCCGATCCGGGCGTTGAGATCGGCGGGTGGAACGGGCTCGGGGAGTTCGCGCAGGGTTTCGAGCAGCGTCGCCCGGCTTTCCATTGCAAAGGCGCAGTCCGGACACCCCCGGGCATGCGCCAGCACATCCGACCAGCCCGCGGTGGCTGCGTCCGATGAGAGGGGGCCATCCGGTCGCCGACTCCCTTCCTGCATCGTGCGGGTCGGGTCGTCTCCGTTGCGTTCATACCATTCTACGAGACGGGTGCATTTCATGTCCTGCTCCTGTGCCGCAACAGAGGCTCAAGCGCCTCCTGCAACAGCCTGCGGCCTCTGTTGATGCGTGATTTGACGGTGCCTTCCGGAATCTCGAGCACTTCGGCAATCTGATCCATCGTGTATCCTTCGACATCGCGCAGGATGACAGGAAGGCGGTAGACATCCGGCAGCCGCGCGAGGTTCCGTTCGACGGCGTGCCGGAGCTCCAATTGGTATTCCTGCTCGACGACCAGCTCCGCCGGGTCGTCCGGAGGCTTCCGTGAGAACCAGTCCACGATCGATTCGAAGAAGGATTTTTTTTGCCTTGCCTTCGCCTGGGAAAGGGTAATGCAAGTGTTTCCGGCGATCCGCAGAAGCCAGGTTCTGAAGCTCGAACGGGCCTGGAAGGTCTGCAGCGAACGCCAGGCCTTGAGAAACACTTCCTGCACGGCATCCGCGGCGTCGTCGCGAGAGTTGAAGAACCGGTATGCGACACGGTAGACGGCCGCGTGATACCGCTCGGCGAGACGGTCGAAGGACGGCCGGTGGCCAGACACCGCCCGCTGGAGAAGTTCACGCTCGTCATCCGGTTCATATCGTCCCGGAGGTATAGACCCTGACTCACCCGCAATGGTTCCCGGAAAAGAAGAATCGTTTTTGGTCTCTACCATACGAACATCGCCAGCTGTTCCCTGAGACGGGTTGTTTTGCCGTCATGGATCCCGACCTGGATGATCCGGCCCTTCCATTTCATCTCGCGGGTGACAAACCCCTCGGCAAAGCCTCGTATCGTCAGGTGATAGTAGCCGGCCGGCAGGGTGATCGGCGGGAAGGAGAACACGCGGCGATGGAAGCCGTTTTCCACCCCCGGCTCCCCGTTTTCGAGCGAGGCGATCATCTGATCGCGGGTCCAGATCTCGATGCGCGAAGGCATAATCGAAATCTGGCGGGGGGTCTTTTCCCGGACGGTCGTGATGACGACGTCCAGGGTCCCCTTCCCTTGCGGGACAACCTTCCGGCCGATCTCGGGCGTCTCGGCTGGAACGGGCCGCGAAAGGACCGGGAGGGGCATCCAGCCTGCCGAAGCCGGTTCCGGCGCCGCCGAGGCCACGGGCGAGTCGGACAAAAACTCGTCGATCGCGTTCAGCGACTCCGGATACTGGGTCTCGGGAATCGGGGATTCAGGCTCGGAAGCGGTCTGCGCATGTGCCGAGGCAGCCGCGAGACACAGCAGGAGGCCAACGGCAAGCCACCGGAACAAGGGGTTCATGCCGCTCAGGCCTGGATAGGCGCCGTGACGTTCAGCATGGCGAGGGTGGCGGGGCCCGCAATGAACAGGTTTTTCTCGTTCATCAGATCAATCTCCCGGCGCTGTTTGAGCCGGACGCCGGATTTGTCGCGAAGGATCTTGATGACGGGTCGCATCACCGCCTGCTGGTTCGCCCGCAGCACCATGCCGATCGAACCATCGTTCAGTTTCACGAGGCTGCCGTTGGGATACAGGGAGAGGCGCCGGATGAAATGCTGCAGCACCTCGGGATCGAACTGGGTGTCAACGCCGCTCATGACGATCTTGATTGCATCATACGGCGTCATCGAGACACGGTAGGGCCGGTCGGTCGTCAGCGCATCATACACGTCGGCGATCGTGGTAATCCGGGCAAACAGGGGAATGTCGCGGCCTTTGAGCCCCTTCGGATACCCGTTACCGCCGAACCGCTCATGGTGGAGAAGAGCGACCTGGCGCGACCGTTCGGCCAAATCTGCCGATCGGCAGAGGATCTCGTAGCCGTACACCGAGTGCCGTTTCATTTCGGCAAACTCCGAGTCGGTCAGTTTGCCGTCCTTATTCAATATCGACAACGATACTTTCAGCTTTCCGACATCGTGCAGAAGGGCGCCGGTGCCGAGCTCGTGCAGCTCATCCCTGGACAGGTTCATCGCGTGACCGATCATGATGGCGATCGTCGCGACGTTGATGTTGTGGGTAAAGGTGTAGTCATCGAACGACTTGATGTCGATCAGGTTGATGATCGCATCCGGCGAAGCGAGAATCTCCCCAACGAGGTGCGAGGCAACCTCCTTCGACGGCGCGGCCTCGATGCTCTGGCCCGTCCGGACGCTGTTAACAACGTTCGAGACGACCTTGAACGCCATCACCTGAGTCTGCTTGGTGACGGCCACGTTCTCCCCGTCGATCACCGTTTTCATGTCGGGGAACTTCTCGAACAGGAGAGCGATGCTTTCAGCAATGCCCGAGATGTTCTCGATATCCGAGATGTCGGTGATCTGAAAATTGCTGACGATATACTCCTGACCGGCGTCGGTCCGCAAATACAAGTCCTTGCGGATCATCAGCGCCTCAACGTCATATTCGCAGGTGAGCCCCCGGATGATGAAACGAGATGGAAGCTGCTGGGTGCCGATCATGTCGCCGGCGATCCAGTTGAACTCCCGGCAGCTTCCGATATGGCTGTAACCGGTGAAGATCGCAAGATTCCTGAGTGTCGTGTTTCCTAGCATGTGTTCGTGCCCCACGGAGTTGGCATACGAAAAATGGACCACCGGGACGGTGGTCCATTATAGCATGGAACGGATGTTCGCGCGATCAGCGGGCCGATTCGAGTCTCGCGACGAGATCGTCGCGGAGCGGGGTGCCGTGGCTGCGCTCGAATTGGATGCGGGCCCGCAGCATCGGAAGGACGAAGGACGCGCCCGGGGTGGCGGTAAGACGCTCAAGTGCCGCACCGGAGCCGGCAAGCAGGTCAGCGGCGACCAGCTCGGCAGCGCGCTTCCCGGCCTGGAGAAGGTGGTCGCTGACGGCGATCCGGGCATCGTTCGTGCGATATTCGGCCTGGAGAGCCGAGCCGTTGGCGATCGCATCGAGGGTGTCGGTCAGATCGAGGGAGGCAATCAGGGATTCATCCCCGGTGGGGGTCGTCAGCGCGTAGCTGCCGGCCTTGTCGATGAGATGGAACATGCTGGGCACGTTCAGCTCGTTGATCTTGGCGATCTCGGAGGGGTTGGGGATGAAGGTCGTGGCAAGTTCGAAGGTGAAGGCCAGGGCCTTCTGGTCGCCGTAGCCCCAGTCATCCGTGTCGCCCATCGCCGGATAAAGTTCGGCGCTGTTTTGTGGAGTGTACTTGTTGTAGACGGCCATCTCGCCGGCCAGTTTCTTGAGAACCGGCTCATCGGGGCACGGGACATTGTACCCGTATCCGAACGGGTAGAGGATCAGCTCGGAGTAGCTGTGGAACGAGGCGGCCGCCTGGAAGTGAACGCGCTCATACAGCTTCTTGATCGCCTGGCTTTCGGGTTCGCTGAAGGGCCCTTTGCCGTGATATGTGTCGGCCGAAGGGCTGTTGCTGGCACCGACGTTGCCCCACTGGTAGCCGTAGTTGCGGTTGAGATCGACGCCGTAGACGTTGTTCCCGTTGTCGCGGCGGTTCTTGCGCCAGTATTTCGACTTGGTCTGGGAAAACGTGACGCCGTCGGGGTTGACCATCGGAACGAACCAGACTTCGCGCTCGTTGATGAGGCGAGTCAGCTTTTCATCCTTGCCGTATCCTTCGAGATACTGCTGAAGCGTCGCCATCGGAACTTCGACCGAGATCCACTCGCGGGCATGGTGCGCGCCCATGATGAGAATAGCGGGCTCTTTCTCGTCTGAAGCCGGATTGTCGCTGACCTTCATCGCCCAGATGTCGCGGCCTTCACAGCTCTTGCCGATCGATTCGAGCGTGGCGATCGAGGCATACTTCTTGGCCCAATCCTGGAGCGTCGAAGTCAGGCGGTCGTAGGTGTAATACTCGGCGCCCGCTTTCTGCTTCTTGAGAATGTTCGAGATATACTCGTCGAGGTCGGGGATCAGGGTCTTGACCCGCGGGGCCTTTTTCGTCAGGGCGGCGAGCTCGGAGGCGTCGACGACGACCTCGGCGAAACTCGATCCGGCGCGGGCCACATCGTAACCCTTCATGCCGATCTCGGCGACGGCCTTCTTCGAAAGGCCATCAAACCGGACGAGCGACTTCGCCGTGCCGGCGGAGGCGACGGAAGCCGCGAAAAAAGCTGCGATCGAAGCTATGAGCAAACCCCGTTTCATCATCGATACTCCTTACTGTTCTTCTGCGCTTATACGACGAGGGCTTGACGGAATAAGATAATTCTACCGGCGAACCTGTACCCTGTCAAGGATCGGGCCGCGGCAGTGTGCGGCCGAAAAGAGAAACCTCCCGCAGCTGCGCCTGAGCACGCCGCGGGAGGCTTTATGAAATCAGGGTTTTTCGTAATTTGCTTCGGCCTTGTCGTCCTTGACTTTCTTCGGATCGAGCTTCTTGCCACCGAGGACGTTCGAGATCGACACGGAGCTCGGATCGATCGCGACCTTCTCGTCGGGATCCTCGGTATCGGAGTTCATTGGCGGAACGGGCGTGGTGCCGCCGGAACTCACCGAGCTACCTCCGGAAAGGCTCTTCACCATGCTCTGCCGCTTGGCGGGATCGGGCTCGTTGGCAACCTTCTTCATCTCCTCGAACGAGGGAATGATGATGACGCGCCCGACGGGGATCATGCGGGGGTTGTCGATGTTGTTCACCTCGAGAAACACGGGGTACAGCGTCGGATCGTTGTAGTATTTCGCTGAGAGATCCCAGAGGGTGTCGCCCTCCTTCATCGTGTACGTCTTGTTCGCGGCGAAGGCGGGGTTGAGGGCTGCCGTGGCGAACGCGAGAAGCAGGAGAGCCGGAATCAGGTTCTTGCGGGTGAGATGGTTCATGATGTTCCTCCTGTGGTGCCGGATGACCGGGCAGCGTTCCAGTATTTTTCCGCGGGGTCGATCTGACCCGAGGTTTTGAAGAATTTCGGGAAGAGGACGGCGCGCAGAGTCACATTGTTCGCGCGGCTCGAGGTCGTGCGCTTGGCATCGTCCTTCTCGTCATCGACCACAATATTGATCTTGATATATTTCCCGAATGAGTTCGACTCCTCGGTGATCGAGAAGCTCGCGACCTTTGCCTGGCTGATGATCCGATCGCTCGTGTCGCCGATCCGGTGAACGGTGCCCTTCGAATATTGGTAGGTCACGGGAATCAGCGTGTTGTCCTTGCGGATTTTGAACTTGTAGGAAAACTCGTCGTCGGAGATGTCCGAGTCTGGCTGATCGGCCGTCGCGAGACGGAGGTCTGTCTTCAGGTATTCGAGAAGGATGCTGCCTGCGCGCAGATTGGTCAGCTTCGTTTGGGTTTTGAAATACGTGCCGAAGGTTCCCGCCATGATCTTGTAGAGTACACCGGATACAAGAGCCCCGATGATGACGACAACCATCACCTCTATCAACGTGAATGCGCGTTTCTGGTTCATCGGTTTCTCTCAATCCATCACGATCGTGTACAGAACGACTTCTTCGTCGGGGGTCGTGTCACCGGGCTTCGCATACGCGACGCGCACCGAGACGAGGTAGTTCATGACATTCGACCGCCGGTTGATGAAATCGCTGATCAGGCCGCCCAGCGTCTTGCTGGAAGCCTTGTATTTCGTCACCGTCATGCTCCGGGTGTAGCCCTTTTCCTCGATTGGCGGCACGATGTCGGTCCCAGCCCCACCGGTGCCCATCTTTCGGAGCTGGTCCATGATCTCGGCGTCGTTGTTCATCGTCTTCAGCTTGCCGACATCGTCCTTGAACACCTTGGCAAGCTCGCTGGCCTTCCGGTCGCGCAGGAAGTTGATGAGATCCGAGGCGTAGTTGGTCGCCTCGATTTCACGGGCATTGCTCGTCGTGCCCCGTGTCCCGAAGCGGAAGAGGTTGTAGATCGGCAGGAAGGCGAAGCTCATGAACACGAGAGCGACAAGGATCTCGAGCAGGGAAAAGGCGCGTCGGAACTGCCACATCCGTCTCATTCGCCCACCGTCCCGTTGATCTGTGGCACGACGAAGGGGTTGCGAACGGGTTCGACCGTCTCCCCCTGCGTACCGGCTGCCGACGAGGCCGTCTGGGTCGAGGCTGCCTGGCTGGCCGGATTGGCTGTCGGAACCGGGTGTGCCGGAGCTGCCGGTGCGGGGTCCTGGCCGGTCTGGGGGGAAAGGTATTCGGAAGATGCCGGCGGATGCTCCGAAGTCTCCGGATGTTCGACGGTGGAAGCCTGTTCGCGTGCGGGCAGAAGGCCTGTGGTCGTGGCCGTGGGGGATGCGAGCGCCAGGGCTTCGGCGCGGTTGTTCCGGAATCGATAGGCCGTGCCGGTTGCGAGCGTCGCCTGATACGAGGCCGCCGCGCCCTTTAGGTGCAGGCTGGCAGTTTTCAGAAGGAGTTCGTCTTCCCCGATACGTACGACGATATCGTGGTTGGCAGCGGTTACGATATCACCCTCTCCCTCCATCCAGGTGATCCGGTTGAAGTCGAGCTGCATCGTCGCGCTGCCGATGAACAGCGCCGGTTTACGCTTCGTCCCGTGCAGGAAGAGCGCCAGGCTGCCCTGCATCGGTGTAGCGAAGCCGGGAGGGGCAAAACAGGTGCCCCGCTGCGAAAGCGTTTTCCGACCGACGGCAGAGCCATCCTGAAGCCCCATGATCGCGATCATGTCCGCAGATGAGCGGCCCTGGGGCGGTTTCATCGTGGTGAGATACAGCATCGTCGACACTGCGACGACGATCACCACGGCAAGGGCCCAGGCAAGCATCGGTGCGCGCCTTCCGGCCGGGCGTGCCGCCTCGCGCAGGCATTCTGGGCTGAGACGCTCGGCGGCGATGCGCTGCATCACCTTTTCGCGCAGGGGCATCGAGGAAACGACGGCGGAAAGCGTGTCTCGAACAGCCTTTTCCCGGCGGGTCGTCTCGTGGTATACCCCCTGGCATTCCCGGCAGGTGGCGATGTGACGCCGCATTTCAGCGGTTTCCTGGGCACCGAGATCGCCGTCGATGTACCGGCTCAGCAGTTCTTCGCGTTCACATGTCATTTGCTGCATCTCGCTTTCCGCGTAGAGCCTGGCGCGCCTTGAAGATCCGGTTTTTTACCGTCTGAATGGGAAGATCAAGAACATCCGCGATCTCTTCGTAGGGCAGTTCCTGGAGAACCCGGAGGATCAGCGGCGCACGCAGCTCCTCCGGCAGGGCGAGTATGTCCTGGAAGGTGCGGCGGAACTCCTCGTGCATCTCGAGATGAATGGCAGGGTCGCTCTTGGCAGAGGTGTTCCGGACACGGGCAAGGCAGTCCTGGGATACCGAGATGACCGCGGACTCGTTTTGCAGGCGCCGGAACCGGTCGATCATGACATTGCGGGCGATCCGCAGCAGCCAGGCCGAAAACCTGCGGCCGGCATCGAACGACGCAAGATGCCGGAACGCCTTGATGAAGGCTTCCTGGGCGATATCCTCGGCCTCGGTGAGGCTTCGGACCTGCGGCAGCAGATAGCTGTACATCAGTCGTTCGTACCTTTCGACCATGACCCCGAACTGTGCCGTGTCACCGGCCAGAACGGCGGACACGATCTCCGCATCGGTTCTCGAGTCTTC
Source organism: Candidatus Ozemibacteraceae bacterium (assembly GCA_036567845.1). Taxonomy (GTDB): domain Bacteria; phylum Muiribacteriota; class Ozemobacteria; order Ozemobacterales; family Ozemobacteraceae; genus MWAR01. The sequence continues at coordinate 8,953 of DATCTT010000243.1, read as the reverse complement.
GTTCATCATTCTGATACGGATGCCGGCATCAAAAGTTTTCTCACTGCTCGAAGACGACTTCGCCGTCCATCGGGCCCATGGCGAGTCCATGGAAATCCTCACTGGTCAGGTCGTTCTTGCCGCTCGATTTGACGCCCACGCTCAGTTCGGAACGCATGAAGCCCCACTCGATGATGCTCCCCTTCTCGATCAGATCGCTCATGTCATCGACCGCGACGCCGCCGATGATGTGTACCGGCGAATCGATCGAGACCCGCCCCGTGTTCCCGTTGCAGCAGACGAGGAACGCGTGAAGCTCGGGGAAGCCGCCGCCGCTCTTCGCGGGGAACTTGTCGTTCCGGATGATGATCCGGCCGCCGGCCACGAGGGTCAGCCAACCGAAGTTGTCATTGCTCGTCGCCTTCTCCAGATAGGGATTGATGATCGGGGCCGAGATGATGATGTCCTTCTTCGTCCAGATGATGCCGCCCTTGAGCATTCTGAGGGGCTTGTTGATCTCGACCGAGGATTCGAAGCCGATGATCTGGTTCAGATAACAGGCCTTCTCTGTTTTCGGCCCATCATCCTCCTTGTCGATGAACTCGTCGTCGAAGAAGGGAAATTTCGGATCGTCGAACAACGGCAGGGCATCGCCATTGGTGGGCTTCTCGTTGATATAATAGCTTGTTCTTTGTTTCAATGCGTCGAAATACTTCGGATCGACACGGATGGCATTGATTTTACCGGAGTAATGCAGGTTCTCATCATCCTTGAACTCGTAATCGGATTTCATCAGATCGCCCGGACCGTTCGGGAGATACTTGTTCGATGGCACAGCGGTGTTCCAGGGCTCGACGGACGATGGCTTCGCGAGATTCTGGAGGACAGTCATGTAGGGGCTGTTGGTGAGATGCGGTCGCAGCGGCGGGCCGACGGATGGGTCGCGGGCCGATCCGTCGCGGTATAACTCGAAAGGGATCGCGTGCGGGGAGGGGGTGCCGCCCTGGGAGGGGGTTGACACGAGCAGCTGGGAAAGGGCATCACGCGCCTGGTCGATTCGGTCCCCTGAAAAGTTCGCCAGCCAGGGCTCGATGTCGTTCTGCCAGAGGTCCGTGAGATCGCTCTGCGCGGTCATCCAGCGGATCGGCCAGATGTTTTTCTCGACGAGAAACGCCATCGTGCGCAAATACTGGCGCTCGATCCGGCCGAACAGCAGTGTTGGCGTGCACATCGTCGGCGTGCCGAACAGATGCAGGGCACTGGCCTTGAACTTTGAGGTGTCGATGTGGCCGAACACGGTCTGGCCGGTGCCGGGGGGCGCCTCGAGCTGGTTGATCTCGATCGGGTTGTTCTGCCCGATATACCGGAAATATCCGTAATCGACGTAGCTGATTTTCAGGGCTGGCGGATCCCCGTCCGTGATCCCGGGGAACCGGCTGTTCAGCCAGGCCCCCCAGGCCGATGAGCCCCGCCAGCCGAGGGATTTGGCCGTGTAGTAGAGATGGAAGAACTCGCCGTATTTCTTGTAATGCTTACTGTCCGACGCGTCGTCAGGCATCCCGCCCATTGAGCCGGCCATGACGTTGAGACGGAGCGTCTTGTCGCCCGAGTAGCCCGAGCCGAGATATACCCAGCCGTTCTGAACGAACGAGTCGGCCGAAGTGACGACGGGGTTGACGTCGCGATTGAGGTAGTTCACGTCCCCCACCGTCATCTTGTTCCCCTTGATCCGCTGGTTGAACAGCTGCAGCGGAGGCTTCGGATCCAGGACAGTGCCGTCATCGTAGAACTTTTCGAGCCGGTTCACTTTGTCCGGATCGAGAGCCGCCCCACACGTCGAAAACAGGGTGAACCGGTGGAACGGCGCCGCAAACAGCCGTGTCAAAAGGAACTGTTTGCTGATCTTGCAGTGTTTCGAGTGACTTCGGTGAGTAACTTTTACATCAGCAGATATATATCCTCGCCTTTCGAACGGCGAATTATCGAGCCCGGACATATACGGCGGAAAATCGTTCTTGTCCGGCACCTCGACGCTGTACGTGACCTTGATGTCCAGATCCCCCCACCGGGATTTGAACTCCTCACGGATTTTCTTCACGACGTCGAGATTGCTGATGATGCTGTCATACGAGACGTCTTTTATCTTGCCCCCGTTGTTGAACACCATGTCGATGATGTTCTGCTCCGACTTCTTGTCGTAGGTCTCGAAGTCCCGCTGGAGCTTGCGCACGGTGAGGCGGCCGATCGCGGTCGCGACCTGGTACAACCGCTCGTTGATCGAGGCACGGGCCGTCAGGCCTGATTCATGGCGCACCCGGCCGACCATCGAGGCGAAAAAGATGGTGACGAAGATGATGCAGACGATCACGACGACCAGCACCATCCCCTCGCGGCCAAACCGGACGTCTCTCATCGCGGCTGTTTCCTCAGCTGGTGCATCAGCTTCGCCACGCGCGCATTCGTCGGGTCGAGATCGATGGTGCGCTGAAGATGGGTGCGTGCCGTCTCGGGCTCATCGAGAATCAGATGACATAGCCCGAGATGGAACTGGATCGTCGGATTGAACGGATAATCCCGGGCGGCCTGGGCGAGATAGTCACGGGCCGAAATATAGTCGCCTTCCTGCGTGAACAGGGCGCCGAGCACGACTTTCGCCGTTTTCGTGTCTTCGGCATCGGGAAACCGCTCGACCATGCCCAACAGCAGCTTCTTCGCCTCGTCGCGCTGGTCGAGGTGCAGAAGCACCTGGGCCTTTTCGAGAATCGCATTTGTATCTGACGGGTCGATCTCGAGCGTCTTCTGGTAGTAATCCAGGGCGTGGGTGAAATCCCCCTTGCGCCGGTAGGCGTCGGCCAGATCGTTGTGGGCATTCGAATCGAGCGAGTCGAGCTCGGTCGCCCGGCCATACTCGCGGATCGCATCCTCGGTGCGGCCGAGGTCGAAGTAGGCGTCACCGAGCCAGTTGTACAACAGCGCGCAATCGGGCGAGAGCCGGATCGCCTCCTTCAGGTTGAACACCGATTCGGTCACAAGACCTTTTTTCCCGTACACGATCCCAAGCCCCGCAAAGGCCGGTGCAAAAGCCCGATCACGCTCGAGAGCCTTCTGATAATAATAGATGGCCTTGTCCAGAAGCCCCTTTTCGAAATAGGCCATGCCGATCGCGGAAAGGGCGCTTGCCGGGTTGCGGCCTTCTTTCAGGCACTTCTGCGTCTTTTTGATGATCTCGTCGGGGTGGAGAATCATGGTCTCATTATACCACAACGTTCAGAAACGACCGCGAACCAGGCCGTAGAGATGGCTGGTCAGGGGATGGCTGCGCAGCAGGAGGCCCACGGCAAACCGGAACAGGCCGGGCTTCTTGACCGGGAACCGGTGGATCGCGAACCGGTCGCAGCCCGGGAGATTTGCGCCGGTCGAGGTGGCAAGAGCCGCGGCAAACCCGGCATGCGCCGCCTCTTCCCTGGATACGGGATCATGTGCTCCCCAAGGCCAGCAGAAGACGTCACACTCGGGATCATGCCACCGGTGGAAAAACTCCCGCGACCGGACGAGCTCGTCGCGGATGCGGCGGCGCCGGTCCTCCTCGGTCTCGACGTCGAACCAGGAGGCATCGAGAACCTGACCACGTGAAAACGTGCCGTCGGCGGCGGCAAACTTCGCCGCGATCGGCTTCCAGGCCGGTGCAACGAAGCCGGAGATTCGCGGAAAGACTGGCAGCCGCTTCATCGCGGGCATTTGCCGCCACGCGGTGGGAATTGCCCAGTGATCGTCGTCTTCCGGATAAAAGCCGGTGATGCGCGGTTCACGGAACACCTGCCCATGATGCCAGCCGTGCGCGTGGATCTCGACCCCGGATGCGCGCAGGTCGTCGAATTCGGATGGGGAGAGAAAATCACCGGTATCGCCGGCCACGGCCGCTCTCTGAGCCACGGTGAACCCCCGCATCACCCGGGAAGGCGGCTGCGTCACCGGCCGGACGAATCCGGCCGAGGCGAACACCGTTGCGCGGAGGCCGTGGCGGCGAAGTACCGGCAGGGCTTCTGTGAGATTGTCCCGGAAACCGTCGTCGAACGTGATCGCGACGGATCGCGACGGGGCCGGCGCTGCCCCCGAGACATGGTCAGCCAGTTCCTTCATTGTCAGGCTTTTCCAGCCGTGTCGTGCGAGAAACCCCATCTGTTCCGCGAACAGACAGGTCGGAATGCTGAGATGGATCGGGTCCGGGGCTCCGATGCGGTGATAATACAAAACGGGAACGGCGTTCACCATGGCCCGATGGCCTCGAGCTCCCGGTAGGCACGCAGGGTGGCTTCCACCATTGAACCGGCCGAGAAAGCCCGCACCGTTGCCTCTCTGCGGGCCGCGGCAATCCGTTCGTCATCCGGCTTCCGCATCTCGAGCAGGGCACGGGCGAAATCATCGGCGTTGCCGGGCTCGAACAGGCAGAGCGGCACGATCCCGTTCATCTCCCGGTTCGCCGGGATCCCCGAAGCGACGACGGGAACACCCATCGCCAGTGATTCCCGAACGGTGCCTGAAAACCCTTCTTCATACGAAGCGTTGATCGAGAACCGGACGCGAGCGAGCAGGGCCGGAACGTCTTTTCTATACCCCAGGATATGAATCCGGTCTCTTGCCGCGAGGGTGGCGTGCTTCTCCGGAAGCGGCCCTGAATCCGTGCCGTGACCAGCGATCACCAGATGAAGTTCCGGCCAGCTCCGGGCAGCGCGTTCGAATGCGTCGAGCAAGAGGTCGTGCCCCTTGTTCCGGCTGTAGTTGCCGACCAGCAGGGCTGCGGGAGCTCCAGCGGGAACCGGCCAGGGGCCTGCGAGCGGCTCCTGCGTGGCCGGGGAGAACCGGTCGATGTCGGTGGCGGAGTAAACGATGCGGATCCGCCGGTCCGGAATTCCCGTCTCCTTCAGGCGGCCTGCGACTGCCCCGCTGACGGCGATGTAGCCGCGAACGGCCGGCGTTCGGTATTTGATGAGGCTGACGGGGTTGAAGTCGGGCCGAAACAGGACGCGCCGGGTCACGATCAGACCTCGGAACCGGTTGATGAGCGAGACGAGCGCCCACTGCGTGTGTGCCCAGGCACGGTGAACATTCACCACGTCGGGACGGAACTCCCGGTACACCCGGTTGAGGCCGTATATCGAGACCGGATGCAGCTCGCCGCGATAATCGTGGGACGCGACATCGAGCCCGGCCTCGCGGGCCCGCCGCTCGAGTTCGCTGCCCCGCTGGCACATCAGCTTCACGTCATGCCCGCGCGCCGACTGGCCGGTGGCGAGAAGCAGAGCCTGCTGTTGCCCGCCGCTCCAGGAGTGACCTTCAAGAGAGTGTATGATCCGCATGGGAGGAACTCTATCGGCCCCCGCCGTTGCTGTCAAGTTCTATCCCGTTCCCCCGCGAACGGACAACGCATATCAGGTCCTTCAAGACTCCGAGTCAGGGAAAATGCTCTGCCGAAGAGATCGGAACGGGAATGAACCCACGGTTGCCACGGATGGCGAGGATGAAAAGCCGGAAAAGCGAGAGACGCATCTTCAGACCACGGTAAGACGACCCTGCTTTCCCGACAGACATACCCCGCCGATCTGAACAGGCTGATGCGGTCGTGCGACCTTCGGATCTTTCATTGGAGGATCAGCCGTGGGGAACAATCTCCGTGTCGCTCTGCCTCTTGTGGTGAATCGAGCTTTCGATTCCGCTTACGCATCATCCCGCTGTACGTTCGGGGAAACTTGTGATACCCTGTCCGGTGCCATGAAACGACATGTTCTGTTGCTGATTCTCGTCCTTTCCTGCATGACACTCCCGTTCGCGGCCGGCTGTGGCGGGAAAAGCGGCGAAGCCATCTCGGACGGCCCCTTCCGTGGTGGTATCGTCCCGGTCCGGATCACCCGCTCGAGCGGCATGCAGGACGGCATCTTCGGCTACGCGGGCGGAAGCGGCGTCACCGGCGGCTGGATCGAGCACCCGGAAGGCACGAAGCTTCTTAATTCTGATTTTTTCATAGATAATCTCAAATCCTGGTATCAAACGACGTTGTATAAAAATTGGAATTCATTCGGTTCTGGCGACTATTATTTGAAATACACGATCGGGGGAGAAACAAAAACGCTTCTATGCCCGAACCTTTCTTGGACTCTCCTTCGAACCACTTGGAATGATTCTCCACCAAACTATAGTTATGATAGCAATAGCAATATAATTAGCGTTTTCTTCAAACAGATCTCTTCATCTGGGAAAGTGAAATATTACATAAGACTCAGTAGAGAAGGCACAAACTACGTCCTTTACGAAAGCACCCCCCAGGAGAACGCTATCCAGCTGAGCGAGTATCTGATCGGCCTCTCGAATACACCCACGGATGAATACGAGATGCAGGTGTTTGGCGACGTTTACGAAAACGATGTGCTCAAGAGCCGGTACATTCACCTGTTCACGAATGTTTCCCTGAACTGATCCCGGGGGGTCACGATGCACCCCACGGGGGATCGGTGGCACTTCGGTGTCTTTTGACCGGTACCGTTCTTTGTGTTTCTGGGGTGAACAGCATCCCCGGATGGCCCCGGGTTACTTGTCCCAGTACCAGGCGAAATAGAGATCGTCGTTGGTCACATAGGGGGCCGAGAGGGCCGACATCGTCGCGGCGCACTCCTGCTTCGATTCGAGGTGCCGCCGGACCCCGCCGGATCCCGTGATTTCGGCCGTCCCTCGCAGAACGGCGATGCGCACAAGATGCGGGGCAATTTTGATGACGAAGAGGCCATCCCGGCACTCGGCCCGTGCGAACGGCGTGGTGAGCGTCTGCAGAGGGAGCGGTCCGGAGGCGGGGTCGAACCGGAAGCCGACGAGTCCCGCCCTGATTTCCCAGGTGGCGTCATCCTTCCTGTGAAGGGAGGCGTCTTCCCGGAGCCGTATCTGGGACTTTCCCGGGCCGGAGATCCGCATCTGGCCATCCGATCCGGTTTCGCAGCCCTCCCCCGGCATCAGGCCTGACGACGGCGCCGAGACCTTCCCCGTCGAGGTCGCGATAACCCACGGTTCGGAAACAGCCTCCTGGGCAACGGAGGCTGCGCTTGCTGCAACGGCCAGGGTCACAACCGACGCGCACAGGAGGCGGAAAAGGCTTCTCCGAAGCAGGGTACGCCGCGACATCGGCATCCTAACAAGCATCAGGGTTTCTTGATTCTGTAAAGGTGTACCGATCGGTCTTCCCCGTCACCGATGGCGACAATCCCGTCCGGGCGCACCGAAACCGAGGTCGGAATCCACTGGCGGCCACTCGCGCCGGGCTGGATCGATATCAGCAGGCGGCCGTTCGCGTCGAACCGCATGACGCGATGCCCTTCCCCGTCAGCAACCCATGCATACCCCCAGGGGTCGATCTCCAGCGCGAGAGGCTCTTTCGCAGTCGTTGAGAACGAGCCGAGAACCTTGCCGTCACGCGAGAATTTCTGAATACGGCCGCTCTTGCCTTCGAGAATCCAGATCACATCGTTCCGGATCCGGATCCCGATGGGCTCCGTCAGATACCCTTCGAGCTCCCCTTTCTTGCCAAACCCGCCGCGGTACACCCCGTCGAGCCCGAAGCGAAGCACTTTCGTGTTCCCCCGATCCGTGACCCAGACCTCGTCGCCATCCACGAAGACCCCGTGCGGAAGATCGAGCTGGCCGGATTTCGTGCCCCAAACGCCGATATCACGCACGAAACTTCCCTGAGCGTCATACATGTGCACGGTGTGTGCCGAGGTGTCGGTGACGAAAATGCCCGAGGTGGCCACGGTGATCTCGATCGGCAGACCAAGCATGCCAGGCCCCTTCCCTTTTTTGCCAAGCGAGGTGAGAAGACGGCCGTCCTCGAGGAATCGCAGCAGACGACGGTTCTGGCTGTCGACCACCCAGAGAGAGCCGTCCGGCGACCAGGTCAGGCCTTTCGGCCAGCTGAACGCATCATTCTGACTCCCCTCGCCTGCCGGAAACTTCTTCAGCACTTCGAGCGTGGCGGACGGTCCCGGATCAGCCACAGGAACGATCGCCGGGAGCTCCGGAACGGACAGAACGGGTCGTGCGGGAACCATCGTCGTCGGTGCCGCTGCGGGCGGCTCCGCGACAGGGGCGGCCAGGGAAGCAGGGGTGATGGGTTGTTCGGAAGCGGTTGCGAGCGTCGCCGGTTCCGCGGGAGCCACGGCCGGATGCGGAAGCTGCTGGGTCACGGTCGACACCGTCACCGTCGTCGTGCGCGTGGCGGGAATCGTCGCAGCGCCCGATGTCGCTGACGGGATCGTGACGGAACTCGCCGTGAGACTCGTTTTCATCACCTCAACCGGGGCTTCCACCCCGGAAATGCGCGCCTGAAGAAGCGCTTCGATGTTCGCGGTGGAATCCCCCGCCTTGTCGCGGGGGATCATCACGGAAAACCGCCAGGGCTGCCCACGATACTCGACCCCGTTGATGCTTCCGAATGGGGGCAGAGCCGCATTCACGTCGAGTCCGAGGATTTCCGCGCCATTGCTGAGCACGGCAACCCGGGTGTGATCGAGACGCGTGACCTGGCCGTCTTCTCCGGGCATCAATTCCGGAATCGGGGGCCAGGTGATCTCGAGCCGGACATTGCCTTCTGTATCGCGGACGATATTCATCCGAACCTCGGGGAAGGTCGCGAAGGTGAATGCTGCAAGATCGGCCTTCGTGAGCGGATCACGGGCGCGGATATGATAGACGGCGCCGTTCGTGAGGCCAACCGGAATGAACCGAACGCCATCGGGGCCCGACGGGAAATACTGGCCGGGCGCAGGCTGTTCCGCACCCTTCGCATCGAGCAGATACACGTTCATGCACGTCTCGAGAGGAACTCCCGAGGGAATTTCCCTGCCGAGCTTGATCTCCACCGGCTTGAAGGGATCCGCGTAACAGCCTGCAACCGGCATCATCAGGCGGGGCGCAGCGGGATCATGCGCGGCGG
>DATCTT010000242.1:0-2236 GCA_036567845.1 Candidatus Ozemibacteraceae bacterium | reverse complement strand
CGGGAGCCGCCGTCACCCAGATCCCGGGGCCGCGTCGTCCGGAAGGCGAGGGCGGCCAGTCGTCCCGTTCCCGCCGGCGCGACCGGAACCGCCGAAATAGGAATGAAAAACCCGGCATGCGAGAGAAACCGCCAGCCGGTCCGAGTGATCAGAAACCACAGGGAGGAGAATCACAATGAGCAGGATCTCAAAAGCGACCATCGGCCTCGCCCTTGCCGCTGCCGTCTGCCTGGGGCAGCCGGATGTTTCCCTCGCGGCGTCTTCCGAGATGCTCCGCGTCTCAAATATCGTCAAGGAGGCCGACGGGCTCAGCGCGGTGGCCCCCGACCAAGCAGGCGTCCTGTATCGGAAAGCGTTCCAGGCCGCCCTCGAGATGACCAAACCCGAGCGTTCCGATCGAGACCGCGCCGAGGGGCTCGCACTCGCGACCCGCTGTCTCCACCCCGACCTATTCACCGAAGTCAGAATAGCAATCGATACATATATATCGCTTTACCCGAAGGGCCGCTATCTCTCCGACGTGTATCTTCGGAAGGCTCTGCTCGATTACGCCGAAGGGATGCCCGGAGACGCCGAGGCGGCAATCGCCTCCGCCACGGCGCTTCCCCGCGGCGGCCATCGGAACCGGCTGACCGCGCTCCAGTTCGACGGTCACCTATCGGCTCACAAATACCGCTCGGCTGAGGCCTGGCTCGGTGAAATGCCTTCCAGCCGCCGGGTGCGCCGCGACCGCAAGCGGTTCGAAAAGGGCTCGGCGTTCGTGTCGGAAGCTCTCGAACAGGTTCGGGCCGGGCGTCTTACGGGCGACTCTGCGGTCCGCGCCCTCGAGGAATCCCTCCAAGAAGGGTATTTCGGCGCCGCCGCCCCCGCGGCGACCATCGAGCTGATCGAGCGGCTCGACCGCCGTCAGCCAGCTTACCATCGCGTCGAGGTCTCCTTCCTCGGAACGACACGCGAACACCGCCACAATCTCGCCCCGATCCAGCGGCTCGATCGTCTCACCGCGTTCCTGCGCGACTTCCCAGAAGCCGATCCCGAGCTTCGCGGCCGCGCACTCCTCCAGGCGGCGGCGGTCTGCCGGTATGAGCTGCGTGACGCTGCCCGTGCCCGCACGTATCTCGACGGCCTGCGTGCGATTCCCGCCTGGGCTCCAAAACTCCAGCTTGAAGAGAATCTCGAGGTGCTGACACCCGAGAATATCGACAAGGCCATCTTCCGTACGGCCCTTCGCGACATTCTTGTCGATCACAAGGCCCTGCTGCCGTATGACAACGGCGTTCTTCCGGTTATCACCGAGGGGCTTCTCCAGGAGATGGAAGCAATCAATGCAGGCTTCATCGGTGCGAAAGACGAGCTCTCCACGCTGCTTGACACGTTCCAGAGCAGCCGCTCGGTTCGCGGTCTACCGATGCAAGCCGTTTATTACGCGCTTGCCGACAACCGGATGCGCTCCTGGGAAACGATCGAAAACGCCGGCGAAGCCGTTTCCAGCCGTGAGAAAAAGATGATGCAGGATATTCTCCGGCCGTTCTTCCTGATGACGAACGACCAGGACCGCAAACTCCTGTTGGCTCTGGCGCTCCAGAGCACGTTCCCGACGAAAGCCGTCGATCAGCTGCTCGCGTATCTGACCGGCCGGCCCGACAGCCTTCGAGCCCAGCACGCCCTTGCCATGCTTGCAGACCTTTACCAGAGCCATCGCAGCTATATCGAGGCTCAGACGGTCTGGAACACCCTCCGGAAGTATTATCCGAACTCGCTCTGGGTGCGTTGATCGGGAACCGGCAATCCGTCTCGGGCGAGGAACGTTGATGCTTCGGGTTGCCCAGTCTGATCGATGAGGATGAAATCAATGAAACACCTGTCTGTCACCGTTCTCTTTCTGGTCACTCTCGCCGCTTCGGCCACCGCCGCCTCGCTGTATGAATACACAGGCCTGTTTCCTGCGGACCGGCCGGCCGAAGCAGCCATCAGCAACTACATGCTTATCGACAAACCCCGACAGGTGCGGTTCGATGTTGTTGACAGACAGGGCAACCCGCTTGCCAGCGTCCGGACCGTCGAGGTCATCCTGACCTCCGATACGCGCATCGCGTTCCGCAATGATCAGGGGCTCGGCCCAATCGATCTTACCGAGCCCGGCATCTATGAAGTCAAGGTGAAGCCGGCCGAAGCCGCAACAGGAGAGATCGGGTTTACCCTCCGGGTAAATGATACAGGGAAGGTCCCAACAGCT
>DATCTT010000241.1:0-9604 GCA_036567845.1 Candidatus Ozemibacteraceae bacterium | reverse complement strand
GCTGCCGAAGCCGCCGCCGCTTCCGCCGCGATTGCCGCCGCTTCTGCAAACGCCCCGTCGGGAACCGTCGCCTCGGCGGCAAGTCCGGCGGATGCCCTGCATGCCGAGGGGTATGAACTCTACAAGAGGGGGCAGGTCGATGCCGCGATCGAAAAGTTCAACACTGCGATCAGCCGCAATCCCGACGAGCCGATGTATCACTATCACCTCGGCCTCGCGATGACGGACAAGGGGCTTGGCGGTCAGTATGATGCGTTCGACCGGGCGATCGAATCGTTCAACAAGGTGCTGCAGCTTGCCCCGCCGGGCGAAAAGCTGTCGAAGGATGCCGAGGCGATGATCCGCGACATCACCGCCGCCAAGAGCACGCTGAAACGCTGAGCCGCAAAAAGATCGGTTGCGGGTTCGGTTTTGTGTTATACTTTTCCACGTTCATTCCAAGGAGGAGTGCGCGATGGGTGCTTCTACCCCCAAGCAGAACCGCGGCCAGGAGCTGTTTCCCGACGTTGGTGCCGGCGATCCCGGTGTGACCGTCGAGGTTCCCGCCACCCGCCCGTTCGAGGGGTACACCTATCTCCGGAAGGAATGGCTCGACCAGGAGGACGGGATCGAGAAGGTCACGTTCAACATGGCGCTTGGGCCGATCAACCTTCCTGCCGACTGGAGCCGCACCCAGAGCTTCGTGATGATGCCCGAGTGGGGCACCGCCCCCCTGCGCCGCACCTGGATCGTCCGCCTTCCGACCCACCTGGACGGGCAGGATAAATATCTTTTTCACTATTTTTTCCAGACGTTCTATGCAAACGGCGAAGAGCGCGTCAGCAGCATGTTCGCGCAACTGGTCCAGCCTCACGAGGTCGAGTATCTCGATTACGCCGGCGAGCTGGTGAACGTGCGGCTGCACTGGAGCATCGGTGACTGGGGGTATCCTCAGGATACGGAGCTGGAGGCCGACGGCATCGAGTGGGGCAGTGAATTTTCCGTCAGCAGCGCCCCCTACCGGGCAAAGGACCGGCTGTACCAGAACGGCCGGCTGCTCGTGGTGCGGCGGCTGCCGGTTCCCCGCAGGTTCCGTGGGCTGATCTGGGCTCCGAAAGGCGCCGAGATCCGGTACTGTTTCCAGCTTTCGCGCTACCGCCCCGAAGGCGTGGACCAGCTCTGGGACAACAATTTCGGTAAAGACTACGCTCTGACCATCTAACGGCGAGGAGACACTCACTCATGAGACACCCCGATATCCTGACCCGCGAAGGCGCCGTCCTTCTCATTTGCGATGTGCAGAAAAAGTGCATCAAGCCCATCTACCGCAAGGAACCGATGATCAACAACATCAAGACCCTCGTTTCCTATGCCGGCGTGATCGGCCTGCCCATCCTCCTCACCGAACTGGCTCCCCAGACGTTCGGCGGCACGATCGAAGAGATCAAGAAGCAGATTCCGCGCCTCGAGCCGATCAAGCGCAGCCGCTACAGTGCCTTCGGCAGCGAGGACCTGACGCTGCGCCTCGAGGCAATGAACACGAACACTCTGGTGGTGGTCGGCATGGAAACGCATGTTTCCGTCTGCCAGACCGTACTCGATGCGCTCACCCGCGGCTTCCGGGTGCACGTTGTTCTCGACGCGACCAGCTCCCGCCGGAAGGTCGACTGGAAGGTCTCGCTCGAGAAGATGCGCCGAGCCGGGGCCATCGTGACCACGATGGAGCTGGTGATGCACGAGATGATCGAGCGCGTGGACGTGCCGCATTTCGACAAGTTCCAGGAGCTTTTGAGCAACATCGGCCGCTGAAGGTCGTTCACCGATGACGATGCCGGTCGATGAAACACGTGTCACCTTCCTGATCGGCGGACTGGGAGCCGGGAAGACCGAGCTTGCGCTGAATCTCGCGATCCGGCGGGCGCGCCAGCTCGGCCCCGGTCTTTCCCATCTGCTCGACCTGGATATCGTCAACCCGTTTTTCCGGGTCCGGCACCTGCGCGATGCCCTCGAACGCGAAGGCGTGAAGCTGATCGCCCCCGATGCGCAGGTGACTGCGAACGACATGCCGGCCCTTCCGGGGGCCGCGTTCGGCATTCTCGCCCGCCACGACACCGCGGTCGTCTGCGACGTGGGCGGGGGGGAGCTTGGTTTGCGCGTTCTCGGCCGGCTCGCGCAGCAGGCGGCGGCCCGGAAGGCCCAGACGTATTTCGTGATCAATCCGTATCGGCCCGGCTTTCTCAACCCCGAGCAGATGCGCAAAAGTTTCGAGCTGCTCTGCGAACTTTCCTCGCTCGAGGTGACCCATATCGTTGCCAACCCGCATTTGATCAATGAAACGACGCCAGAACTGTTCGAAACCGGCCTCGCGAAGGTCCGAACGTTCGCCGAAACGATGAGGATCCCGATCGCCTTTTCCGTGGCGGCGCCGGCCCTGGTGCGGATGCTGCCACACACGGCGGGGGCGCCCTCCGATGAGGCCCCCACGAATCTTGTTGAGTATGACGGTCAGCCGCTTCTCGTGCTGGACCGGTACTGGGAAACACCCTGGATCATAGGAAAGGAACAGGAGGTTGCGACATGCCCAAATGGGTAATCAATGAAGACCTGTGCAAGGGTTGCGGAATCTGCATCGGACGCTGTCCGATGAAGGTGCTCGGGGTCTCCGATCATCTGTCCGCAAAGGGATACCACCCGACGAAGATGCTGAACGAAGAGAAGTGCACCTCGTGCGCGCTGTGCGCCCGGAGCTGCCCCGACGTGGCTATCGAAGTGTACAAGGCCTGAATCATCCAGAAACGGAGCGAACAATGGCTGACAAGATCCTGATGAAAGGCAACGAGGCCCTGGCCGAAACGGCTGTTCTGGCCGGTTGCCGGCATTATTTCGGTTATCCCATCACCCCGCAGAGCGAGCTGCCCGAGTATCTGGCGAAGCGGCTTCCCGAGGTCGAAGGCGTATTCCTGCAGGCTGAGAGCGAGATCGCCGCGATCAACATGATCTACGGCGGCGCCGCCACCGGCGCGCGCGTCATGACCAGCAGCAGCAGCCCCGGCGTCAGTCTGAAGCAGGAAGGCATTTCCTACATCGCGGCGGCCGAGCTTCCCTGTCTCATCGTCAATGTGATGCGCGGCGGCCCGGGCCTGGGCAACATCTCGCCAGCCCAGTCGGATTATTTCCAGGCGACCAAGGGGGGCGGCCACGGGGATTACCACCTGATCGTGCTGGCCCCCAACTCGGTCCAGGAAATGTCTGACATGACGATGAAGGCGTTCGAGGCGGCCGACACGTTCAAGAATCCCGTCATGATCCTCAGTGACGGCGTTCTCGGCCAGATGATGGAGCCGGTCGTGCTGCCCGAGCCGGTCAACTTCGACATCAACTCGAAGAAGTGGGGCCTCGGGTACCGCGGCGCCGACAAGAAGGGCCGCAACCTCTGCACGACGATCTTCATGGACGTAGAGCACCTCGAGGAGCACAACTGGCATCTGTACCAGAAATACCAGTTCATTCGCGACGAGTTTGAGAAGGGCTCCTGGAAGGATCTGTCGATCGAAGAGCACGAATGCGAAGACGCCGACATCATCCTCGTGGGATACGGGATCATCAGTCGCATCCTGAAGACTGTCGTCGAAAAGTGCCGGAAACGGGGCATCAAGGCTGGTCTGCTGCGTCCGAAGACCCTGTGGCCCTTCCCGAGCGGCCGGGTCGCTGAGCTGGCGAAGAAGACGAAGCAGTTCCTCGTCGTCGAGATGTCGTGCGGCCAGATGGTCGAGGACATCAAGCTGGCCGTTGAGGGCAAGGTGCCCGTCTACTTCTTCGGCCGCACCGGCGGAACCATTCCGTCTGACTTCGAGATTCTCAACGAAGTCGACAAGATCGTGCGCCCCGACTGACGGCGCCGCGCAGACAAAGGAGCGAAGCAAATGCAGAAGATATTCTCGCGGCCGCAGAGCCTGAGCGCGAATCCGACCCATTATTGTCCCGGCTGCGACCACGGCGTCATCCATCGCCTCGTGGCCGAGTCGATCGACGAACTGGGCCTGGCTGAACGAACGATTGGCGTGGCGCCGGTCGGCTGCTCGGTATTCGCCTACGAATACTTCAACCTCGACTTCATCTCCGCCGCCCACGGCCGTGCCCCGGCTGTCGCGACGGGCATCAAGCGCTGCCGGCCCGACTCGATCGTGTTCACCTACCAGGGTGACGGCGATCTGGCCGCGATCGGCACGGCCGAGATCATCCATGCCGCCAACCGCGGCGAGAACATCACGGTGGTGTTCATCAATAACGCCATCTATGGAATGACCGGCGGCCAGATGGCCCCGACCACCCTGGTCGGCATGAAGACCGCGACCTCGCCCTACGGCCGCGACGCCTCCCTGACCGGCAACCCGATCAAGATGTCCGAGATGATCGCCTGTCTCGACGCCCCGGCCTATGTGACCCGCGTCACCGTGAACACCCCGGCTGCCCTGATGAAGACGAAGAAGGCGATAAAGAACGCCTTCCAGCTCCAGAAGGATGGCAAGGGCTTCTCGTTCGTCGAAGTGCTGTGCATCTGCCCGACCAACTGGGGCAAGCCGCCCGCCGAGGCCCACAAGTGGGTGACCGACAACATGATCCCGGTCTTCCCGCTGGGCACGTTCCGGGACAAGCACAAGATCGAGGCCTGACGATCCCCGGCCGGCCGCGCATGCCTCAGGGCATCGCATCCCGTCATTGTGAGACATGGGCGACCCGCAAGGGTCGCCCGTTGTCTTGATTGCAGGAGATCGACGAACCACAGAGACACGGAGAATGAACAGAATTTCGGATAGCTTTTCTCTGTGTCTCTGTGGTGCGTTGAATATCGAAGGGTATAAAGGATAATATATGAATATTCCCCAGGGAAAGGAAGAAGTCATCATGGCCGGGTTCGGCGGCCAGGGCGTACTGTTTCTGGGCAAGGTTCTGGCCGAGGTCGGGATGGCGGCCGGGAAGAACGTGTCCTGGCTCCCCTCCTACGGCCCCGAGATGCGCGGCGGAACGGCCAACTGCTCGGTGGTCATCTCCGAGGCGCCGATCGCCTCGCCGATCGTGAACGAGCCGGACCTGCTGATCGCGATGAATCGCCCCTCCGTCACGCGGTTCCTTCCCAAGGTCAAGAAGGGCGGCGTCATGATCTACAATGCGTCCCTGATTCCCGAGGAGACGTTTCGGAGTGACGTGAAGGCCATGGCGGTTCCGGCCAGCAGGATTGCCGGCGATCTGGGCAGCGAGCGTGTTGCCAACGTCGTCATGGCCGGTGCCTTCCTGCGCGCCTGTCCCGTCATGTCTCTCGAGCAGGCGCTCAAGCAGATTGAGCATCTCACCCCCGCGAAGAAAAAGGAGATGCTCGAGCTCAACAAGACGGCTTTCACCAAAGGCTACGAATACGCCAACGCCTGACTGTTCCGCTTTCGTCGAACGCCCTGCGTGCCCCCGCGCGGGGCGTTCTCTGTCCCTGCATCCGGCGCCTGTTGTGTTTTTCGGACGACCCGGGTAAAATAACGAATAGGATCATTGGCTGGCCTCCGCCGGCTGTGAAGGAGATACTGGGTTGAAGAACTGAGACGGTGGCGCTGACAGGAATAACGGCGGGCTTTTTTGACGGCTCGTCGGCGCGCTCCGTCCGGTGGGAAGGGCAGCGGGAATCCCGTGCGTTCCTTCCCTCCCGTTCCAGAAGCAGGATGGCCATCGGATTCCCTGGCCCCCGGCACGGTGCGGAGCGCCCGGCTTGCCCTCTGGCGAGGGGGATTTCATGATCAGATTCATCGATGTGGTTTTCACGCATGCGGATGCGGCTGAACCGCTGTTCTGCGGGATCAGCCTCCAGTTCGACACAGGCTGGACGGGCCTCGTGGGGGCGAACGGTTCCGGAAAGACAACGTTGCTCAGACTTGCAGCAGGCGATCTGGAGCCGGATGCGGGCCGCATCCTGCGCAAGGGCCGGCTTGGCCAGTGCCACCAGCGGACGGATTTCCGGCCAGACGGATGGGAAGCGTTCCGCGATGCCGGTGACGCCGATGCCGCGCGGGTGAAAGGCATTCTCGGCATACGGTCCGACTGGTGGGAACGCTGGGATACCCTGAGTCACGGGGAACGCAAACGGGCGCAGATAGCGACTGTGCTGTGGCGGCAGCCCGATATCCTTCTCGTCGACGAGCCGACCAATCATCTCGACGGGGAAAGCGGGGAGATGGTGCGGGCCGCGCTTGCCGCCTTCCGCGGCATCGGGATCCTCGTCAGCCATGACCGGCGCCTCCTTGATAGTGTATGCAATAATATTATATTTATCGATCCGCCGGGTGTCCTTCCCATGCACGGAACCTACACCGAGGCCTCCGCCCAGAAGGCGCTCGAGGAGGAGCACCGGCGCCGGCAGCGGAGTGTCGCGAAGGATGAGGTGCACAAACTGCATCGGGAGATGATTCGCAGGCAGGCCGAAGTGGCCCGGTCGGCAAGCCGGATGTCGAAGCGACATCTTTCCCGCAACGATTCGGATGGCCGGGGAAAAATCGATCTGGCCCGGCTGACCGGGAAGGATGCCATTGCCGGCAACTTTGCCCGCCAGCTGCGGGGGCGGCTCGAGAAGGCCGGGGATCGGCTGGAGGAGATCGGCTTCCGGAAGGAATACGATCTCGCCTACCGGATCGAGGGGGAACGGTCGAATCGGGATGTCCTGGTCCGGCTCGAGAGGGGGACCCTGTCGCTCGGGCCGTCTGTCTCGCTCGCCTTTCCCGATCTTGTCCTGCTGCCCGCGGACCGGATCGGTATCAGCGGCCCGAACGGGACGGGCAAGAGCTGCTTCCTCCGGTATCTGGTCGGTCAGCTGAGCCTGCCGGCAGATCGTGTCGTGTATCTGCCGCAGGAGATTCCGATCGTGGAAGGAGAACGACTGATTCGCGAGGTGCGGCAGTTGAATACGGACGAGCTTGGCCGTGTCCTGGCTTTCGTGAGCTGCCTCGGAACGCGACCCGAACGGCTTCTGCGGGGGGATCTGCCGAGTCCTGGCGAGATCCGCAAGATCCTGCTGGCGCTGGGTGTCATTCGTCGTCCGCACCTAATCGTCATGGACGAGCCGACGAACCATCTGGACCTTCCGGCGGTTGAGCTTCTGGAAAAGGCCTTGCGGGGGTTCCCCGGCGCCCTGGTCCTGGTGAGCCACGATGTCCGGTTCCTCGACGGGCTTGCGGATAGCAGGTGGCATTTCTCCCGGGAGTCGCCCGAAAAGGCCGTCTTGCGGGTTCCATGAGGGGATGGCTGCAAGCGGCCCCGCCTGGCAATGGGTGGTTGTGATACCATCAGGGATCCGCATCGACCGCAAAGGATCCCGCGGGGATGCTTCGGACGAATCAGCATAAAGGATGCGCACCATGAGTTTTCGGGCGATACTGTTCCTGATGTTGGTGGGACTCCTCCTTGTCCGGTTTCCTGCTCTTTCGAAACCCGCTTCGCAGGAAGATGAAATGAAGAAGCAGGCTGACGAGCTCAGCTATGCCGGCCAGTTGAACAAGGCGAACGAGCTCCTCGGGAACGAGCTGGCAAAAGGAACGGGGTCACCCTCCGGAGACGGCGACGGCTGGGACATGACGTCGATGATGCTCGGTATGATTTGGGGCTCGATTGGCGTCGGGTACTTCATCTACGGAAAAAAACAGGCGAAAGCGCTCTTCCTGCTTTGCGGCATCGGTTTGAGCGTGTTTCCGCTGTTCGTTTCGGGCACGGTCCTGAGTATCGTGCTCGGTATGGGATTGTGCATCCTTCCGTTCAAGGTCGATTTTTAACGCCCATTTCTGTATCGAGATTGCGGGAAAGGTGGAATTTCGGCCGCGGGTGATGTAAAATCAGGGAACTGACCCTATCTCCGAGGAGGCTCATGCATGTCTGCAGAGGTTGAACGGATCATCCTGGCCGGGTTTGGCGGACAGGGCATCCTGTTTCTGGGAAAAGTTCTCGCCGAGGTCGGCATGCGCAACGGCAAACACGTGTCCTGGCTGCCTTCATACGGCCCCGAGATGCGCGGCGGTACCGCGAACTGCACGGTCATCCTCTCGTCGCACGAGATCGCTTCCCCGCTGGTTTCGGTGCCCGACACGGTCATCGCGATGAACCGCCCGTCCGTGGCGAAGTTCAACCTCCGCATCAAGGCCGGTGGCATGCTGATGTACAACTCCTCCCTGATTGAGCGCCAGGAATTCCGTGACGACATCCGGCTCGTCGAGGTGCCGGCGAGCGAGATTGCTGACGAGCTCGGCAATCCGCGCGTGGCCAACCTCGTGATGGCCGGCGCCTACGCGAAGTTCAGCAAACTGGTCTCATACGAGGCCATGGCCGAGAATCTGCCCAAGATCACCCCCAAGGCCAAGAAAGAGTTGATCGACCTGAACCTGAAGGCCCTCGAACGCGGTTTCCAGTTCGTGACCGAGAAGAAATACATGTTCGGCCGGTATGTCTACTCGGTGTTCAAGGGAATCGGCAGCAACTCCTGATGTTTTCCCGTGCGGTTCCGCCCCGGATTGGCCGTCTGATCGGCCACCAGGCGGAACCGTCGCATTTTCAACGGAGGTCGCGCACGCGTCTCCCTATCGCAGGAAGGTAAACGGACACCATGACGGAAACCACGAAGAAAACCACCAGAACGAAGGTCACTGCGAAGACGGCGACGACGTCCGGCGCGAAAAAAGCCGCCCCGGCTGCGAAAAAGACCGCCGTTGCGGCTCGAAAGGCACCGGTGAAGCGCTCACGGGCATCGGCCTCGAAAGAAACCGGCATCATCAAGCCGCCCCGTCGCAAGGTGGCCCCGAAAACTCGCAGCGAAGAGCGTGTGACGCCGCGCCGGGTCGCGACGCACGATCTTCCCGAGACGCTCGTGCAGGCCCTGAAGGCCCTCTCCGAGAAGAAGGTTATCGATCTCTCCGTTCTCGACGTTGATGGCCTCGTTTCCTATACCGATTACTTCGTGCTCGGCACGGGCACCAGCACGCCGCACATCCAGGCCATGGCCGACGCTGTCGCCCGCCTCCTCAAGGTGCCCGGCGTGAAGGGCGCCCGCGTCGAGGGCGATGCCCAGGCGACCTGGGTGCTGATCGACGGCGGAGACTTTGTCGTCCATCTGTTTCAGCCCGATGCCCGGCGCTTCTACGCGCTGGATGACCTGTGGGGCGATGCCCCGAGGATCCCGTTCAAGGCATGAGCGACGAGGTGCTCGTTCCGCACGCGCGGGTTCTCGAACCCGATGCCGGCGGCGTTCTGAGCGACGAAAACCGTCATTACCTCGAGCGCGTGCTGCGGCTCCGGGCAGGCGATGCCTTCACTGTCACCGACGGAACGGGCCGCGAGACGATTGCCATTCTCGGGGCTCAGGGTTCTTACCAGCTCCGGGAATGGACCGAGCCCGGCCGGGAACCGGCGGCCAAAACAACGATTTACTGCGCTGTCTCGAAAGGCGACCGGTTCGAGTGGCTGATCGAGAAAGCCGTCGAGATGGGTGTCCGGCGCATCGTGCCCCTGCTGACGAGCCGCGTGGTGGCAGGAACGCCGGGCCGCGCGAAAATCGACCGGTGGCGCAAGATCGCCGTGACCGCGATGCTCCAGTGCGGCGGCT
>DATCTT010000240.1:0-1664 GCA_036567845.1 Candidatus Ozemibacteraceae bacterium | reverse complement strand
GATCGCCGCCCTGCCAGGGGACTCGGCATTCAAACGCGGCAGGGTGAAACCAAATGAACAACCCGCCGACAAGGCGGAACCCTTCACGGAGGCCGGGCCCGAAACCCGGCCTCCGGCGTTTTCGGGGGACGAGACCGGCGGGACGCAAGGAGGCGAGTCATGAGAGTGCTGATTCGAAACACCGCCCTCAATGGGCAGCCGCTGGAAGGCGACGGCGAAATCTTCACCGGGGCGACGGTGACCGACGTAGTCCTGGCCATGAAAGGAGCCACGCTCTTTTCCGACCAGCGGGGCATCGAGGATTACATCGACATGGTCCTGCGCAACGCCAAGATGCTGTCCGGCGTCGAGCTTACGGTCCGGGGCGATACGCCGGAGGAAAAGGCCGCATCTTTCCTCGATGCCCTAATCAAACACGGTCTTGCCGAGGTGCAGGACGACAAACCGGCGCGGATACCGATTCCCGCCCTGGTCTGGCAGGGCATCGACGCGGTCCGGCTCTCCGGACTGACCAACATGCTCGACCGGCCGGTCGTCGCCCGACTGGCCGGGGAGCTCGGCTGGCCGGACGCCGCTCGTTGGATCGAGGAGCATCCGAAGGAGTACGCCGAAGGCGTCTTCCGCGGATTCATCGTCGATCCGCAGGGAGGGAAACCCTGATGTGCGGGCTCGCGGGAGTCATCTTCGGAAAAAAGAAACGGCGAGCGGAGGAACGGGACCACCTCGCCTGGCTCTTCACCCGCCTGCTTGTATTGAGCGAGGAGCGCGGACCACACGCCACCGGCGCGGCATGGCTCGACACCGACGGCGGACACCGGCTCTTCAAGCGCCCGGTGACGGCCGAGCGGTTCGTCACGGACAAGTCCTTCGCCGAACTCCTTGCCTCTATGGACAATCGCGCCGCGCTCCTGCTCGGGCACACCCGTTGGCGCACCCGAGGGGACGAGCGGGTCAATAGCAACAACCACCCGATCCGCGCCGGGGATGTGATCGGCACCCACAACGGCACCATCTACAACGCCGACTACCTGTTCCGCCGCTGGAAGCTGCGACGCTTCGCCGAGGTGGACAGCGAGATTCTCTTCCGCCTGGCCGCGAACGCCGCCCGGGACGGGGCCATGGATATCGAGCGGTTCAAGGCGCGCCTCCGGCGCTGCCGCGGGCAGATAACCGCCATCATCGCCTGCCGGACCGATCCGGAAACCGTCATCGTGCTCAAGGGGAACAGGCCCTTGGAACTGCGGTGGCATCCCCGCCGCAAAGCGGTTCTCTACGCTTCGGACCCCGCATACCTCGACGCCGTGCTGGCGGAGGAAGAAGGCTGGCGTGAGATTGCGGTCCCGCCCATGAGCCTGGTGGTGTTCCATTGCTGTGACCTGGCCGCGTACTCGGTGGAGCCCTTCGAGTTCGTCGCCCAAGAGAGAAAGGGTGCGGAGCCATGACAGACACTCCAATGAACCCCATGAACCAGGCAATGAACCCAACAGAACCCTTGAAGCCGAACACAAACGGAATGCTGAGACTCTTCGTCTACGGAACGCTGAAGCGCGGTTTCTGGAACCACGACCGCTTCTGCCGGGGAATCCTGGCGGTGGAGGACGCCTTGGTCCGCGGCCGCCTCTTCGAGACATCCTCCGGAATCCCCGTCCTGGAGATCCCGGAAG
>DATCTT010000239.1:0-6502 GCA_036567845.1 Candidatus Ozemibacteraceae bacterium | reverse complement strand
GGCCCAGTATGGCCACGCCGCAGCCGTCGTGACTCGTGCGGGCCAGGCCGGTCAGCAAGAGTCGCGGAAACACCCCCGTCACCCCGGGCAGCCGTTCCAGCCCGGCGGGGGCCGACCCCACCACGAACCACTGTTCGATCTTCCGATCCTTGATATATCGCTCATGATATATACCAACATGTCCGCTCCCCGCCTTCACGCCTTCGCGGATCATCTGGCGGTAGGAGCCATATGCCATATTATTGAAAAAAACGGCGACAAACAGACTTCCGGCGACCGCGAGGATCTGCAACAGGGTGCGGTGCGGGTTCCGCCACAAGTTCCGCCAGGCCAGCCGGAGGATCATTCAGCCCTCCCTCAGCGCCTTGACGGGGCGCAGGAAGAACAGCCGCCAGGCCGGAACCAGGGCCACGACAGCCCCCAAAAGCATCATGACCCCGCCCGGCATTGCCACATTGACCAGGCTCAGCACGCCCCGGATACGGGGAGTGACGGTGGTGCCGCCCCAGGAAATCGCCGGCAGAAACCAGCCCAGATCGATCGGGTGAACCCCGATCCCCCATCCCAGGAGGGCACCCGCCATCATGCCGAGCAATCCGGCAAGCGTGCTCATGAGCCCGCCCTCGAACAGGATGAGCAGCACGAGCTGTCCGGGCTTCAGACCGATCGCACGCAGCATGCCGAACTCCCGGATCCGTTCCAGAAAGGCCATCGACATCGTGCTGAACGTGATGAGAACGATGCCGAAGTAAAACACCCCCATCGTGAACACCTGCATCCCCAGCCAGATGGAAAACACCTGGGCCAGCTGGGGCTGCAGCTCCTGCCATGGCAGCACCTCGATGCCGCACCCGACAAAACGCCGGGAAAGGGCTGAGGCGATCTCGCGGGAGGCAAGCGGCCGATCGACGAAAACATGCAGCGTGTGCAGACGACCTTCGAGAACGAACATCCGCTGCATCGTCTCCAGACCGACCAGAGCAAGGGTTCCGTCCCGAAGCTGGTCGCCCGTGTCGACGATGCCCGCGACCGACAGCACCTCAGTGACCGTCGAACCATCCGCCGCCTGGCCGATCACTATCAGTTCGGATCCCGGTTCCGCGCCAAGGCTCCGGGCGAGATCGGTTCCCAGCACCACATCCCGCCCGGCAGCCGAGTCCAGAAATCTGCCCCGCACCACACACCGGGCAAGACGGCCACGTCTCCGCTCAACCTCCGGAACGACTCCCGTCAGCCGCCCCGACTGTGTTTTCGCCTTGCCCTCCGGGCCGCAACTCAGCAGCGCAAACGCGGAAACACGCGGGCAGACGCCCAGAACACCGCCTTCCGAAGCGATGCTGGCCAGCGTCTCCACGGCCTTTCCCTCGATCGTCCGGTGCAGCTCGGGCCGGTCCTGGTAGCCCTCCCGCGCAATGACGAGGTGGCCGGTCATCACCTCGGTGACGTTCTCGATCATGTCCCACAGCATCCCGTCATACATTGCCAGCGTGAAGATGAGCAGCGATGTCGCGAACACCATACTGCCCATGGTCAGCTGTGTGCGACGCCGGTTACGCCACAAGTTGCGCCAGGCGAGCCGAAGCAGCATCACGGGGTTTGCCGCAGCCTCTGGATCGAAAACAGCCCCTTCTCGAGAGGAACGTCGAAGGTGAGGTTGCCATATTCCAGGACCGTCTCTTCGTCCGGCTCTTCCTGGGGCTTCACGGAGAACCGCATCGGAAGCCACCGCCCGCCGATCCGCTTCAGGTCCGTGAACGTCATGGTCCTGACCAGTCGGTTCTCCTCGTCGAAATATGTGACCCGTACCGGCACCTCCCGTTCGAGGTCTGCTTCATAGCGGATCTTCCCCCATACGACGGCCGCGGCAGGCCGGGGAATGCCGAGAATCGTGACGTTCGCCCCCTTCCGGTGCTCGACGGTGAGCTCGTACAGCTCGTCGACTTTGTTCTCCTTGACCAGATCATCGTTGGTCAGATGGCTCCCCATCCAGCGATCGCCCATCAGACTCGAGGGGATTTTCACGAGGCGATCGATGCGGGGAAAATAGTTCCAGATATCGTTTCCAACCTTGAGTGTGCAGGTGCCGCGCTCCTTCCGGGGATCGAGAATGCGTGTAAGAAAGCGATCCCGCCCTTCAGACCAGGCCTCCATGACAAGGGAGCGGCTCCATTGGCGGGTCCGAATCGTCATGGTGAGGGTGCCATGTGAAGACCGTCCCTGATACTGGGTCTCAATCTTCCGGATCAGCGCCGCTGCATCGATGGCCGTACTGTCCGATGCAATCAGGGGTTCGGCGGCCCCGGCCGCCAGGCCGCCGGCAAACAGCAGTCCGACGACCCACAGCAATGCTCCTCTCACCTGTCGACCTCTCGATGAATCTTTTCTCGTTCCATTCTACCCGAAACCATGTTCTTATGAAACCAGCACCAGCAAACGATCGACGAGAAGGGGGTCATGCCGTGGACCGATTCAGCCGAAACATCTCTATATGGTCATCAAACTTTTCCGCTTCCTCCTGCCGCTCCTGCTGGTAATGGCGGGCATCTCCGCCGCATCGGCCTCATCCGAGCCGGTTCTGCGGGTCGGTATCGAGGCGGGCATGCCGTCCGTGAAGATCACGTTCCCTTCGGGCGGCGAGCAGTATGACGAGAAGAACCGCCGTGTCAAGGTATTCCGGGCCGGCGAGACGTTTTGTTGGACCGTGCCGGCCGCGCCGAAGCCCGAACCGAAGAAGGCCCGCCGCATTCCCCTCAGAAAGCCGGCGGCCCCTTCCCTTGTGGGACGGCGGATGCACTTCCAGGCGCAACGGGGGACTCTATCCCTCAACGGCCGTGCGTATCGGGGCAGCTTCGATGTGGCATTCGGAAAGAGTGGCGCCGCCGTGGTCAACCAGGTCGGGCTCGAGGATTACCTGCGCGGAGTGGTGGGAAGCGAGATCGGATCGCTGTCCCCTGCCGAGACTCTCAAGGCGCAGGCAGTCATCGCGCGCACCTGGGCAATCGCGAACCGGGGCAAGCACGGCAAGGACGGGTATGATCTGTGCGACCGGGAGCACTGTCAGGTGTACGGCGGGGTGAAGGCCGAGCGCGCAAGCGTCGACGCCGCCGTGACTGCCACCCGCGGTGTGATCCTGATCAGTGACGGGGCACCGATCTCGACGATGTATCACGCGGCCTGCGGCGGGATGACCTCGGACAACGAAAAGGTCTATGGCGGAGCCCCGACCCGCTACCTGCGCCGGGTGCGGTGCGACTACTGCAAAGGCGCGTCCAAATACCGCTGGACCGAGCAGATCGGCCTTGACCGACTTCGCAAAGGCCTCGCGGCCGAAGGGCTCTCCTTTTCCACCCTGTATGCCGCCGAGATCCTCTCGCCGGCCCCCCTGGACCGCGTCGAACAGGTCCGCCTGCGCACCGACAAGGGCGAACTGCGCGTAAAGGGCACCACCTTCCGGCGGCTGTTCAATCTACCCAGCACAACATTCGTTCTTCTTCAACAGGGGCCGGTCCAGGCAGCGGCTTCGGCGGTTCCCGTCGCGTCCGGAGCAGGGGCGGCGGGCTACGGCAGTATTCGTCTCTTCGCGGGCGGCCGGATCAGCGGACCGCCTCAGCTCGTCGTCCAGACCTCGGCGGGTATCCGGCGGGTCCGTCGGCCGACAGCGGGCTGGATCGTGGTCAGCGGGATCCCCCGCACCCTTGACACCTCCGTCAAACGGGGTCTACCCTTGAATCAGGGAATCACGGCACGAAGCGGCATCACGATTCAGGGGCGCGGTTATGGGCACCAGGTCGGGCTCTGCCAGGCGGGTGCGATCGAGCTCGGCAAACGCCGGTGGTCATACCGGCAGATCCTGGCTCAATATTATTCCCATGTTTCCCTGCGTCTTCTGCGCTACGAAACGGTTCGGAGGCAACGATGACGCGATTCCCGAAAAAATACTCCCGATTCCCTATCAGGAAATAGCGAGATGACGTCGATACAGAACTGACGTTCTGTAGAATCATCAGTTCGCGGCCCGGACAGACCGGCGGCCAGGCCGACCTTGGAGGAACCACGCATGGGCTTGTTTACCTTCGGGACAAGCAACACCTCGGTGGGCATAGACATCGGCACCTCGACGGTGAAGATTGTCCAGCTCAAGAAGACCCCCTCGGGTCCGGAACTGACGGGATACGCGATAGCGCCTGTTCCCCCCTCGGCAATCGAGGAAGGCAATATCAAGGACCCGCAGTCGATCGCAGCTGTGATCAAGGATATGCTGAAAAGCACCAAGATCCGGCCGGATCGCTCCTTCGCCTCGATCTCGGGTCAGAACGTGATCATGCGCTTCACCAAGCTGCCGATCATGAGCGACGAGGAGCTCGAGCAAACCGTCCGCATCGAAGCCGAACAGTATGTTCCATACGCGATCGACGAGGTCAGCATCACGCATGCGAAGCTCGCCGAACTCGCCGAGGAAGAGGGCGGCGGCAAATACTCGATCCTGCTGGTGGTCGCGCAGAAAGAGCTGGTGAACGGGTATCTCGACGTTCTCAAGGGCGGCGGCGCCGTTCCGGAGGTCATCGATGTCGACACGATCGCCGCGATCAACGCCCTGGAGAACTCGATCCTGCTGACCGCGAACTCCCAGGAGGGCGGCGAGGTGGTGGCGATCATCGACTCGGGCGCCCGCACCACGAACATCTCGGTGCTCAAGTCCGGGGTGCTGATGTTCACCCGCAACATCCCGATCGCCGGCAACAACGTCACCCAGATGATCATGAACGTGATGAAGCAGGAGTTCGAGCAGGCCGAGCAGATCAAGTTCAACGAGGCCGAAGTCAACATCAGCGACTCGAGCGGCAACGAGGTCGCTGAGGTCGTGAAGACGACGGTCGAGGAACTTGCTTCGGAAATCCGCCGATCGTTCGATTATTTCAAGGCCCAGTCCCGCGAACCCCTGATCCACCGGATCATCCTCTCGGGGGGCTCCTCGAACCTCAAGGGGTTCAACACCTACATCAGCAACGAACTCGGCGTCGACGTGGCCATGGGGAACCCTCTTGAGGGCATCTCGGTGACCGTGCCCGACACCGACATCCTCTACAACAATCTTCAGCGGTTCACCGTCGCCATCGGTCTGGCGCTCAGAGGGGTGGTGGAATAAACGATGATTAAAGTAAACCTCATCACCATTAAGCGGCGCAAGCCGATTCAGATCCCGTTCGCCGCGATCTTCCTGGTCATCGCGCTGGCTGCCATCCTTGTGCTGTTCTACTTCGGCACGGTGTGGATCGAGACCTACAACACCGATCTCGAGGAGCAGAAGAAGACGCTCGAAGAGGAAGTGCGCAAGGACAAGGACAAGCTCGAACAGCGCGACCGGCTCGAGCAGGACAAGCGGAATCTGGAAGCCCAGATCGAACAGCTCAAGCAGCTTTCCGGCGCGAACCTGCTCCAGTGGTCGGAAGTGTTCTCGTCCCTGACCACCGTGGTTCCCGACAAGACCGTCTGGATCACGAACCTGCGCATCGATTCGGACCGGCGCGTGCAGCTGACCGGGTATGCCTGTTCCGAACAGCCCGGAAAGGACAACAACCGGCTGACCCTCGGCATCCAGAACTTCATCAAGCAGCTCCAGGGCCACGCCTACTTCGAGGAAGTCTTCCTCAGCAATGCCAACAAAAACACCTATGAGAAAGCTCCCGTCTGGCGGTTCGACATTACCTGCCGCATCAAGCGGGACGTCGGAAAGAACTGAGGGAGCGAACCATGAATAACTTCGCAGTCGTCATCATGATCATCGTGTTCGCGGCGGCCGGTGCCGGTGGGGCGTTCTGGATGTACTACTGGGAACCGACGATGGAGGTCCGCACCAAGCTCGAGAACGACATCAAGGATCTGGAGCGGAAGAAGGACGAGATCCGGAACGTCGCCGACGAGATCGCCCGCATCAACGAGTCGATCGCCAAGCTGACGGAAGAGAAGAAGAAGCTCGAGATGGAATCGAACCAGCTCGGGACCGTCGTTCCCAAGCTGCTCGACTCGACCGAAGCGATCGCCAACAAGTTCAACGTGAAGTTCCAGGATATCCGCATCTCCCCGCTGGTCCGCGCGGAACAGTGGTCAGAGCTGCCGGTGGAAGTGGGCCTGCTGGGCACCTTCCAGGACATCGGGAACTTCCTGACCATCATGGAAAAGCGCAAGATCGTGAATCTCGCGGCCGGCTCGATCAATATTTCGGTGTCCGCCGAAACCGACACCAAGTCGAAAGCCCCGCTTCTGACCGTGAACCTGAGCGCCAAGGTCTACATCATGGGCGGCGCCTACTGATCGGCAACAAGGAGGCATATATGAGAACAAGGACTGGTTCCAGACTGCTGTTCGTCCTGGCACTGTCGGCCCTCCTGCTTGCGGCCGGCCCCCGCCTGGCCTACGCACAGGGTGCCGATGACTTCAACATTCCGAATACCGATGCAAGCGCCCCGTCGGATGCGGGCGGGGATGCCGGTGGTGGCACGCC
>DATCTT010000238.1:0-9411 GCA_036567845.1 Candidatus Ozemibacteraceae bacterium | reverse complement strand
TTCCTCGGATGCCACGGGTTTGACGGGGGCCGTGACCGTCGGAGGCTCGGATTTGCTGCGGGCTGCCGCAACAGTCAGTTCAACGACTTCCCGGGAATAGATCCCGCCCCAGGCTTTTTGGGGATAGGTTTTGGTCTTGAGAACGAGCACGTCATCGCCAAGCTCCATGCGGGCTTTCAGGTGTGCCTCATGATACGAGTCGGCGACGAATTTCTGGATCATCATTCCCGCACACCCCCGCCGAAGAACTTCGAGAGCCGGGTCAGGAATCCTTCCATCCCTTCACTTTGTATCTGCTCCTCGAGCGTCTCGTGAAACACTTCGGCGACCAGCTTTCGGAACCGCTGGGCGGCGGGGGACATCGGGGAAAACAGGAGCAGAGGAGTCTGCTGGCGCACGGCGAGATACATCTGCGGGTCCTGGGGAATTGCGCCGAGCCAGCGGACGGGAAACCGGAGATACTCCTCGGCGACCCGCGCGAGACGGTCGTGGACGAAAACCCCCTCCTGGTCGTCTGCCACGCGGTTCACCAGGACCGAGAGGTGCGCTTCGGGGCGGGACTGGCTGATGACTTTGATGATTCCATAGGCGTCGGCCATGGCCGTGGGTTCGGGGGTCGTGACGACGAAGATTTGGTCCGCCGCGAGGCAGAAGGAAATGACGTTTTCACCGATGCCCGCTCCGGTGTCGATCAGTAGATAATCCGCTTTGTCCTCGAGGAAGCGGAGCTGCTCGAAAAGGCGCCGTGCGCGGTCCGCCGGCAGGTGGGCCAGCTCGCTGATGCCCGAACCGCCGGCGATGATCTGGATGCCGCGGGGGCCGGGGATCATGATCTGATCAAGGGACAGATCGCCGGTGACGACATCGGTGAGGTTGTGTTTCGGCCGGATGCCGAACACGACATCGATGTTCGCCAAGCCGAGATCCGCATCGAGGATGATGACGCGCCGACCCGCTTGGGCCAGACAGATGGCGAGATTGGCGACGATGTTCGTCTTGCCCACCCCCCCCTTGCCGCTGGTGATCGTGATCGTGCGCGCGATTTTCCGCCCCGCCTGCCGCGGCCGACGCGATTCGAGCCGCTTGAAGACGTAAGGCTGAATCTGCCGTTTCGTCTCGGCGATGATGCTGTCGATCGGTTTTTTCACTGAATCCGTCATGTGCGGTCTTCCGGTGCGGGATATAATATTCGATCAGATACAACGCGGAGGAAATCGTACGCATGGACGATGCCGGGGGTCGGTGCGGGGTGCCCTTCCCGGCCGTGCGGGAAATGAGAGGTGACGCCAGAAAGTACCATCCCGGGGGGGGCCAGGTCAAGAGACAAAAATTGTTTTGCGACGAGCCGGATGCGTTCGGCCGGTCGGTCTGCCCCCGGAGCCTGTTCATCGGGGACTTCGGCCAGACAGATGGGGGAAAAATATCCCGAGAGGTGCACGGCCTTCACGGCTTCATAACACCGTAGGACCGCGTCCGGATGCTGGGGCACGAGCACGGCGACAGCATCCGTCGCGTGGAGGAGCGGCAGGTGGCTGCGGAACTCCGTCATCGGGATCGAGACGAGCAGTTCCCCGATCCGCCCGAACAGCTTTTGGAGATGTCGCAGAAAGCGGATCCGGTCTGGAATGGGCCGCCGCTGGATCGTCGTGGGAGTGGCCTGGCGCGGCAGGACCGTAACCGGTCCGAATGGAGATTCGACCCGGACAACCTGAGGTGTCCCGGGAGGCGTGTCGGGCAGCTGGACGGTGGCGGAAAGGGTTCCGCCCTGGTCCCAGATCGTGGGGATGCGGCGCCCGCGGCTGGAAAACACCCGGATCCATTTCTGGAGAGGAAGTATTGATGGAGATATATTATCCGGTACGACCACGGCCACGGTGTAGAAGGGGCAGGGGGAGGGGAGCGCGGCAAGAAAGGCGTCCGGACCGGGAAGCGGTTCGGGAGCGACCGTGTCGATGAACCGTTTGAGTTCCCGCAGGGATGCCGCTTGATCAGGCATGCGTTTCCTCACTCATTTCATGCATCAGCCGAGACTGACCAGCCCTGTCGACTGGAGCTGGACCGTTGTCGGAATCTCATTGTAGGAAAGGACCGTCAGACGGGGCGCCATCCGCTCCGTCAACCGCTTGAGGCTGAGCCGCAGCATTCCGCTGCAGAGCAGGATCGGCGTGCGCCCTTCCTGCATGACCTCCTCGAGTTTCGTCTTGATTTTCCCGAGCAGGTCCGTGGCGATCTTGGGATCGAGGGCGAGCTGGACCGAGCCCTCGATCTTCTGCAGCGACTGGGTGAGCAGCTGTTCGAGACGCGGATCGAGAGAGATCACGTTCAGGACGCCGGACTCATCGGCCAGGCCTTTGCAGATGTGGCGCGACAGGGCCTGGCGGACGATCTCGGTCAGCGTGTCGACCTCGTTCACGCCTCCGCAGTCGGCGAGCGCCTCGAGAATCGTCACCATGTTCCGGATCGAGACGCCCTCGCGAAGCAGATTCTGGAGTACTTTCAGCAGGAGGGGATGGGAGATGACCTTGGGGATCACCTCGTCGACGATGAGCGGATACTGGCTGCGAACTGTGTCGAGGAGCGACTGGAGTTCCTGGCGGCCGAGGATCTCGTGGGCGTTCTTGCGCACCATCTCGGTCAGGTGTGTCGCGATCACCGTCGAGGGATCGACGACGGTGTAGCCCGCCATCTCGGCGCGCTCGCGCATCGCCTGGGGGATCCAGATCGCCGGCAGGCCGAAAGCCGGCTCGATCACCTCGATCCCGGTCAGGGGCGAGGTGACGGTGCCGGGGTTCATCGCCAGAAGCTGATCGGGGATGATCTCATACCGGTCGATCTCGACACCCTTGATTTTCATGACATACACGGACGGGGGAAGTTGTATATTGTCGCGTATGCGAATCGGGGGAACCACGAGGCCGAGGTCGATCGCGATCTGGCGTCGGATGAGCGTGATGCGGTTCAGGAGGTCGCCGCCCTGGTTCGTGTCGACAAGCGGGATCAGGTTATACCCGATTTCGAGCTCGAGCTGGTCGATCGAGAGGAGGGAGGTGACGTCTTCCGGTTTGGCCGGTGCGGCGGCGGCCTCCTTCTGCTTTTCCTCCTCCTTGATCTGGATTTCCTCCGCCGTCGTCTGATGGAGAATATAGGCGACGGAACCGAACAGGGCCCCGAGGAACAGGAAGCTGATCTTGGGAAGGCCGGGAATCATCCCCAGGAAGAGCATCATCGCCGATGCGACGGCGAGAACCTTCGGATTCGAGACCAGCTGCTGCGTCAGTTCCGTTCCGAGGTTCGACTCGGAGCCGGCCCGGGTAACGACAAGGCCCGAGGCGGTGGCGATCAGGAAGGCCGGAATCTGGGTCACCAACCCGTCGCCCACCGTGAACAGGGTGTAGGCCTGGATCGCGTCTGCCATTGTTTCGCCCCGCATCAGCACCCCGATCGCGAAGCCGCCGAGAATGTTGATGACGAGAATAATAATGCCAGCTATAGCATCGCCTTTGACGAACTTGCTGGCGCCGTCCATGGCCCCGTAAAAGTCGGCTTCTCGTTGGACGTTCCGCCTGCGCCTGCGTGCTTCGTCGGCATCGATCGAGCCGGCGCTGACCTCGGAATCGATCGCCATGTGCTTCATTGGCATCGCGTCAAGGGTGAAGCGTGCCGCGACTTCGGCGACGCGCTCGGCGCCCTTCGTGATGACCACGAACAGGAAGATGACGATGATCAGAAACATCACGAAGCCGACGACATAGTTGCCGCCGACGACGAAGTTGCCGAAGGCTTTGACGATGCCGATCTTCGCCCCTTCCCCCATCAGGATCAACCGCGTCGTGCTGACGTTGAGACCGAGGCGGAATACCGTGGCGATCAGCAGAAGGCTGGGGAACACCGAAAACTCGAGGGCATCTTTAGTGTAGATCGATACCAGGAGAATGGTCAGAGCGAGCGCGATATTCAGGGCCAGCATGATGTCAAGGAAAATGGCCGGCAGGGGCACGAACATCATGATGATGACCGAAACGAGGCCGACCGCGAACAATACGTCGCGGTTCTTCAGCACTTCGATGAGGGCGACGTTGTCGAGAATTCTGTTCGGTTTGCTGCCTGCCATTTCTCTACCTCAATCCGGGGTGGAGCAAAAAGGGCACGCCGTTCCACAGCCGGCAAGGGCAACTGTCAGGCTGCGTTCTGCTTTCGCATGGCATACACCTGGGCCAGGATCTCGGCAACCGCATTGAAAAGCTCCGACGGAATCTCATCCCCTACATCTACCACCTTCAACAGGGACCGGGCAAGAGGCTTGTTTTCGATGATGGGCACGCCGTGCTCGGTGGCGATTTCCTTGATCCGCTGGGCAATTAGATCTGTTCCGATCGCCACGACAACCGGGGCCTTCATGCCTTCCTCGGCGTCGTATTTGAGAGCGACGGCGATGTGCGTTGGGTTCGTTACGACGACCGTGGCCTTGGGCACCTCTTCCATCATCTTACGGGAAGCCAGCCTGCGCTGCCGCTCCCGGATCTTTGCCTTGACCTTGGGATCGCCTTCGCGCTGTTTGAATTCTTCCTTGATGTCCTCTTTTGACATCTTGAGGTTTTCCTCATACCGCCACCGTTGGAAGAACCAGTCTCCGACGGCCAGAGCGAGCAGCAGCAGGATGATCCGGACGGACATCGAGAAGAGCAGCTTCATGAGGATGATGACCGATGGCATCGGTTCGAGCGTGATGAATCGCATCATTTCGGGAAGACGATCGCGGAGGGTGGAGTAGGGGATGTAGGCCACGACCAGAATTTTCAGAATCGATTTCACCAGCTCGGCGATCATTTTCCAGGAAAAGATGTTCGACAGGCCCGAAATCGGATTCAGCCGGTCGATGTCGGGGGTGAAGGGCTCGAGGGTGAACAAAAAGCCCACCTGCATCAGGTTCACGGAGGTTGCGGTGACCGCGACAGCAGTCAACACCGGCGCGAGAGACTTGAGCGTGACGATCAGAAGCTGGTTCATCAGCATGAGGGCGTGGGGAAGCGTGATCTCGGTTCCCATGAGGCTCGTCAGGGAATACCGCATATACTGGCTCCACACCGAGATCATGTCGGGCCCGAAGGACTTGAGGGTCAGAAACGCCGCCAGCAGGACGGCGACGGACTCGAGATCCTGGGATTTGGGGATGTTGCCGCGTTCCCGCGCCTCTTCACGTCGTTTTTCGGTGGCGGGTTCGGTTTTTTCCCCGGCGAACATCTGGATGTCGAAGGGGAGCGTCGCGAATCGGAGACGGTTCCAGCTCATCCGGACATCATCCCCATCAACAGCGTGATCTGCTCCAGAGCCGTGGTGAGAAGCTTTTTGATCAGATCCTGGATGAGAGGAAGCAGCGATGCGAGAACGAACATGCCGAGGGCGATCTTGATCGCGAAGCCCACCTGGAAGATATTGAGCCGGGGCACGGTGCGTGCGATGATGCCCAGCGCGACATCGCTGACCAGAATGACGCCGATCAGCGGCAGGGAAACCTGGAGTCCAGTCCAGAAGATCAGAGCCGAGATGCGGACGATTTCGGAAATTTCGCTGGAACCCAGCTGGAGCCCTGCGAGGGGAACGATTTCGAAGCTGCGTGCAAAGGCTCCGAGAAGCAGCAGGTGCCCCCCGAAAATGAGGAACATCAGCGTGGTGAAGACCTGGAGAAACTCGCTGATGATAGACAGGCTGCGGGATGATTCGGGATCCATCACCTGGACGAAGGAGAAGCCGATCTGCATGCCGATCAGCTCGCCTGCGAACCGCAGCCCCTCGATCGAGAGAACCACCACATAGCCAATGGTGAAGCCCAGAGCAAGCTCACGGATGATCATCAGCCCGTAACCGGGAATCGAAAGCTCGGGCAGGATCTGGGTTGCACGCAGATGAGGCAGCAGCAGTGCTGCGCACAGCGCCGAAAGGCCAGCCTTGACGCGCATCGGGATGATGCTTTCGCCGAAGACGGGCATGTTGATGAAGAAACCCGAAAAACGGACCATCCCGATCAGGAACAGCCCGACGGTGTTGAGGAACTCCGCCTCCGTCATGCAGCGGCGCCGGCTATCGGGCGTACATCTGGAGCCCGCCCAGCAGGCGGATCGCGAACTCCATCATCAGCCGGAGCATCCAGGGGCCGAATGCGACCAATGTCGCGATCGTGGCGAGCAGCTTCGGAATGAACGAGAGGCTCTGGTCCTGGATCGACGTGGCGGTCTGGATGATGCTGATGATGACGCCCACGAGGGTGCCGACGATCAGCATCGGCATGGCGACGATGAACGAGAGATAGATGGTTTCCTTCATCAGCGTCAGAAGAGTGAATTCGTTCATGCGTTGCCTCCAAAGCTGACCACAAGCGATTTGATGACCAGGTTCCAGCCGTCGACCATCACGAAGAGCAGAATCTTGAACGGCATCGAGATCATGACCGGTGGAAGCATGATCATGCCCATCGACATCAGAACGCTGGCAACGACGAGATCGATGACGAGAAACGGCAGGTAGATGACGACCCCCATCTGGAACGCGGTGCGAAGCTCGCTCGTGATGAACGCCGGAATCAGGGCCATCGTGCTGAACTCATCCTTCGTCTTCGGCTTCGCGCCGCCTTCCATGCCGGCAAAGAGAGCCAGATCGGATTTGCGGGCATGCTGGAACATGAAGTTCCGGACCGGCTTGATGCCCCGGTTGTAAGCTTCAACATAATCGATATCCCTGTTGGTGAAGGGGACGACGGCTTCCCGGTAAACCTGGTCGATCACGGGAGACATTGTGAAAAACGTGATGAACAGGGCGAGTCCGATCAGGATCTGGTTGCTCGGCTCCTGCTGAGTGGTCAGGGCACGGCGCACGAAGTTGAGCACGATCAGGATCCGCGTGAAGCTCGTCAGCATGATCAGGATCGATGGGGCAAGACTGAGAATCGTCAGGAGCAGGATAACCTGGAGACCTGTTCCGATCTGACCTCGCTCACGGGCTGGATCTATATCGACGCGTATTCGTGGAATCGGGAACGGGGTATCCGCCGGCTCTATTTTCTGGACCTTCGTGGGGTCCTCGATGCTGACGCGTGCCCGGGGATTTGCCAGGGTGTTCGTCTGCGCCCGGGCCGGTGCCGGCCATGACACAAGCAGGAGTAGAACAAGGAGGGCAGCCCCGACAAACCTCATTCTGACGGCGGGTTGAACGGTGCGGAATGCACGCCATGACATGACGGAGGTGGATCTCCTGTGCGCTGGGGTGGAAAAAAGGGCACGATTCCCTGTCCGGAAAGTTATACACGATCCGGAGGCAAGGTGACAAGACCCGATAACGCACGGGGACGGCTGATCTGCGAAACGAGGAGCTTTCAGATGGGGGGGATGGACGCGGTCCTGGGGCGGCCTTGAATGCGTGGAGGCGGACACCCGAAGAGAACGGGACTCACTCGTCCGCCGCCAGCGCCTGTACCATCGCCTCTGCGGCCGGACCGGCAGCTCGCAGCCACAACCCGGACGACTGGCAATGGTTTTCAGCACGCTCGAACGGGCCGGCCTTCTCGATGCCTACGAGATCGTCGCCTCGGCCACGGCGACGGCGCCCCTCTCGACCAGTCAGTATCCTCTTCCCTCCGGGTTCCGTCATGCCATGCGCGCCCCGACGGAACGCCGGCGCCGGCTCCTCGAGATCGAACGCGCCTTCGACAGCCGTATCGGAACCGGCCAGGCGGCCGGCCTCCTCGGCCAGGTCGATCTCTCAGAACTCGAGGCCCGGCGCCTCGCGGAAATGCATGCGCACGACGCCGTCGTCCGCTCCAGCATGGGCATCATGACGCGCGCCATCATGGCGCTCCATGACCGGCGGGCAGGCATGAACCTCGAAGACAAGAAAGCGCTCGCCGTTCTCGCGGGCGTCGACGACAGCATGCTCGTCATCATGAGCGGAAGCCTTTACTATGCCGGCCGCCTCATCTTCAGCAAGGGCTACATCGGCGACGGCTACCTGTATCTGGACATGATCACCCGCCCCGACGGGTTGCGGGCAGCCCTGCCTGCCCGGCCCGCGGTCCCCTCGACCTGCGCTCTTGGAGCG
This sequence comes from Candidatus Ozemibacteraceae bacterium, assembly GCA_036567845.1. GTDB lineage: Bacteria > Muiribacteriota > Ozemobacteria > Ozemobacterales > Ozemobacteraceae > MWAR01. The sequence goes on along the minus strand of DATCTT010000238.1, from coordinate 1,323 downwards.
CTCAGGGCCGGTTCACTCGTCTTTCTTCGGGGGTTCTCAGATTCCCATTTGGAACTGTGAACGTTTGCCATCGCCCTGACCCAGGGAACCGATTCGCCAACCGCCCGGCGGGGAAAAGGCGTCCGAAAACCGGCCCGCCAGGCTCGTGTTGCCTGGCCAGGGAAACCCGTGGGAAAGATGGAAACCCACGGATTGCGGGATGGACCACTGGCTCGCTGCTGGACGCGTTCCGGCGGGGGGAACGTTAAGGCCCCGGGGAGTGGCTTCCCGCCCGGATCCAGCTGCCGCAGGTCGGGCAGCGGGCATCCGGGGCCTGTCCTTCGGAAGGGGAGGCCGAGTTGGCGGTCTTGTGGTCGGCGCGCGTCGGCTCAACCGGAACGGGCGTTGGGGTGCCGCCGGTGGGGCTGGGGGGGCTTCCCTCCAGGGCCTCCGGTCGGAAGAACGGCGCGGTCCGTTGGCCGCTCGTCTTCCCCGGGAGGGGGTCTGCGGAAAGAACGGTGTGGGTCGCGGCTGCCGTTGGGGTTGGGCCAGCCCCGGGTGCGGAACGTCCTTCCCCAGGGAATTTCGGGGTGGAAACCGTCTTCGCGGCCGGCCGGAAGATTGCCCAGTCGAGGTTGGAGAGGCGGAGGAACACGTGCCGGTAGGTGCTGACGATCTGCAGGATTCCCGCCAGGAGGATGGCGCCGATCAACAACCGCAGGACCATGGTGTCCCGGCGCTGCTCGTCCCCGAAACCCAGGGCTTCCTCGCCCCGATCCTCGTTGCGGACGAAATACACGTCGTCGGTCAGCCATCCGGTGAGCAGGGAGGTCACCTTGACGTTCTGGCGGGCCAGCCAGCGTACGAGGTCGATGCCCATTTGGTGGAGCCGACGGAGCAGCCAGATGAACCTGATCAGAGCAGGGGGCGCCCCGCCCAGCAGACCGCCGCCGGCGAGGTGGCCATCCTGGAGGGAGGCCTCACCGGACGTTTCCCAGGTATCCGGAGGCAGCCGACCCTGGAGGCGGTCTTCCAGCTCCCGGCCGCGCCGGAGAGCGGAAACGAGGTGGTCGGGGATGCCGGACCGGCCGAACCGTGCCCCCAGCAGGGCTCCGGCCACTGCGCCACGGACCGTGGCGTCGCCTCCCTGGGCGATGGCCAGTCCGATTCCGTGCTCGAAGGAGGCGGCATGCTTCAGGGCCCGGAAAGCCGCGAACAGGGTCTCGCGGGCGGTTTCCGGGGCTTCCGGGCCGCCGGTGGCGGGTTCCGGGGGTCCGGTGTCGATTCCCGCAGTGAAGAAAGGGGCGAACGCCCGGCGGGACCGGTCATCGGCGGCCGCCAGAG
>DATCTT010000237.1:0-6522 GCA_036567845.1 Candidatus Ozemibacteraceae bacterium | reverse complement strand
CCCCTGTGCGGAACCGGCATACAGCCGCCCCCGGAGAGCCGCCAGCGAGGTCGCGGCAGGTCCGGAAAGCACCCCAGTATCCGGAGCGGGCTTCCAGATGCCGCCCTCGAACCGGAACACCCCCGCCCCACCGGCGGAAATACCCCAGAGCCAGCCGTCGGCGAAGGCCATCGCCCGAACGTTGACGGCCGCATCCTGCGCCATGACGCCGCTGACCGCCAGTCCCCAAAGAATACTAAGAACAATAGAAAGAATCTGTTTTCTCATCGCATCGTCATTGGCGCTTCAGCACCACCAGACCCCGGTCGGTTCCGACATACAGCCGGGTGATGCCATCCTGACCGCGGATCAGGGTGAGACACTGCACATGAGCAGAGGGAAGGCCGTCGCGATAGTCAATCGGGGATTCGAACCGGCCACCACGCAGAAGCTGGATGCCCTTCTTCGTGCCGACCCAGGCGTCCGCACCATCGATCAGGACGGCGGTCACCCAGGTGTCGGCGAGACCGGCGGCCGCGTCGAGCAGCTTCCAGGCTCCGTTCTCGAACACGGCAACCCCCTTCGTCGTGCCGGCGAGCACGCGGTCGGGAGCGGCCGCGATTGCGGTGATATGGTCGGCGGGCAGCCCTTCGGCCTTCGTGTAATTGGTAAACAGGTATTTCTCCCCGTCACGGCCCTTGTAGACGCTGATTCCCGAGACCGTGCCCAGCCAGACCTCGCCGGGCCGCGTGGCCATGCAGGTGATGCGGTTGTCGAGCAGCCCCTTCTTCGAGGCCAGATACCCGAACTTGCGGTAGGGATTCGACTCCCAGACGTAGTAGTTCACCCCCTGGTCCTCGGTGCCGATCCAGACGACGCCCTTCTCGTCGACAGCGAGGCAGCTCACGTAGTTCGACTGCATGTCGTCCTTGATCTCCTCGAACGCCGACCACTGCAGACCGTCCCACTTGTAGGTGCCCCCGCCGGCCACGGGGGAGCGACAGGCAGTCCACACCTCGGTGCCGTTGCGCACCGTCACGGCCGGCACCCGCTGCAGTTTGAGGGGTGAGTTGTCCGGCCCCCAGACCGTGAACTTCCCGTCCTTTTTCAGGACGCTCAGATTCCGCTCCGTCCCGATGAAGACGTTGTCTGCCCCGGGAGCAACGGCGAGCACCGAGTTATGGCTCAGCCCATCCGCCGTTGAGTAGACACGCTCCAGTGAAATCCCCGCCGGCATCATTGCCGCGGCGGGCATGCCGATGCCAAACACCAGAAACAGGCCCATGGCGGCCACGGCAAGCCAGAGAGCGGAATATTTATGTTTCATGTTATATTTCCTCCCGTATCATCGCATTCCGGCCGGCCGGGCGGCATCGGCGAAAGATCTGGTTTCACGATAAAACAAAACCCGGGGGGACGCAAGCGTTCCCCCGGGTCGATTCGCTCATGCCGGCCGCCGGAACGAATCCGGTGGCAGCCCGGTCCTTACTGACCGTTCGTGTTGGTTCTTTCGGACTCGTCGCGGATCGTGCGCTCCTGGAAGCTCATGTCCTTGACGGTGACGTTGAAGCTCATCTGCTGCTTGTTGGACTCGAAGTCCTCGGCAAGATACTCGACCCGGTATTTTCCGGGGTTCCGGAAAATGTGATAGAACTTGATCACCGGCTCGGTCTTGTCGCTGCGCTCGAAGCGTTCGCGTGGCACGACGCGCTCGATCTTGTCGCTCTTGTTGCCGGTGGAGTCCTCGAGCGGCTCGAACTTGTCGGTTGGGTTGCCGTTGGCATCGAGTTCGCGGATCTGGAGGCGCTGGTAGGCGATGCCGCGGCCGGGATAGAAGCGGTCGATGTTGTCGTAAGCCTGGGCGGTCACGTTGAGGCGGGTGTCCTCAAAGATGACCTTGTCATCGAGCTTCAGCTGTTTGTTCAACGGGTCATCGACCGGGTTGCCGTTCTTATCGACGACCTGCCACTGTTTGCTGGCCATGTCGTTGTCGGCATACTCACCACCGGGCACCTGAACCTTGGAGCCGCTGTCCTGGATCGCGATCTCGCGATCGCTGGGGATCTCGTCGGACGGGGGAACGCCGACCTTCATGTCGTTGCCACTGCGGGAGTCGGAGATCTCGACCTCGGTCACCGGCTTGGCCCCTTCACCGCCGTCGTTCACCTTCAGGAAGCCGACCTGATTAGTGGTATTGCCGCAGCAGTCGGCCATATCGACCTTGAACATCAGATCGGGGACCTTCTGCATCCAGGTATCCCCATACTTCTTGATGAAGTTCGAGTTGGTGCCGGCCACCTGCAGCTCCTCCGGCACGCCCGCATCATCCGCTGAGGCAGCGCGCTTCCAGCGGCCATCCGCCCCAAGAACGAAGTTCTGGGCATCCTTGGCCATCTGGCCGCCGACCATCTTCGCGGCGCCGCCGGCATCCCACTCGAGGGAGGTGGTGGCGTAATGCTTGGGCAGCAGCACGCGCGGTCCGGGCACGAACCAGGAGCCGGTCTTGACTGTCTGGCCATTGACCTGGACGTTCGATTCGCTGTAGATCCCGTCAATCTTCTCGAACTCGATCGGACCAACGCAGTATCGGCCGCCATCCTTGAACTCGATGTAGGAGAAGCGGTTCACATCGAGCATGCCGGTCGAGTTGAGGTGGTCGACAAACGCGCGCATGTCGGCGGCGGCCTTCTTGCCGGAGTCGCCGAGGGCTTCGTATTCGCCGATCATCATCGCCAGCTCGGGAACCTTGGCCTCGAGCCCTTCATTCTTGGTGTTCTTGGCCTTGTTGATCCAGCCATTCAGAAGTTTGGTCTTGAGCAGGCCGCTGTTGCGCTCATCGAGGATGAAGTAGGCAAGACCGCGAATCCAGGGGGCAAGATTCTTCGTCGAGTAGGCGCTCGCATACCGTGCCTTGATGAACTCCTCGACTTCCTTTTCGGAACGGCCTTTCCAGTTCGGATCGACATTCTTGTAATAGTAGTATTCTTCCGCCTTCTTGGCCGGCCCAAGGTAGGGGCCGTACACGACGGTCTCGTCGAGCTTGACCGGGTTCTCGGAAACCTTGATCCGTTCCCACTTCTGTTCCTGCTCGTTCCAGTTCATGCGGTAGGTCGGGGGCAGATAGACGAAGTACAGGAATGGCTCGGACGTCGGATCGTCGCGGTTGTAAGCCGGGTTGTCCAGCTTGTACAGGTCCATGTTGCCACACTCATAGTTGAGGCTGGCCTTGAGTCGGTCGGAAGAGGCCGCCGCATTCGGGTTGTCATCCTCGTATTCGAACGAGATGCCCTTGCAGGGCTCCCACTTGCCGGAGGCCTTGTTATAGACCTTCTCGACGAAGGCGCCAGTGTTGCCGCTGTACAGTTTCACTTCTGTGCCCTTGACGGTGGGCGAGGTATAGTCTTCGACATAGACGCGGTTGAAGGCGGAGAACTCGTCACCACCATCATTGTTCTTGAGCTTCCAGCCGTCGGGATTCGGAGTGACGGATTTCTTGGCTTCCCAGCCGCTGGGCTCGGCATCGAGCTTGGCTTCAGGAATGGCCGACGGATCGATCACGGATATATCGGCGTTGCCATAGTAGCCTTCGGCGTTGCCGATAACGGTCGGGTTCACGGCAGCGCGCTCATAGGTCAGGAGCATGCCGACTTCCTGGAGAACCGTCGAGCCGCGAGTGTCGGCGTCACCGGAAATGCCGGAGTCAAACGGCTTCTTGTGGGCATTTGGGTACACCTTGGGATCCCAGGTCTTGTCGCCCGTCCCGTTCACGATGTTCTTCATGTACTCGATGGCGCGCTCGGAGCCGGAAGCCTTGTAGAAGGGCGTCCAGACTTCGCCGCCAGAGGAGCCGTTCACGCCGCCGCTCTTGTCGTCTTCGCCAGCAGATTCGAAGGACCATTTGTACTTGACGTTGCGATAGGCATACCACTTGCCCGTCGAAACTTCTTTCACGAGGTAGGGATACTTGTCCTTGGTGCTGCCGGTGTTGCGGAAAATGCGCACGTTGTCGCGGATCTTGTTGTCGAAGCCGCGAACGACGGGATCAGGTTCCATCATCGGAACCCACATGCCGATCTGAGACTCGGGCTTCTCGATCATATCGGGAATCCGCCGGATTTCATTCTGCGGAATCGACATGATGCCTGAGACCACCTTCGTCCGGTCATTGATGTCATAACGCGAGTCTGTCGCAACGCCGCTGACATCCGCAGCGAAGGCGGCACTCCCCCAAATGAGAGCCGCCGCGAGGATTCCCCACATCCGTTTCTCCATATATCCTCCTTTTGGATTGTAATCCTGTCTGGTCATCGGACGACCGAGTCGATCGCCTTCTGGAGCATTTTGTCGACATCGAGCAGCTCCTCGATGCCGGCGATCTGGGTCTGGATTTCCGTGGCATGCCGGTATTTCGGGTTGATCGCGAGAATCTCCTTGTAGAGCCGGTATGCCTGTTTCACATCTTTGTAGGGCAGGTATTCGAGCTTGTCCGACGGGTTCTCGCTCGAGAAGTTGTTCCCGGGGAATTTGTTGCCCACGGCGGCAAAGATATTCGCCAGCTGATATTTCACATCGAGCATCTGCGGGCCATAATAAGCCGCCGTATTGTATTCCATCATCGCGTCGTCGATCCGGCGCCGCATCTCCATATAGATACCGTTATAATAATGGCACCAGGGGTTTTCCGGCTCAAGGGCAAGGGCCGCATCCAGATGTTTCTTCGCCGAGAAGTCCATGATGCGCGGCAGGTAGATGTCGACCAGACCCAGATGATACTTGGCCCGTGCCGGATCGAGGCCGATCGCGACCTCGTAGAAATGGATCGCCTCGTCAATGCGGCCGACATTCTTCAGGCCGCCGGCGAACTTGTAGACGGCCTCGGAGTTCTGCTGCGCCACGTCATAGGCGGCCGTGTAGGCATCGAGCGCCTTGTGCATCTCGGAAAGTCCGGTGTAGGCATCCCCGATGCCCCACAGGATGCGCAGATCGCCGTCCTTGATCTTGCGGGCCTTCTCGAACCACTCGATCGCCTTCTTGTATTCACCGCGGAGCAGGAGCAGTTCTCCCATCGCGACATGCGCCGGATAACTCTGGGCATTCGATTTGAGAGCCGCATTCAGGGCTTCTTCGGCAACCTTGAAATCGTATTTTTTTGCGTTCGTCGCCGCCCGGCCGAGCACCACCCACCGGTCGTGGTTCATCGCGGCATCGCCGACCGACTTGCGGACCGTTTCCATCAGGGTCTTGGCCTTGTCGAACCACGGCTCCCCGTATTCGACCATTGCCCGGGCCGCCACATCCATCAGTTCCACGTTTCCGGGCTCGGCTTCGACCGCCCCCGCAAACTCCTGCACGGCATACAGCAGCCGGCCTTCCTCGAGGTAGGCCGAGCCGCGCCGGTAGAGTTCCTGGGCCTTGTCCGACTTGAGGGAGGCCAGCTTGTACTTGTCCATCAGCTTCACGTCGGGTGCGACCGAAGGGGATTCGGGAGCTTTCACGGCGGCGCCTGCGGCGGGAGCGGCGGCTCCCTGGACATGCGTCCGGTGATCGGCGGCACGCTTGAAGGCGTCATCAGCCCGAGTCTTCCAGCCACCCTTCGCCAGGGCTTCACCAAAGCCCTGCCAGAGATCGGCAGCGATCTTGTGATCGTTCTTGATGACATCCTTGTTCTCGACGAGGATTGCTTTATATACTTCAGCAGATTCTTTGAATTTGCCCTGATCATACAGGGACTTCGCCTTCGCCGTCTGGTCTTCCAGCGGACCGGCCCATCCGGCGACACTCAGGCACACCATAGCTCCAAGGGCGAGCACTCCTCGAACGGATCTCATCTCGAACGACCTCCAGTCAGGGGTTTGTCTTTTCGATACTCGAATATCATACGCCACCGGCCGCTGTTTTCGCGCAGCCAGATCGCGCCCATGTCCGTTCCGGCCACGAGCGCCGAATTCCATACACCGAGGGCGGTGAACGCCGTCCCCCCCCCTTCCCGACACTCGGGAACTGCCCGCCCGGTCACGGGATCGACGCGGAACAGCCCCTGCTCCGTCGCGGCCCAGAGCGAGCCACCATATTCCTGGAGCGCATGGACCTGGGGGGGGACACCGGCGATGCGCACGTATTGCGGCCGCTTCCCCGGCGCTGCCGGGGGAATGCGACGCACCAGACCGCCCGAACCAGTGCCAATCCAGAGGGTTCCCGCGCATGAGGCCAGGACATTCACATTTCCGTCGGTCCATTGGGGTTCGGGCAGCTCGACCCGGTCGATGTCTCCCGCCCGGCTGAGGCGGGCAATGCCATCCCATGTCGCAAGCCAGATGCCGCCATCGCCATCGGGAACAGCATCGTTCACCCAGGCGCTCGGCAATCCGTCACTTTCCGTCAGATGCTTCCAGGCACCTTTTTCGGTGAGGAAGACCCCCTCCCCCACAGCCCCGAGCAGAAATCTGCCGTCCTGTGTGCGCAAGAACGCGTGAAAATGCCGTGATCCCGGCTCTTTTCCGGGGATCAGGGGGGCCGACTTGCGGCGGGCCGCATCGAACCGGA
>DATCTT010000236.1:0-4705 GCA_036567845.1 Candidatus Ozemibacteraceae bacterium | reverse complement strand
CTGGCCGTCGTTGGCGGCATGGCAGCCGGTGCCGCGGCCGGCCGGAGCGCCGTTCGGGAACTTCCCGCCGGACAGCTGCGCCAATACTGAAAGGAAGACCGACATGACTGAACGAACCGCGATGCTCGATGCCGTCGGCATCCGCAAAAGTTTTTGGCGGTCCGGCCGGGAAATTCCTGTGCTCCGGGACGTCTCCCTGCGGCTCGAGGCCGGGGAGACCCTCGTCATCACCGGCCGCAGCGGCACAGGCAAATCCACGCTGCTCTCCTTGCTCGGCGGTCTCGATATGCCCGATGCCGGCCGGATCGGTGTCTGCGGTACGGACACGGCGGCCGTTTCCCAGGACCGGCTGGCCGAGCTCCGGCGTGAAACCGTCGGAATCATCTTCCAAAATTTCAACCTTCTGCCCTCCTGGAACGCGATCGAGAATGTTGAGGCGGCACTCATGCATGGCGATCTCGGCCCCACCGAACGCCGGGAGCGGGCGCTCCGATGGCTTGAACGCCTCGGTATCGGTGACCGGACCGAGAACCTGCCCGCCGAGCTGAGCGTGGGCCAGCAGCAGCGCGTCGCTGTTGCCCGGACGCTCGTCAACGAGCCCAGACTGATTCTCGCCGATGAGCCAACCGGAGATGTCGATCCCGAGACGGGCGCCGAGATCATCGCGCATCTGAAGGCCGCCGTACGCGATCGCGGTGCGGCGCTGCTCGTCGTGACCCATGGCACGTATCCCGTCGCCTCTGGAGACCGCGTGGTGCGGCTGCGCGACGGCATCCTGGAGCCGGCCGGATGAAGGCTCTCGAGCCGATGCGGATTGCCTGGCGGGAACAGCGCCGCCGGCCGGGCCGGGCACTCGCGGTGGGTCTGGGGTTCCTGCTTGCCGTTGCGTCGTTCGTCGGGTTTTCTCTCCTGTTCCGGGCGGAACACGCGATGGAGGAGGCCACTCTGCGCCGTGTCGGTGGATATTTTGTCGCTTTCTCCCCCCTCCCCGTGACCGGCATCGCGACGCCGCCGGCAACGATTCCGCGCGTGCGCCATCCGGACGAGGGATTCGTCGTCGGAACGGTTTTGACGAGCCTGCTCCCGCGATCTCTGGGCGAGGCCATCCGGCGCAGCCCGGGCGTCGCCGACGTCGTGCCGGTTCTCCAGTTCCGCATGAAAAGCGCACGGGATACGCACCTGTTCACCCTCGGTGGCATCGATCTGAGTCGGCCGATCGCGGTGGCGCGCACCTGTTGCGCCCCGTCGGAGGTCACGGCAGGCGTATTTCTTGGCCAGGCGACGGGGACCGAGGGCCCTGGCGCGATGCTGGACAACGGATATGCCTCGGTGCAGGAGTATCGGGTCGGTGATCGGATCACGATCGGAGAGCGATCGTTCCCCGTGACGGGCATCGTGAACACGGGGATCAGGCCGTCGCGATCGGATGTCTACCTCACATGGGAGGACGCGGCACGGCTGCTTGCCCCGCGCCTGGAGGAGCCGCTGGGTGAGCGAACCGGGCTTTTCCTGGTCGAAGTCGATTCCGCCAGCCAGCAGGAAGATGCGATGGCGGCTGTCAAACGAATCACAGGCGGGGTGATCACGAGTTACAACTGCTTCCGGCCCGCGGCAAAGGTGGTCGGGCTCAACGAGCGCGCTGCCGGCATCGTCTCGGTGCTGCTGTATATTTCGGCGGTGCTGTTTGGCCTCAAGACGCAGTTCGGGGCGCTGGTGGAACGCCGCCGGGAGTTTGGCATTCTGCGTGCGGTGGGCTGGTCGGGGAGAGTGCTCGGGGCCCAGCTCGTGTGGGAAGCCGTGATCCCGGCTTTCTTCGGCGCCCTGGCAGGGGCAACCCTCGGTGTCGGCGCTGCGCTGGTGGCCGGGAACCAGGTTCTTGGCACCGTCGGTCTCCCGATTCCCCTGGCGGAAGGATGGTGGCTGGGCTTGCAGGGAATTGCCTTCGCTCTTGCCGGGAGCGGTCTGGTCGGCCTTGCCGCCGCGGTGCTCCTTCGGTATTCCCGGCCCGCGGATACCCTGAGAACGATATGACGAGGTGGCTCCCCCTTCTGGCGCTGATCGGCGCATTCACATGCGTGGCCCCGTCCGTCCATGCCTGTGTCGGTCCGTGTGAAGGAACTTGCAGCAGCGGAACCCTCACGATCGCGACCAACTCGTTTCTCCACCCGTCCTACATCGCCAGCGAGCCGGCGATCAGTGCGCCAACCTTGGTTGCCCTGATGACGGCAGGGGCTCCGGTGTTCCTGGCCGACTGCCGAAATGCGTCCTGTCTGACGGGGCCGCGGATTCCCGGGGCGCTTGTCGTGAATCTCGATGGGGACCCGGCGGCGATCCTGAAGAGTTTCCCCGCGAAACAGATGATGATCATCCTGTATGACGGCTGTGACTGTGGCTGCCGGCGGCTGTTGCGGAAACGCCTCGTCGCAGAAGGCTACGTCAATCTGATCGACTACCCCGGCGGCATTCGCGATTGGATCGCGGCGGGCCGGGCTGGCGTTGAAACTCAGCCGGATGATATTATTCCGCATGATATTTCCATAAAAGCCGCTTCTGGCGCAGCTTCTGTCGGAAGAGATCCGAGATCGGATTGAAAACGGGGTCTGAGGGCGGTATAATGAAGCCGACGGGCAATACAGAACGAGAAGAGCCTGGGCGCTCCGTCCATTGCCGGACCGGAGTATCGGAAAAAGGGGGGGTCCCGGAGTGGTGCACGGCAACGGGCTGCAGAAGGTGGTTCTCGAGCCACCCTGCCCGGATGCCGCAGCCCCGAAGCCGCACGATCCCTCGAGCGATCATCCGAACCCCGGGAATCATACGGGTGACCGCCCTGCCCTACAGCGGCGGGGCCATCGAGACCGTCGGCCTTGAGTCGGCGCATGCCTCGCATGTCGAGCATCCAGCCCCGGCCGATCACCCGGAACATCCTGAATGGGGCCGACGAAGCCGAAATCTTGAGATGGAGCGCTCCGTCGACGGCCCGCGCCCCGACCTCTCGGAATACGACAAATACGAGGCCTATCTCCAGGCCCAGTCCCTGACCTCACTTGTCCAGGATGCTTTCGCTCTCCAGAAGGAGCATCTGCTGAACAGGATCAGCTGGACCCTGTTTGTCGCATCCCCGGGCCTCGTCAACCTCTATCGGTCATGGCCCCTTCTCCGGCAGGTTTGGGCGAACATCCCCTTCTGCGAGAATGCCTTTGGGCCATACGCCGATTTCGTGCTCGCCCTGCTCCTCGTGGTCCTGAGCTCGGCTCTCTGCTCGATTCTCTTCGTTCGCATCCTCGAGATGCGTGACGCCCGATATGTGCTTCTGATCGCCATTCTTCTCGGGGCTTCCTTCCTGATGCAGGAGGCGATGATCGTCGGCTGGGCGCAGCTTGGAAGAATGCTTGGAATCGAATGACTATATAATCGATAATATATAGTCTACTGCCGCGCTAGTTGGGCTTTCTTCGAGGACCCTTGCGAGGGCGTGGCCGTCCCGTAGGCTTTCATGAAGACGTTCCGACCGGGAAAGGCCCTGCAGGGAGTCGAGACCGTGCGCCCGGCAGAGGTCTGCGAGATCGGCAGCCGCTTCGGGGGCCTGTTCCGGGAGCGCGATGACGATCCGGATCGTTCCGGTCCGGGCGCGCGCGTGGCCGATCGCTGTTTCGAGATGACGAGCGGCTCCGGCGACGGGAGTGGTCACGAGAAGCAGCTGGCTGCTCTCGCCGCAGAGATCGGGGAATAGCGGAGAGGCGGCGGAAACACCCGAGACAAAGACCGGGGAGCCTGGTTCTGCCGCGGCCAGGCTGCGCCCCTCGCGGATGAGCCGCAGAGAGGTTTTCAGGTCGGGTTCGCGGCCGGGCTCGAGGGCTGCCGCCACGACGGAGGTGTTCCGTGCGGCGCGGGTGAAGATCCCGAGCGAGCCGATGACGGGCGGACACAGAACGATCGCGCCGGAGGGACAGAACCGTGCGCAGACCCCGCATCCGGTGCAGGAAAGCGGGTCGACGGACCAGGCAACAGGCCTGCTTCCGGCATCGCTCAGGGAGGGAACCCCCGGCCGGGCCGGCGTGCGCCGGATCGCGCCGAACCGGCAGAGAAGCGCGCAGCTCCCGCAGCCGAAACAGGATTCGGTGATCCGGGCCTGGTCGCGTCCTTCGAGAGGCTGTCGGTCAGGCTCGCCAAGCTCGAGCGCCGCTCGGAGCGGGGAGGGGACGCCTTCGGGGCGAAGCAGAACGAGCGAGGCGGCACAGGGGCGGATCCGCGACCAGAGAAGGGTGGCAAGGGCGGTCGCCCCGATGCCGGGCCTGACGCCCGCGACGAGGATTGTCTGCGGTTTCATCCCGAATACGGATTCACCCATGAGCCCCTCCTGCGAGGTTCGCCAGGATCCCGGAAAGCCGGCTCACGTTTTCCGCCACGGGACCGCCAGCCGGCACCAGGCGCCCGGACCGGAAGAGGGCCCAGGCGGCCTCGGCCGAGTCGTCGAAACGGAGCGGGGCTGCTCCGTGGCCTGTCCGAGGCGCGGCACGGGACGGGATCCGGATGATTCGGTCGGCTTCCAGTCCCGGGACGAGGGTGTCCGTGCCGGCATCATCGAGGAACACGAGGCGGTCGACTCCGCGCCAGGCTTCCCGAGCGGCCCGGCCGATGCCGGGGACGGCCCGGACGATCTGAAACGGGGTGGCTCTGGCAGCCTGGCGGAGCCAGGCGGTCATCG
>DATCTT010000235.1:0-2831 GCA_036567845.1 Candidatus Ozemibacteraceae bacterium | reverse complement strand
CCGTCGTCATTCCTTCCGATTCGCCTGTCGCACAAAAGCGCCCGCGCCTTTGTCACGGCGCGGGCGCCCAGCGGGCAGGGTCACTTCCCCTTCTTGGCGGCCGGGGCCGCGGCCGGGGCTGCAGCAGGAGCTGCAGCAGGAGCGGTGCCGTTCAGGGCGGTCAACACGTCATCCGTGATATCGAGGCCGCCGAAGTAGCAGAAACGCTTTTCGAACACGGCTTCGAGGTTCTTCGACTTGGCGATGCGGGCGATGACAGCATCGACTTTCTCATCGAGGGTCTTGGAGAGACCGCCCATCTTCTCTTCTTCCAGCTCGTACAGGCGCTTCTGGGACTCCTCAAAGAACTTTTGCAGCTCGGAGTTCGCGTTGGCGAGGGCTTCGCGCTGGGCGCGGAGCTGGGGCTCGAGGGCCTTGGCTTCGTTTTCCTTCTTGCCGTCGCGCAGTTCCTGCATTTTCTTGGCAATTTCGACGTATTTCGCATCGAGATCCGAAACCTGCTTCTTGCGGGTGTCGAGATCCTTCTGGAGTTTGGTCTTTTCGCTTTCGAGGTAGGACTTGGTTTTCTGAGTCTCGGAGTATTTTGCGAACAGCTTGCCGGCATCGACGTAGCCGAACGAAAAAGCCGCAGCCGCCGAAGGCAGAGCCAGAAGACCGGCCACCAGACCCAGGTGCAACAATGCTTTCTTCATGAGAAACAGATCTCCTTGTATATGTTGAGTTGAACGCTGAAGTGTCAGAATGAACTGCCGAAGTTGAAGTAGGTGCGGCCGTCCCCGCGGTCGGTCGCCTTGCCATGATCGATCGCGACGGGACCCAGCGGCGTCTGGAGCCGAAGGCCGAAGCCGAAGCCGCTTTTCGCGTCGAAATTCTTGGAGAGCTGGTTGTAATCGAGGCCCCAGGCGCTTCCCACATCGTAGAACCCGACCAGGTCGAAGTTCTTCGCAATGTTCTGCCGGACCTCGAAGTTCCCGTAGAGCAGCTTGGTGCCGAGGAATTCGCGTTCGCGATACCCGCGCACCGTGTCGCTGCCGCCGACTGAGAACATGTCATACACGGGAACGAACCCGTCGCCGATCGAGGTGCGGCCGCCAACGCCCTGGAAGGCAAAGACGGTCTTCTTGTTTTTCGAGACCGGGAAATAGCGGCGAAGTGAGAGAACATACTTCGTATACTGGTTCGCACCGCGCAGCAGGCCGCCGGTCGTCTCGATCCAGAGGGTGTCGTGCATGCCGCCCGAGGGGCGGAACCGGTTGTCACGCGTGTCTTTGTCGAGAATCGCGCCGAAGCTCTGGATGCGGCCGTTCACGACACCGATCGGGGCCGAAGCAAGCGTTTCGTCGGTCGGCGTCAGGTTGATATCCTCGTCGCGGAACCGGAACGACAGGTCGACATCGCGCCGGATGCGACGGCCGAGGGTGATGTTGCCGCCCTTGCGCTCTTCGTCGTATTCCGTGAGCGTGTTGCCCAGGCTATACAGGTTGCGGGTATACTTGGTGTTATACAAGTCGATGCCGAAGCTCCGGGGCTTGTCGTTCAGCCACGGATCGAAGTAGCCGATCTCGAACGTCTGGACGCCGCCGAACTCGGTCTTCCCGTAGATACGCTTGCCTTCACCCTTGAAATTGTTCTGGGAAAGGTTCGCGAAGCCGACAAGACCGTTGAGGGAGCTGTAGCCGCCGCCGACGCCGGCCCGGCCAGTTTTCTGCTCGACGACCTGGATGACGAGCACGACTTCCTCGGGCGTCTTGCCGGGAAGATGGTCGCGCTTCACTTCCTCGAAGAAGCCGAGGTTGTAGATGCGCTGCAGGTCACGCACGATCTTGTTGTTGTCGTAGATCTCGCCGGGTTTCACGGTCAGCTCGCGGCGGACAACCTTTTCCTTGGTCTTCTTGAGACCTTCGATGCGCACTTCGGCCAGCTTGCTCTCGGTAACCTCGACGAAGATCTTCGACCCCTTCTCCTTCACGTAGGCGTCGGTAACCTTCGAGAAGAGATATCCCTCGCGAGCGAGCAGCTCGTTGATGTTCTGGATATCCTGGGTGAGCAGCTTCGAGTTGAATACCGTCCCGATCTTGCTTTCCATGGCCTTCTCGATCTTCTCGTTCGAGACTTTGGTGCAGCCCTTCACTTCGATGCTGTCGATGATCGCGTTCTCTTCGACCTTGAAGACGAGCAGCTTTCCCTTGGCATCATTGCGGATATCCGCGCCGACGTAGGAGAAGAACCCCATCTCGCCGAGCCGGGATATTTCAGCCTGGATGGCCTCCTGCTCGAGCCGGTCGCCGACCTTCATCTTCAGATTCATCAGAATCGTCGATTCCGGGATCATCTTGTTTCCCTCGGTCTTGAATCCGACGACCAGGTTGCTTTCGAAGCCGAAAGCCATACCGGCGATCAGGAACAGGCCGCAGAGAGAGCCTATCAGGAATTTGGAAACAGTCGTGCGACGCGGGCTCATAGCGCTCCTTACAAGGAAAGTCTGATCTGAGTATGGGCATAATACGCACCGATTCCACGATTGTCAAGGAACCGGCTCAGGAAGCCGTTTTGCCGGAACCGACGGAGCTTCCTTGTCAGGATCAGCCGCATGATTTATGCTATCCGGCGAACCCGCGAGGCACATCGTGCATCGCACGATACCGGAGGAGGAACACCCGTGGCGAAGTGTCCGGAATGCAATAGAGAACTGCCCCTGAGCGGAAAATGCCCGTTCTGCCGTCGCGAAGGTGCCCCCGGAGCTTTTTCCCTGAAAGGGTTCCTGAAACGCCCGGATCAGACCGCGACGGAGCCTCCCGCTGCGCAACAGCCGGCCGCCCCGTCCCCTGCCG
>DATCTT010000234.1:0-3673 GCA_036567845.1 Candidatus Ozemibacteraceae bacterium | reverse complement strand
GGGACAGGCGGCCGCCCGCCTTGCCCCCGTTGATCTCGTCAATGAGCTGCCTGAGTTTCGGATCCATGCTGCGTCTCCTTCCAGCGGCCGTTGCCGCCGTTCTTGTTCTTCCCTTCCCCGCCGTCAGCCTCGTCCCCGTCGCTTTGGCCCGAATCCGTCTTCGCCGCAGCATCAGGCGTCAGTCCCTTGCGGCGCATGTATTCCTGCTCGTAGACGAGCTGGTCGATGTGCTCCTCGAAATCCTTCCCCTGCTCCGCCAGGAGATCCGTCCGCGTGGCCATGCCGGATGCGAGCGATTCCGTGTTCGCCTTGCCGTCCTTGAGGGGATCCACCCAGGACCAGGACCGGCCGCGCCAGACGGCCGCGCCGCAGATCCGGTCGATGTCTGCCGGCTCGAAATCGAGCGTGCGCGCCAGGACCTGCATCCGGAGCCAGCCCTCGAAGACCTGCTCGCAGAGGTCCTCGATCAGCCATGCCTGAATCGCCTTCCAGCCGTCGCGTTCCTCGAGGGTGCCGGACCGGACGGAGCTGTAGTTGACGCTCTCGAGATCGGCCCCGAGGCTGTTGTAGGACACCTCGAGCCCGCAGGCGATCGCCCGGAGCACCTGCTTGACGAAATCCCGGTATGCCGTCGTCGGGTGCTGCGGGTCGAACATGTTCATCGTCGTCCCGGGCGGCATGATCGGGAATGTCCCCGGCTCGGCCTCGATATATTGCTTCCCGGCCCCGTCCTGGTCATCGGCCACGTAGATTCCCTCCGCCGTCTCGATGCAGCCCATCTTCGCGGCAGCTACGCGGGCGGCGACCAGCTCCGCCTCCTCATACCCGTCGAGCACGTTCGTCTTCGCCATGACTGCAAAGGCCCAGGGCACGCCCCGGCGCTGGTTGACCCGGAACGGGACGAACAGGTGGATCATGTCCTCCGCCGGGATCCGCTCGCGCTGCCGATACGACACGGGGTCGGAATAGTCGTTTGCGGCCCTCCGGGCCACGTGATATGCCACCGGCCGGCCCCACGGGTCGATCTCGATCCCCATGATGATCCTGTATCCTTGCCCGAGATCCGCGTTGAAGGATTCATCGACGCTGTCGGCCTCGATGAGCTGGAGGGAATACCTGTGCGCGTTTTCGAAGTTTCGCACCTGGCGGATGAAGATTTCGCCGTCCCGCGCCACCGTCCGCAGGCAGAGGTCCTGAAGGCGGACCCAGGAGAGTTTCCCGGTGACGTCCGGCGAATGGCGGCGGCGGCCCCATTCCTTCCAGGCCGTCTCGATGGCGATATTGGACCTCTCGTCGAGGGAGCCGTTTTTGAATTTCAGCTTGCTCTGGAACGAGATGCCCCCGGGGCCCAGGACGTTGACGGCCACCATGCCGATGAACTTCTTGATGTAGGGATTGTTGATCGACAAATCGCGTGACCGGGCGCGGATCCTGGGAAGCTGGGTGCGCAGGACGGCGTCCATGGACAGGTTCGCCGGGTTCCAGGACGACACGAGGCGGTCGGTGCGGGCGGCGGCGAACCCCGTCATGCTGCGCTTCGCGATCCTCTGATATCCCAGCCTCCGCAGGATCTTTTCCAGCATCAGAACCTCACATAGACATTGCCGCCGCCGTCGAGCCCCTTGCGGATCCGCTCGGCGCGGAGTTCACGCTGATATTCGGCCTGGTATTGGGAGCGGAGCCTGAGCAGGTCCGGCAGCGGCGTCTTCTGCAGGGAGCGCCCATTGATCGTGTACGCGAGCTGGTCGTTCGTGGCGCGCCCCAGGATCACGGCCTCGATCGCGTCGAGAACCTTCTTGGCGTGACTGCGTTTGTCCAGCCCCGCGATGTATTCGGCCGGTCCTTCCTTGACCTCGCTGGTCCCGGTATCGACGATGCGCCGCTGAAGCGATTCGCCGGATCCCTTCTCGACGACGGCGACCCAGGCATACTCGCCGACGGGATAGAGCGCCGTCGCGGCGGCCGTCGCCGATGCCGAATAATCGGCGCCGTCTGCGACGGCCGTGATTTCAAAGGCCCCGGCGGGACCGGCAAACTTGTACTTGAGGGTCCATTCGGAGGCGGGGCACTCGACCGTGTTGCCGCCGGCGTCGATGTACGTCGTTTCCGCCGCGGCTCGTTTCCAGCCCAGCGTCACTCCCCTGTATATGACGGACGGCTCCTGCGGCATGCGCCCTCGTTTGGGAGCGGGGCACGGCATTTTCGGCCGTGCCCGCCCCGGAGAGAGGTAGATGACTGAGACGGGCAAACCTTAGCACGGGATTTTTTTCTGGAGGGGCGGGTTTTTCTATTTTTACCGAAAACACGGTTTACTTTTACCGAAAACACTATCAACTTTTACTCAAAATTTTCTTGACAGGTTTTTTTATTCCGCATCCGGGGGCACCTCGGTCAGCTTCCCGCGTGTCCGTCTCTGCATGAACTCCTCGATGTTCTGGGCGTGGGCGACCATGCGCCGGCCGATGATGGCAACGGGCAGGCCTTCCCGTACGAGATCGTAGAGCGACGGCTTCGAGATGCCGATGTAGTCCGCGATGGCCTGCGCCGTGATGAGGATCATCCGGCTCTTCGGGGGGCCGTTCATCTCCATTCTTCCGTTCATCTCCTCAGCCAGCCGCCCGCCGGCCGCGTCATCCACCCGGAGGCCGCAGACGGACGCACCGGTTCGTGTTGCTGCGGCTTTCTCGAGGTGGCCGTGACGAGCCGCAGGCCTCCGCCGGGGAACTCCATCTCCACGCACGCGGCCGCCAGGATCTCGGCGTCGAGCAGATGATTCGGACGCCCATGGACGTTCACCCACTCCTCGTGGCCTTTTTCGTTGCGCCGCTTCTCCTCGGCCAGGATCTGCGCCACATAATCCGGCCCGGTGTCGGCATGCAGAAATGCCGCGCCGGGCAGCGACCGCGTCTCCGGCTTGGCCGCGAGCTGCAGGCGATAGTGGAGCTGGTCCTTCGCCTTCTCCGTGTCCACGGAGAGGATCCGCAGGCCGGCGGGCAGTTTCCTGCCCCGCGATGTCGACAGGACCTCGTTGCCGATCCTGAGCATCCCGGGCAAAGACGAACTCGAGCCCTTCGTTCCCCAGAGGGCGACACCGCCGCGGCCGCGGTTCCTGATCAGCCACAGGTAGGTTTCGTCCGTCATCGTCATGTCTTCATACTTTTCCCCGCCGCCCGTATCGACGCAGGCCCGGAAGATCCGCATGGTGCGCTCGGTGCCGGCCACCGGATAGGCGGTCTCGAATAGCAGATGCTCCACCTCTTCCCAGGTCGAGAGGAACCCGTAATGGATGGTCCAGCTGGTTCCGCTGGCCGCCCAGGCCTTCACGACGAACCAGAACCCGCTCTTCTGCACGTCCACGCCCGCCGTCAGCGCGACGGCTTCCTCGGGCACGGTCTGCGCCGGCAGCGGGCAGCGGGCGGCCAGGATCTGCGCCTCGTTTCCCGCGATGACCGTCAGCTTCCAGGGCTCCGCCAGGTGCTTGTTGTGGAAATCCTTGAAGGCGTTGATGTCGGAAAGGCTCCGGAGAAATGCCGCCGCAACGGTGGAGAGGCTCACGAAGGTGGAGAGCCACGACGGGATATGGAAGCCGATCTTCACGGGGCGCTGTTCCCGCAACACGTCCTTCATCGACCGGCCGTCGGAACGGGCCCGCCAGCCGCCGGCGCGAACGGCC
>DATCTT010000233.1:0-44982 GCA_036567845.1 Candidatus Ozemibacteraceae bacterium | reverse complement strand
GGCAGCTTCCGTCGCGGGAGCGGCCGGAACGCGCGCCGTGCCCAAATCTGCCCGGCCGCAGACCGCCGTTGCGATGAACAGCAGGATGAGCGCGAGACCGCCCGGATACCGCCGTCGGTGGGTCATGTGCGTCACCTGCCCCGGGGGTGGGCCTGGCCATGGATCCTCTTGAGATCCTGGCCGGTCAGGTGGGTGTAGATCTGGGTCGTCGAGACATCGACGTGGCCGAGCATCTCCTGCACCGCGATGATGCTGGCCCCGCCCTCGAGCATGTGCGTCGCGCACGAGTGGCGCAGGACGTGGGGCGAAACCAGGCTGGTGATGCCGGCCGCCACGGCGTATTTCCGGACGATCTTCCACAGTCCCATGCGCGAAAGGGGCTTGCCAAACGGGTTCAGAAACAGGGTGCGCTCGGTGATGTTGCCGCCGATCAGCTTGTGGCGGCCATCGCGCAGATAGGCATCGATCGCGTTCAGGGCATAGACTCCGATCGGCACGACGCGCTCCCGGCCGCCCTTCCCGACCACGTGGACGAACCGCCCCTCGCGGTTGATGCTGCCGAGTTCGAGGGCGATCAGTTCGGATTCGCGGATGCCCGTCGCATACAGCACTTCGAGAATCGCCCGGTCCCGCAGGCCGAGAGGCCCGTCCGTCGCCGGAGCGGCCAGCATCGCCTCGATCTCGGCGATGGTGAGAACTTTCGGAAGCGGCCGGCCGAGCCTCGGAGGCTCGATGATCTTCGTCGGGTCGACCGCGATCTTGTTCTCGCGCCGGAGGAACCGGTAGAACCCACGCAGAGTCGAGGATTTGCGCGCCATCGACCGTGGCGACAGGCCCCGGCCGTGCAGGTGCACCATGAACAGCGCAAGCGGGCCGTCCGCCCCCGGCTCGTCGGGGCGGCGGCCTTTCTCCTCGAGAAAGGTCAGATAATCGAGCAGGTCACGACGATAGGCCTCGAGAGATTTCGGGCGTAGCCCTTTCTCCACGGCCAGATACGCCAGATACTGCTCCAGCAGATCGGACACCGTTTGCGCTCCTCATATCTAAAAACCCTATGAGTCTTGTATCGGCGCAATCGGCCCGTTCACGAAGCCATCCCCACGTGAGATGGATCCCGGGAAAACGGACCACAGCTGTTGCAGATGACCCAGATGTCGTTCAGGACAGATCAAGGTCCTTTTCGGACATCTGCGGAATCCGTGCCATCGGCGGAGCCATTTTCCATAGAAGGGCACATTCCCGGTCGGATTACCCCCGCCTCTCCAGAAGAAAAAGAGTGTCTCTTCCGAACTCTGTGTCTCTGTGGCAAAGCGATTTCCGCCTCTTCATTCCCGGGGGAAGGAGGATTCAGGCGGATTTTAGGAGCGTGGGGCAGGCCCGAAGGGCCCGGAACAGCTCCTCCAGCTTGAACGGCTTGACAAGACAAGCGGCGAAACCGTATCCGGCCGGCGAAGCCATCACCGGATCGGCCGAGTAGCCGCTCGTCGCGATCGCACAGACGGCCGGATCAACGCGCCTCAGCTCTGCAAGCGCTTCGCAGCCCCCCTTTCCCCCAGGAATCGTCAGATCGAGGAGGGCCAGCACGAACGGCTCGCCAGCCGCATGGGCTTCCCGGAACAGCCGGATCGCCTCTTCCCCGCCCCCGGCGGTGGCGACGTTGAACCCGCATTCTTCAAGGAGCTCACGGCAGATCTCCCGCATGAACCCCTCATCGTCCATGACGAGGGCCCGTCCGCTCAGCATCGGCCGCTCGAGATCCGTCGATGCGGCATCCGATCGGGCCATCTCCCCCGCAGAGTCTCCCGCCCGGGGAAGATACAGACGAAACGTCGTTCCGCCTCCCGGGGTCGAATCAAAATCCACCAGGCCCCCGTGCCGCTTGAGGATCGAGTAGACGATCGAGAGGCCCAGCCCGTTTCCCGACGGCTTGGTCGTGAAAAAGGGGTCGAAAATCCGGGTTCGAAGTTTCGGATCGATCCCCGGCCCCGTGTCCCGGATCGAGACACGCACGCAGTCCCGGGTCAACGAGGCCGGCAGCTCCGGGGAACCAGCCGGCAAGTTCTCAGCAACGATCGTGATCCGTCCGCCTTCGGACATCGCCTGGCGGGCATTGAGAACGAGGTTGTCGACCGCCTGGGCAATCTGGTTCTCGTCGATATGGCATGCCCACAGATCCGTCGGGATCCGCACATCGCACGACACATTCGACCCACTCAGCATGAAAGTCGGCGACCGGCGCAGGATCGGCTCGAGCGACATGGTGTGCTGGACGGGCTGGCCGCCACGGGCAAACGTAAGAAGCTGCCGCGTCAGGTCCTTCGCCCGGGAAAACACCTCCATCGCGGCTCCCAGGCGGGCCATGACCTTGTCAGACGCGCCGGCCCGGCAGGCATTGCGGGCAATTTCAATATTGCAGAATATACCACTCAGGAGATTGTTGAAATCATGAGCGATGCCACCGGCAAGCACGCCGATCGACTGGAGTTTGTCGGCATTCTGCAGCAACTCCTGGATCTTCTGTTCCCGCGTGAGGTCGCGGAACACGACCACCACCCCGATGACCGTTTTCGAGGCATCGCGGATCGGGGAGGCGGTGTAGGAAATCGGCCGGTCCCGGCCAGCCGGATCCCTCAGGATGCAGGGCTGGGATGATTCGTGCCCTTCGCCCGAGTCGAGGACCCGCCGGACGGGATCCGGGCAGGTGGTGGAACCGGGCTCGGGCCGGAGCCGAAAAATGTCGGGAAGAGGCTTGCCGACCGCCTGTTCCGCCACACATCCCGCGAGCTCCTCGGCAATCGGATTCAGCAGGGTGATCCGGCCGGTCATGTCCGTCGTGATGACCCCTTCCCCGATACTGCGCAGGGTGACGAGCAGCCGCTCTTTTTCGTCGGCAAGCGCCGCGACCGCACGACGCCGTTCGCGCCGGACCCCGGCTTCCCGCAGTTCCCGTTCGACGGCGGGGGCGAGGCGAGAAAGCCGCTCTTTCGTCAGATAATCCGCCGCGCCCCGTTTCATCATTCTGACGGCGATTTCCTCGCCGACAAGGCCCGAAACGACGATGAAGGGAATGTCGAGACCTGATTCGATCAGGATATCCAGGGCCGCCGGGGCATCGAACGAGGGAAGCTGGTAATCCGCGATGATGACATCCCAGGGCTGCGAGTGCAGTGCTGCGCGAAGCCCCTCGACACTTTCGACCCGCTCGCTCCGGACGTCGAACCCCGATTTCTGCAGGAGCCGGAGGATGAGAGCCGCATCGCTCTCCGAGTCCTCGATCTGCAGGCAACGCAGAATGGCCATTTACTTCACTTTCGGCGGCGGTTCGTTCAGCACCAGCCAGTAGAGACCGAGATTCTGGACAGCCTGGGCAAACTGCTGGAAATCAACGGGCTTGCGGATGTAACTGTTCGCGCCCAGATCGTAGCTGGCGGCCACATCCTCCTCCTCTTTGGAGGAGGTCAGGATCACGACGGGCATGCGATGGGTGCGCATGTCCTGACGGATCTTCCGCAGCACTTCGAGGCCGTCGATGCGGGGCAGCTTCAGATCGAGCATGACCAGCATGGGCAGATCGGCACTCACGGCACCCGCCTGGCCGTCGGTTCCAAACAGATAATCGAGGGCCTCCCGCCCGTCCTCTTTCACAACGAGGTCATTATATATTCGGCACTTTTCAAAAGCGCGCCGGGTCAGATCGATGTCGTTCGGATTGTCTTCGACGAGCAGGATCGTTTTGTGCTTCACGTGTTTTCCTCGAGTGTAAATTGGAAGGACGCCCCCCTGTCCAGTTCGGAGGAGGCCCAGATCCGTCCCCCATGGCGGTGAATGATGCGTGCAACCGTTGCAAGACCGATACCCGTTCCGGGAAACTCCGACGTCTTGTGGAGACGTTGAAACGCCCCGAACAACTTTTTGTAATAGGCCATGTCGAACCCGACCCCGTTGTCCCGAACCGCAAAAGCCGGCTTCCCCTCGACGAGAACACGGCCGAACTCGATCTGCGCTTCGGCACGAGGACCAGTAAATTTTACCGCATTGTCGAGCAGGTTGTGAAGTGCTATTTCGAGCAGGGTGGAATCGCCCCGCACCGTCATACCGGGCTCGATGATGAAAGTGATCCGGCGATCCTGATGCACCTCGCGCAGTCGTTCCGCAATGCCGCGGGCGAGTTCCGACAGATCGACGGCCTCGAGCTGGAAGGGCGCGCGATTGACCCGCGACAGCTGCAAGAGCTCGTCGATGAGCTGGCCCATCCGCTGGGTCTCGCTTCTCACGCGGTTGAGATACTGCCGTCCCTGGTCGTCCAGCTTATCGTTGTAATCCTCGAGCAGCGCCATGCTCCAGCCATCGATCCCCCGCAGGGGCGCCCGCAGATCGTGCGACACCGAGTAGGCGAAGGATTCGAGCTCATGATTGGCCGACTCGAGCTGGATGGTGCGGTCACGCACCCGCTGTTCGAGATGGGCCGTGTGCTCCTGGAGGGCATCGGCCATCTGGTTGACCGACTGGCACAGGATATTGATCTCCCCGGTCGTGCCCGGGGCATCGACACGGATCGAAAGGTCCCCGCGGGCGATATCGCGGATCTTTTCGATGAGATGGATCAGGGGCGTCGTGACCCAGCGCTCGAGCAGGGCCATCACCACCAGTCCCATGATCGCGAAAAACGCGCCCGACATCACGATGATCCGCTGTGTCGCATCGAGCTGCTGCTCGATCTCGTCGCGGGAAAAGCCCAACATCACATTCCCGATGAACCTGGTCGCGACGGGCTCGAGGGAGCCGGGGGAAAAACTGGTCAGGAACACCGGTTCCTCGACGATGAGACCGTCTGGCAGCGGGGTGACAATCGTGGCAGTGGCAGCTCCACCAACGGGAAGCGGGATCATCGCCGGCCGTGCAGCCGCGCCGGTCGCCGGCATCACCGCAGAGAGGATCGTCATGCCGACCTGGTTCCGGAAGCTGATGAACCGGAGCGAGGGAATACTCGCGGATTGGGTCGCCAGGGCCTGGAGCTGATCCGTGTCTTCGGCGAAGACTGAGGGAACCGCCTGCTGGGCGATCTGCCGCGCGAAGGTCTGGGCAGCCCGTTCGAAACGGGTCTCGAGCAGCCAGGTCATATACCGGTAATGCCACAGACCGAGGCCCCCCCCCAACAGAAGCATCGCCGCCATGAACGAGACCAGGATTCTGATGCGCAGCGATGACATGGGTGTCGCCTCTTTCCGTCAATACCGCTTTGCAGCGGCGTTACGCACCTCTGCAGAGGGGGAAAGCTGGAGTTTGTCGAGCATCGTGACGTTGAGGATCAGGGTCCACCCATCGAACGGGGGAAGGGGGTCACGCAGCCGCGCGGCATCGATCTCGGCCCGGGCAACGATATCAGCGAGATACTCCCCAAGCCGTTCGGGGGTCAGAACATAGGCAAATGCCGCCCCCTGGCGGACAAGGCCTTCGGAAAATCCCACGACGAGCGTCTGGGAGCGGAATGTTGCGAGCAGAATCGGCCGGATGATCGCATCATTCATCAACCCCGGATCAGGCGGAAGGATCGTCGCGGTCACCCGGTCCTGAAGGTTCTGGAGGGCTTTCGGCAAGGACCGGGGATCGTTGAGGTGGTCCGGGATCACGCGCAGACGGGCAGCGGCAGCAGCCTTCCCAAGGGTGGCCGGAGGGGTGAAGGCTTCTCCGACGAAGGGATACCAGATCGTCTCGAGATCCGGGGAGAGCTTTTTCAGCAACTCGATCTGCCGCTGGTGGGGCTGGGCGATCTCGATCTCGGTTACCCGGCGGTCCGTAACGGGCTTTTCCGTGAACAGGGCCAGGATCGGAACATCCCAGGTCATCGTCAGCGCGCGCTGGAGGCCGGCATCGCCCAGGGCGATCGCCATCCGCGGCGGATGGCTGTCGATGAAGCTCGAGCTGGTTTTCTCGATGGGGCAGCTCACGAACTCCTTCTTCTGCAATGCCTCGAGCCGTTTCACCACGGCGGGAAACAGGGGGATGTCCGAACGGTGGAACACCCAGGTTTCGGCTTCGGCGAAGCAGGGAATGACCATGGCCAGCAGGGCCATGATCAGGAGAGGCGCGACTGGAGGCGGCCGCCACCCGTGTGTTCGTATCCTCATTTCAGATCCCAGATCATTTCCAGGCTGATCTGTCTGCCGGCCTGGGGAAACTCATCGAATATACCATCACCAATATAAACGGGGGCCATAGAATACTCGGCATTGAACAGATTCTTCACCCTCAGGATAATGCGGTCGGCGGGTCCCGGGAATCCCGCCTTCTGGATGGTCATGTTCACCAGTTTCAGACCGGGCAGGGCATCCCGCACATCGGCCCAGTTTCGGGAACGACGCGATGTCATCGTGCCCCAGATGGACGTCTCGTATTCGTGGAGCCGGAACGAATAGCCGAGATTCATCTTGTTGGATGGAAGTTCCGGGGCGACATCGACGGGAATCGACCGTTCGCGCAGCCGGAATGTCGAGACGTTCCCGAAGATCTCCTGGCCGCCCCCGAACCGTTTGCGGGTCTCGAATTCGAGACCGTCGTAGGTCGTCCGGCCGACATTGGTATAGTTCAGGTTGTCCGAACTCTGGATTCGGTCCCGAAGCTGGTTGATAAACAGGTTCACTTTCGTGAACCAGCCGTTGAAGGGCTCACCCAGGAGCTGCAGCTCCGTCGTTCGGATGTTTTCACTCTTCAAATCCGTATTCCCGGCCATTTCGTGGAAATCCGGATTCCTGTATGCTTTTCCATACAACAACTTCCCTGTCCAGCGCGCGTTCAGCCGGTAGATCAGGCCGGCACGGGGGTTCCAGGTGCTGCCGAACTTCGAATGATCGTCATACCGAGCGCCCAGCACCAGACGGAGGCGGTCGGCGAGGAAGATGTCATCCTGCGCGAACACCGAGGTGTTGTTCATCCGGCCAGGCTCCGGATACCCTCCGGGAATGAAGACCAGTGCCGTTGGATCGGCCGCGGAGCCATAGGAAGCGTAAACTGCCGACTCTGCAAGATCGATGAAGGTCTTTTCGGCGCCGACGGAAAACCGGTGCCGCCCGGTTGCCGCGGCTTTGTAGAGAACATCCATGCCCCAGACCGAGTCACGGGAATGGTCGTGCCTCCCGACCCCAAAGGGGTAAACGGTGTTGGTGGGCGGAAACAGGACGCCGGGGGTGACGGCCTCGGCCGTCTCGGCATCGAGAAACCGATTGTAGAACACCCGGCCGATCACCTCCGCCGAGTCCCGGCGGTTCCGGTGGTAGCTCAACGTCAACAGATCGTTCGACCGGCGGTACCGTGTTTTATCGTTTAAATTATTATAATATCCAATATAACCGTCGCGATCCCCCTCTACGTGGTGCGCCAGGAACGTCACCCCCTGCTCGTTCGAGATCTTGAGCATCAGGTCATTCTTCGTATAGGCGTCATGCGTGAGACCACTCCGACCATTGACGTCTGCCCCGATATACCGGCTCTGGCCGTCGGACGACTCGCCCGAAACGTTCAGATCGACGGTGCTCCCGCCAGTCTGGAAAACCTTCCCGAAAGCGATGCCGCGCCGCTCGAACGAGCCGAGGGTCGTTTTCAGATATCCCGCCCCATGAGCCTGATCGGCCGTGATGCAGTTGATCACAGCCAGAAAGGCATTCGAACCATAAAGGGCGGAGCCGGGACCCCGCATGATCTCGATGCGGGAGAACCGGGACAGGTCCAGAAGATCCCAGGTCCAGTAGGGGGAGCCGAGAAACTGGTTGTTGATGCTGATCCCGTCGATCATCACCATGAAGTTACGGTTCGAATCCAGAATGCCACGGGGTCCGGGCCACCAGTCCCCGGCGATCGAACGCCAGGGATTGAATCCGGGGACGAACTGAAGCAGCTCGGGAAGCGTGTCCACCCCCAGCGATCGGATCTGCTGGGCGGTGAACACCGACATGATGGCCGGCGACTCGATGGCCGGCTCGGGCAGCCGGGTGGCGGTAACGACCGCTTCGGGCTCATAGAGCAGCGAAAGGGCTTCGAGCTCCGGATCGGCAGCCACGGCGGGCAGGGCGGTTCCCAGCAGCAGCATCGGAAGAACCACCCAGCTCCTGATCATTTCCTTGATTCCTGAACGCATCGACGACTCCCCATATCAAGCCAGATAGGTCCGGCAGATGTCGGACCACTTCATTTCCGGCAGGGGGGAGGGTCTCGGACGACCCGGAACGGCTCGCCTCCCGCCGCGGTCGGCAGGAGGAAAACTCCGGATGCCGTTCCTCTTGGAATAGACATCCGTCCGGCCGATCGAATCGCCTTCGATGTTAAATCGGCCGATATGGAAAAAGCAAATGGATTTCTGTCACTCCCAATGGGTGCTGATGCCGCCAACGAATCCGAGGTCGTGGCCATAGCCCCACTCGTGCTGCAGGCTTACGGGGATGCCGATGCTGGCCTGCCACCGGTCGTTGAACACCACGGCTCCGAGGATGAAATCGATCACCCCGCCATCGGGACCGTCATCCGCCATCCAGTAGTTCCCGATGAACTGGCCGGTGAGCGCCATATTCCGGCCGACACGATAATCGAGCGCTCCGTCGTAGGCCAGGCGGCTGATCCTGTCACGGTTGTCAAAAACATACGCCAGGTTCAGGTGTGACATCCAGTTGGCATCGATCCGGCGGGAATAGGCCCCCCCGATCCCGAACCGGCTTCCCCGCGTCGCTCCGGCCGGCCCGATCTCGGCCCCCGACCGGCCGGCGCCGGAAAAGTCAGTATAGGGAACATGATAATTGCCGCCCGGAACACTCAGGGAAACATGAGCATTCGCCGCCTGGGTGCCATCCGCACTCGCCCACATCCGCCGCGTGGCACGCAGCTCCACGTCATGGAGGCCGGACAGATCCGCCGTCGGGGTGTTTCCGGCTGCGGAGGTCACTTCCCAGTTCTGGAAAGGAATCACGAGCCCGTAGGCCCACTCGTCGCGGTTATAGACCACGCTGATGGGAAACAGCATCTGGTTTCCCTTGATCCGGTTCTTTCCGCCATTTATATACTTATAACTATCGTATTTATACCGGAACCCGAAATACCAGGCCGGCACGTCGGGAACGAAGGCCGTCTCGACGTCGAACAGGCCGAAGCCGCCCCGGTCCGTCGCGCCGTAGGGCAGCCCCTCCCCATCGCCGGAATCGTCCGGAAGCCGGTAATCGGCATCGATGAACACCGGCTCGTGATGACCAGGTTTTTCCGCCACGGCGGCCGTGACGAAGCTCTTTTCATTCCGCTTCACCCCGGTCGATCCGGGCGCTTCGGCCCGGGGGGCCTCGACGGCGCCAAGCACCAGGGCGAGACGGTCGAACGTGTCATCCCCCCGCACGATCGGGGCAAGGACGAGGGCGATCAGGCCAATGGAGCCGGCAATGAGGCCGAACCGTGTCAACGCGCGAAGGAGAGTTCGATACATGTCGCTGCTCATTCCAGGAGCGGCTCGGCGGCCGCCTCGAGGCGCCTGCGCTCCCGGTCGAGGAGTTCGAGCGCCTGGTTGACGTCGCTCAGTTCGAGCGTCATCGCGTGATAGGTCACCGTCTGGGCATCCGTCAGTTCCTTCAACAACCGGGCCTGCTGCAGGAATCCCCCGTTCTTCGGGGAGAGGCGCACGGGAATCATACCGCCATCCCGGAGGGGCATCTCATGGTCGCCCTGGCCCGCAAAGAACGAACGGGAGGTCTGGAGAAACGCCGCCTCGGTCCCGCCCAGCCTGATTTCATACAGTTTCGGCTTCAGCTGGGCCACGATCGTGAAGGAGCGGATCGCGATCCCTTCATTCTGGATCAGCTTCAGAAGCCGATCCTGCTTTTTCAGGAGACTGTCATACTCATCCGTCACCTTTCGCCGGGCCTGCACCTCGCCCAGACGGGCCGCCAGAGGAGCCGATCCAGGCAGACGCCGCCGGCCTTCCTCGAGGGTGAGCTCGGCCGCCTTCGTGTGACCGCGTTGCATCTGAAGGCCCGCCAGGCAGAGATACGCCTCCTCACACGGTGTTGCCCGAGCGATCGCCGAACGGAAATCCTTCTCGGCACCGGGAAGATCGTCGAGCTTTTGCTTTGCCCGGCCCATGCCGACCAGGGCCCGCACATCCTGCGGATCATGAGCGGCGATCGCCTCGAACTCCGAAAGCGCCTCGTTCGGCCGTTTCAGGTGCAGATACGCTTCGGCCCGGGCATACGCGATCCAAGATGCCGAGGGGGCATGCTTTTCCACACGTCGAACCGTCGCGAGCAGATCAGCCCACCGCCCCTGTGACCGCTGTATCTCGAGCAGCTGCCGATAGATCTCGGCGCTTGTCGCATCCCAGGCGCGTTCGGGGCGGCCCAACGCCTTCGTCAGCGTCTCTTCGGCCTTGTCGAGCCGGCCCAGCTCGCGCCACGCGATTCCAAGCATGTAGCCTTCGGTAGTGTTCAGCCGCGACGCCGGCGTGTCCTCGGCCAGGATCCGGACAACCTCCTGCCAGCGTCGGTCGGCAAAGGCAAACGTCGCCTGCTGGCGGGCGATATCCTTGTGCTCCCGGGGCAGGCTCGCCGCCGGTGCAGATTTTTTCTTTTTCGGAACGCGGCGCACGATCGGTAGACAGCGCTCGAGAAGATCGTGATACACGTATCCCTCAGTCTTGTCGTCGTATTTGACACGGTACCAGTAGACGCACTCCTCGAGAATCGTGACCTTCGAAGCCGGCGGAAGCTTCATCAGGATTTCGGATTTGAGGGAAGGCTCCTTCCGGAGGTTGACGGCAACATTCTTCGTTCGCGTATCGATGCCCGCGGAACAGACCGCCGTCAGGCCGGTCATGACCAGTGCAAGAAGCGCCAGGCAGGGGTTCCTGCCGGTCCGCCCGAAACAGTTCATCGTGGCTTCCGTCTCCTCGTCTTCAGAACGCGGGTGAAAAAAGGGAGCTGCAAGACACCCTTCGACACCTCGTCAGTACTGATCGGCAAAGAGCGCGAAGAACCGAACGGTTTATCCGGGAAAAACCTCAGTCTCGGGGGGCAGTGACGTGGAAGCCGGCCAGGAGTTCGTCGAAAAACTCTCCGGGCAGGCGTCCTTTCGAGCGATCCTGGAGGATCGGGATGAGCGAGCGGATGTCGGCGATCTTGCCAAGCGCCTGGAGCGTATTGCGGTAGACGACATCTTCCTTGTCGTCAAGCAGCTCCAGAAGGGCCGGAACGCCCTCGCGGTCACCGATCTCACCGAGGGCGAACGCGGCCGAGGCGCGCAGCCATTTCGTCGCTTCGCGTGTCATGCCGATGAGGGTCGGCATGACCGTCTGGTCGCCCATCTTCGAAAGGACGATTGCCGCGTTCACGCGCACCCGGTCGTTGGGATCACGCAGCAGTGGCTCGATACGTTTCTGCCACTCACGGTCGCGCACGCCGAGGCGCAGCAGGCCCTCGATCGCGTTCGCCCGGACGCGGGCGTCGGGGGAGATCAGGCCGGCTTCACAAACGGGGATCTGGGCGGCTCCGCCCAGGCGGCTGAGCACGGAGAGCAGCGAGGCCCGGACCCAGGGATCCTTCTCCTCGTCCGCCATTTCCATCAGCAACGGCAGAGCATCGCGAGCGCCGAGTTTCGCCAGCGCCTCCATCGCATTGATGCGGATCCACCGCTCCCGATCGCGGAGATGATCCTCGACGAGCTTCTTGGCGGCTGCCCCGCCGATCCCGCCAGCAACGATCAGCAGCTGTTCCCGGGCCGCCATCGGCAGTTTCGGAAAGGCCTTGATGATGCGATCGATGATCGACTCGCCCATGCCGACCAGGGCTTCCACGGCAAGCTCTTTCCAGGCGGGGTTGCCCGATGTCAGCAGCTTGAAGAACTCGGGGTACAGGCCGTGATGTTTCTCGGCGGCAGCACGGCGCAGAAGGGCCGGCAGAACCGCCTCGTCCCGTTCACGGCCCAGCCACTCGGCAAGAATGCGCGCCCGCTCATCCGTCTTGAAGAGGGCGAGTCCCTGAATCGCGACCAGCCGCACCTGCGGATGGGGATCGTGAGCGAAGATCTCATACAGTTCCCGATCCTCGATCATCGGTCGCCGGGCCAACCCCTGCACCAACGCCAGCCGGATCGGATGTGCCGGAGACTTGGCAAGCCTCTTCAGATGGCCACGTGCGCCCTCGTCCCCAAGCCGCGACAGGGCAAGCTGCGCCGACATCGCCACTTCCCACTGGCCATTGTTGCCGAGCATCTTCAGGAGCGTATGCCGCTCCGTCGAGGGGAAGCGGACGAAGTACATGCAGGCCTCAACCAGCAAGCCGGGATCCTGCGTCTGGCCGATGATCTCGGTCATCACCGAGGCGATCCGCGGATCCCGGACGTGAGCAATCAGCGCCAGCAGCCGGCGGCGCAGCAGGGGGGGCTTTTCGGCATCGGCGGCCTTGAGGATGAGGTCGAGGACCGGGGTGAGTTCGAATCCGGCAAGCGCGTTGAGCGCACGGTCGGCGAGATTCGCCTTCGGGGCGCCGACGAACTCGAGCACATATTTGACCGAGCGCGGATTGCCGATCCGGCCAAGAGAGTCGAGGACGGTGCCGACGATCTCCTCGTCGGGTGAGGCCAGCAGATCGATCAACGGGTCGGCATGTTCCGGAATCCGGAGAATTCCGAGCGCCTGGATGGCCAGAAGCTTCTCCCCGCGATCACGGCTCGAAAGCCGATCGAGAATCCCCGCAAATCGCCGGGCTTCATGCTGCCTCGTCATCCCCGCACCTCCGTCTTCATTTTCCGTTTCCGTTGTCTTCTACTCTCTCAATCGAGGCTCCGAGCGAGCGCACCCGCCCGACGAGATCCTCGTAGCCTCGGTCGATATGATACACGTTGCTGACCTCGGTGCGCCCCTCGGCCATTACACCGGCCAGAACCAGGGCGGCACCGGCCCGCAAATCCGAGGCTGCGACCGGGGCACCGCTGAGCCGCTCGACTCCGTTGATCAGCACCGTGCGTTCTCGGATGGTCAGGGCCGCGCCCATGCGGGCCAGTTCGGCCACATGCATGAACCGGTTCTCGAATACGGTCTCGGAGATCACCGAGGTGCCGTTCGCGAGGCACAGGGCCGCGGTGAACTGGGCCTGCATGTCGGTCGGGAAGCCGGGGAACGGCAGCGTCTTGAGCTCGACCGGCTTGAGACGCCCATCGCAGCTCACCGTGACGTTCCGCGCGGTGGAGTCAACATCGACCACGGCGCCCATCTCACGCAGCTTCGCGATGACGGCTTGTTGGTGCGCCGGAATCACGTTCTGCACCGTGATCGGCCCGCCGCACATCGCGCCCAGCACCAGGAACGTGCCGCCGTCGATCCGATCAGGGATCACGGGATAGGTCGCAGAATGGAGCTTGTGAACGCCTTCGATCCGGATCGTCGGGGAACCAGCCCCCTCGATTCTCGCTCCCATGGAGTTGAGGAAGCCAGCCAGATCGTCGATCTCCGGCTCCTGGGCGGCGTTCTCAATTCGGGTCACGCCTTCGGCGAAGGTGGCGGCCATCATGAGATTCTCGGTCGCCCCGACCGACGGGAAGTCGAGCACGATGCGCGCCCCGACCAGCTTGTCGGCAACGGCAACGGCACAGCCTCCCTCGATGGAAACCGTGGCCCCGAGGGCTTCAAATCCCTTCAAATGGATATTGACCGGCCGGGCGCCAATCGCGCAACCGCCCGGCAGCGGCACCCGGGCTTTTTTCAGCCGGCCCAGCAGCGGCCCCATCACGAAGAAGCTGGCACGCATGGTCTTGACCAGCTCGTAGGGCGCTTCCTCTTTCACCCCGGCCCCGCAATCAACGTGCATCGTCCCATCGGCGGTCCGGCTCGTACGCGCTCCGAGAGCCTGGAGCACTTTTTCCATCGTGGTGATATCGTTCAGGTGTGGCACATTCTGCAGCGTGACGGGTTCGTCGCACAACAGGGTCGCGGCCATGATCGGGAGGGCCGAGTTCTTCGCCCCTCCGATCGAAACGGTACCGCGCAGCGGGCGTCCGCCGTCAATGAGTATCCGAGCCATGATTCAGTCGACCCCGATCCTTTCGAGTTTGATGTTGCCTTCGCGGAGCATTTCCAGAGCCAGCTCGTCCGGATACGAGCCAATGAAGACCACCCGTGTGATCCCGGCGTTGATCAGCATCTTCGCGCAGGTCACGCAGGGCTGGTGGGTGACGTAGATTTCGCTTCCCTTCAGCGACACGCCGAACGCCGAGGCCTGCAGGATGGCGTTCTGCTCGGCATGGAGCCCGCGGCACAGTTCCTGGCGCTGTCCTGACGGAATATGCATCGCCTCGCGCAGACAGCCGCCCGGCAGTTCGAAACAGTGAGGAACCCCGTTCGGCGCGCCGTTGTAACCGGTCGCGAGAATCCGCTTGTCTCGCACGATCACCGCCCCGACCGTGCGCCGCAGGCAGGTGGCCCGTGTCGCAACCAGCTGGGCAATGCGGAGGAAGTAGGTATCCCAGGATGGGCGCGTGGCGACTTTCAAAGGCTCCCGCACTGCCTCCACCGAAGCAAGCCGCGCGATCCTGCCAGCCTTCTCGGTAATTGCCCGGGGTTTCGAAGAGGCTTCCAAAGCCGTTTTCGCCGTCTTCGGGGCGGAGAGCCGCTTTTTCCGGGATTTCACGGTTGCCTTCTCACTTCGTGCCATACAGCCTGTCTCCGGCATCGCCGAGTCCCGGCAGGATGTAGCCATGCTCGTTCAGCCTCTCGTCGACAGTGCAGGTGTAGATATCGACGTCGGGATGGGTCTTCTGCAGTGCTGCGATGCCCTCAGGGCAGGAGACGATGCACATGAACCGGATCCGCTTCGCGCCCTTGGCTTTGACGATCTCGATCGCCTTTGCGGTCGAGCCTCCGGTCGCGAGCATCGGATCGAGGACAAACACGTCCATATCAGCGATGTTCGCCGGCAGTTTGCAGTAGTATTCGACGGGCTGAAGCGTTTCATGATCCCGATACAGGCCGACATGGCCGACTTTCGCCATGGGCATGAAACTGAGCAGTCCGTCGACCATTCCGAGGCCGGCCCGCAGGATCGGTATCAGGGCGATCAACTGGCCCGAGATCATATAGCCCTTGGTTTTCATCAGGGGCGTCTCGCAGTAGGTCTCCTCGATCGGGATCGAGTGTGTAGCCTCGTAAGCCAGCAGCATCGACAGTTCGCGCATAAGTTCGCGGAACATGTGGACGTCGGTGAACTTCGACCGTAAAAACGTCATCTTGTGCTTGATCAGCGGATGGTCGACGACGACAAGATTGCCCATCTTCGGTTCCTTTCTTCTGTTACGGACGTTCGATCTTCCCGATACGCCGCTCGTGGCGGCCACCTTCGAAGCCGGTTTTCAGAAAAGCCTCCAGAGCATCGATCGCCAGCTCCTCGCCAATGATCCGCCCGCCCAGGACCAATATATTTGCATTATTATGTTTTCTGGAAAGTCCAGCTTCGAGCGAGTTGTGACACAAGGCGGCGCGAACCCCCCGATGCCGGTTTGCCGCGATCGACATCCCGATCCCCGAACCGCAGGTCAGCAGCCCGAGCGCGGCCGGATCAGCCGTCACCCGCTCCGCGACGGCATGCGCGAAATCGGCATAATCGCACGAGGCATCCGAGTCGGTACCGAGATCGACGACCTCGTGGCCGAGTTCCTGCAGATGCCGGATCAACCGACGTTTCAGCGACAGCCCCGCATGGTCCGAACCGGTGTAGATCTTCACGGATTTCTCCTCTGATTGTGCTGGATCCCAGCCAATATACACACCGGGGGATCAGGATTCAAGGAGCCGCTCACCGCCGGAACGTGTCATATCGCTGCGTCAGCTGGTCATACGCCGCGAGCTTCGCCTCGAGCCGTTTCGTGTCGGCTCCGTACCGGAACCGGCCGGTGTCCTGCGGATACGCTTTCAGGTAGAACTCAATCCAGAACTCCTCGCGCTCGAGGTTGTACTCGGCCCGGGCCTCCCAGCAGTGGAGGTCGCGGACGATGCCGATCGTCAGAGGGCTGAACTTTTTGTTCAGGTGATTGTAGTTGCCGTTCGCCGTGACCTCCCACAGCGGCCGGATGACGGCGCGGTAGTTCATCGACGTGTTCGTGATGCGTCGGTACTCGTGCGGATACGTGATACTCGTATCAAACGACCAGAGGCTGCTCGCCAGCCGGTACCGCATGTTCATGTTGCCCGGTGTGAGGCGGGTCATATCCATGTTGCTGAACGGCACCGGGTCCGGCACATAATCGCGGCGCATGAAGAACTCCCAGGTGCGGTAGGCATCAGACCTCGACCGGCGCGAGTAGTCCCAGTAGACCTGCTCGAGCCGCTGCGTGACCCGGTTGTAGTTGAAGTTCACGGGGTTCAGGTTCCAGGTGTTCTCGGCGAACCGCAGACGGGTCGAAAACACGTCGGTGCTGGTGAACGAGTCGAACTGGAACGGGGATTTCCCCTTCTGCGTCGAGATATTGTAGTTGAACTCGAGATTCGTCACCTTCGAGAACTTCTGATTCGCCCGCACCGTGGTGGCGCCGTTTTCCCGCTCGATGCCCTCGCTGTACCAGCTCTTGTCGAAGTTGTAGGACGGGGTGAAGTCGAACCGGCTGTTCACCTGCACCGTGGGAACCGTGAAATTCGACCGGATCTCGCGCTTGGTCGTATTCTTCTTGTTGTCCAGATTCCCTTCCTCATACAGGCCATACATGCCCGAAACGTTCATCGTGAGCGGCACGACGGGGGTTGTGTAGGCGGGGAAGGAAAAGTTCACTTCGGGCACGCGGTTCAGAATCTGATACCCTGAGTCGAGCGTATACTTGTTTCCGTCGAGATCGAAGAACTTGCTCGCCGTGATGTTCATGGTCATCCGCTGCATGACCGGCGTCACGTTCATCTGGACGTTCAGATCCTGGTTCTCGGAAAGCCCCGTCAGCTTGTCGCCGGTATACGCGATGCTCGTCGACACCGAGTCGCCCCGGGAAGAGCGGTAGCTGTGCGACAGGTTCATTTGCGTGTTCTTGTGGCCACGCTGGGTCTCGTTGAGGCTGTACAGGGAAAACGTCCCGTTGCTGTTCGAGCCGCCGCCGAAGCTGCCCGTCATGCCAACGCCATAGCCGCGCTTCTGGAAGTAATCGTAGCTGAAATTCCCCTTCGATTCGGGAGTGATAGCCAGATCCGTGGCGAACTTGAAGTAGATGCCGTCGATCTGCGACATTCCCTGGCGGGTCGTAAAGAACTTGTCCTTCTCGAACAGGCTCGACTGGTCCAGCCCTTTCCGATACAGCGTCCGGCCATGCCAGCGCAGCGCCAGATCGCGCATCGTCATCTGGTGGCCGGGAATGATCTCGATTTCGCTGGCCTCGAGGCTGTAGTGCGGATTCTTCTCGTCATCGCACGTCGTCTGAAGGACGTCGTGGGCAATGCTATAGGCAGGACTGACGAACACATCCTTGGCCCGGAAGTAGTTCCGGTTGCGACGGATTTCAGCATCCCGCATCCAGCCCTTGCCCGTTTTCATGTTGTAGACCAGGAAATCGCCCGTCGTGCGATCGTAGCCTTTCCAGAAATCGACCGCGCCCTGGGCAAACATATCCTCAGTTTTTGTATTTGCCTGTATTGTATCTGCCGCTATACGCATATCCTTGTAGGTGATGAAGGCACGGCCTTTCGTCACCACCTGGCTCGCTTTCGAGCGAAACTCGAGATAATCGCCATACACCTCGACAGGGAACTTCTGCGAGTCCATCTCGGGCATGCCAAAGCCGGCCGCGGGCAGGCAGGTGACTGCCCAAAGCGCGACGAACGCCATCAGGCGCACAAGGAACGTGCGAATGATCGGGCGCCTAGTCATGTGACTCTGTTGTTCGCAAGAAGTTCTCCGACCGACCTTGGGGATTCGGGATGAAACCGGACAAACAGATGCGAGAGCCATCGGGAGATGGCCCACCATAAGCTTATCGGCTTCCTGCCCTGAAAATACCAGTCGTCAGAAGGAAAACATCTTCTGAAGAGGGTCGCACGGGGGAGTCAGGGTTCGGGTCA
Organism: Candidatus Ozemibacteraceae bacterium; assembly: GCA_036567845.1. Lineage (GTDB taxonomy): Bacteria > Muiribacteriota > Ozemobacteria > Ozemobacterales > Ozemobacteraceae > MWAR01. The sequence continues at coordinate 26,936 of DATCTT010000233.1, read as the reverse complement.
GAGCGCGGTGAGAAGAGCGGCGTGCAGCCGGTGCATGGCCTCGGCCGATTGATCGGCATCGACCACGATCGTCAGACGATCCCCATCATGCTCGACCAGGTGGGGCACGATCCCGATCTCCTCAAGCCGCAGTTTCAGCAGCCCGACATGCCGGTCGTCGTTCCGGAATCCCGATCCCGCAAGCGTCAGAAAGACCACCCGGGAACTGAACCGGACCTCCTCGGCTGAGAGTCGATCGGCCTCCTGCCACATCCAGGGCACGGCATTGAAGGATTCGGCCGTTTTGAAACCGGCCCGGATGCTGCCGCGGATGCCGTCGAAGGACCGCCATTCGCGGGCCGTGACGGTGAATCCGTCGGGGCCCGCACCGATTCCGGCGAGATCGCAGGGGCCACGAACCCCGTCCATGACCATGACTGCCTGCTTCCGGTCAGCAGCGATGCTCTTGATCGGAATCGTGGGATCCCCGTCGGGACCGACGACGCTTCCCTCGTCACGCGAAAAGCTCGATCTCACATGGATGCGGATCGAGGATTCCCGGGCATAGGCGATAGAGCGCGGGTGAAGAATGCCGTTGCCGTACCGGGCCAGGGTCTCCATCTCGGCATAATCGAGGTGCCAAACTTTTTTCGCCGTGGGAATGACACGCGGATCGGCCGTGTAAATGCCATCCTCGTCAGTGTATTTTTCGCAGACCTTCTGGCCAAGATCGCGGGCCAGTGCAACCGCAGTGATGTCGGAGCCCCCGCGGCCCAGGGTCACCAGATCCCCGGCGGAGGTGATTCCCTGAAACCCCGCGACCACGGCGACATGACCCGGCTCAAGAAAACGAGCCAGCTCTGGAAGCCGCTCGAATGCCGTGATTTCGGCCGATCCAAACCGGCCGTCGGTGCGAATGCCGAGGTTGAAGGCATTGTAGGATCTCGCCCGGACTCCCAGTTTCTGAAGGGCGCAGACCGCCATCGAGCAGCTCACGATCTCCCCTGTCGCCATCAACTGGTCGAGCTCCCGGGGATCAGGGTCGGAGGTGATCTGACGGAGCAGCGCGATCAGATCATCAGTCGTGTCACCCATTGCGGAAACGACGATTGCAAGGCGTTTTCCGGCCCGAGCTTGCTCGGCGATCCGTTCGGCAACGCGGGCGATACGCTCCGGGCCGGCCATGGAAGAGCCACCAAACTTCTGAACGAGGAGTTCACCGGGTTGGAACATGGCCTGTCAGCTTTCGTATCTCAGACAGCATTTCACAGCCGCGAGCTTCACCTCGACCCGGATCTGCTCGATGGCGCCATGCAGGATTCCATCCTCGACGGGGGCGGTGAACAGCACGAGTTCCTCGTTGCCGATCGGGGATGATGGTTGGGATACCCGCTTGCAGGCGATGTTTCCCGGGGGTGTTTCCTGTGAAACAATCTCTGCATCGGGCTGTACAATGTACCGAACCTCAATTCCCGCTTCGGCAAAGACTTTTGTCACCTGGGCCAGGGTCGCCATGGGATTGACGAGCCTCAGGCGCAGATAACAACCGGATACCTGCCGATGGGACGGGATCAGGGAACAAGCCGCGAACGGCGCCGTTCCCAGGGTACCCTTTTCACGTAACTGGTGGTAATCGCGAAGCATGCCGCGCAGAGAGACTTCGAATGAGGTTCCCGGCCCGACGAAAATATGGGAACTGCCGTCAGCACCCTGCATGTAGGCCGCTTCCGAGCCACCGCGCACCTGGGCCAGCACATACCGGGAAGGCAGCAGGCATGGACGCACCCAAGCTTCGAACGCGTCTTCGTGAGCTTCGACGGCACCGAGGAGGCGTATGGCATATCCAAGAGAACGGGCGATGGCCACATCCCGGGCTTCAAGCTGGCCAAACCCTTCGGCGAGAATGCGTTCAGCCGTCAGATTGATGCCGAAGACTGCTGAGGCAAGGAGGGCAAGCCGCTCCCGCGCAGTCAGTGCGTGAAGATGCCGGGTGATATTGCCCGGCGCAATTCCCTGCCACTGGGCTTCCCGGACGGCTTCCTCGAGCGACCGGCCACTCTGCTCCATCTCCGTGAGAATGAAGCCGGCAACGCCGTCGGTCATCGCAAGCAAGCGTCGCGGAATCGGAAGAAAGACGTTCGTTCCACAGATGTCGAGGAACGGAAACGTTCCACCGATCGCGCCGCGCATCCCCGTCTGGCTGGCCAGGCCGTTTTCCAGACGGGTGTTGGCTGTTCCCGCATCCGATGTGATGACCCAGGGCGTCCAGTCGGGCGGTGGACGCCGCTCCGGAAAGTGAAATCCGGTATCGACCACCGCAAAAAATTCAGATGGCTCGAGCGTCGACCACGGTCTCTCGGCATTTTCCCCGCCAAGCACCGGCCGGCGCGTCAGGTCGCTCAGCCCGAGCCGCTCGAGTGTGGTTCGCAGCTCATCCTGCCGCCCGGGAAGATTCAGAAAGCCTGGTGTTGCCATCAGGGGGTGCCGTTCTCAGCCGTGAACCGCGTCGCCCGAGGCCGCTGCCAGCGCTTCGGCAAAGGCTTCGGACAGTGTCGGGTGGGGATGGATGACGCGCCGGGCATCCCCGGTGGTGATTTTCAGTTCGCGGAGCATCGTGGGTTCGACGATCAGGTTACAGGCTTCGGGCCCCCAGATGACGGCTCCGAGCAGATGTCCCTGTTCGTCTGTCAATGTCTTCACTTGTCCGTCAGCATCTCCGGCCGCCACGGCTCTCCCGTTGGCAGAGAACAGGCTTCGACCGACCGTGAAGGTCAGGCCTTTCGCCTTCGCTTCCTCTTCGGACAGACCGACCCAGGCAATCTCGGGATGGGTGTAAACGCATGCGGGAACGGCATCATACGAGTGGTTGACCGCGCGTCCGCGCCACTGATCGGCAAGAGCGATTGCATCAGCTGTCGCCTTGTGTGCAAGCATCGGGCCCGGAATCGTATCGCCGATGGCGAAAACACCGGCTTCACTGGTTTCAAACTTCTCATCGACGTCAATGAACCGGCCTTCCATCCGAAGCGTGACGCCCCCCGTTTCGAGCACCGAAAGGTCGGGCCGGCGGCCCATTGCCAGAAGGGCTTTGCCGAACACGCGTTTTTGACCAGCGATCGTCGCGACAACCTTGCCGCCCTCGCTGCCGAGATTCTCGACTTTCTGGCCGGTGAATATCTCGAGGCCGGCTTTCTTGAAGACGGGCAGCAAACGTTTGGCGGTTGCCGTGTCAAGACCGGGCAGGATCTGGGGCATCATCTCGACAATCGTGACCTTCGCGCCAAAGGTGCCGAACACCTGGCCGAATTCGAGACCAATGACCCCTCCGCCCACGATCAGCAACGATTCGGGAATCTGTGTTGCGGCAAGAGCTTCGTCACTCGTCCAGAACAGGTTGCGATCCTGCGGCATTCCCGCCGGAACGGCAGGAACCGATCCGGTTGCCAGACAGATGCGTTCAGCCGAGATTTCAACCGGGTTTTCCCCGGTTTCCACACGCACACGTTTCCCCGGGAGCAGGGTTGCCTTTCCCTTGAACATTGTTGCCCCGGCAGCCTGGAGCATTTTGTCGATGCCCTGACGAAGACCGTTCACGACATTTGCCTTGCGGGCCATGATCGCAGACCAGTCAAAGCCAATGTTTTCGGCTTTCACGCCCCACTGGGCCGCATGTCGAATCTGATGAAACAGTTTCGATGAGGCTAGGAGAGCCTTGGTTGGAATGCATCCACGATTGAGACAGGTGCCGCCTGAAGCATCGCGCTCGATGACAGCAACCTTCCAGCCGTGACGGGCCATGGCTCCGGCGAGCGGATAGCCAGCTGGGCCGGCTCCAATGACGATGAGATCGAACTGGTTCATGAATCAGGCTCCGGGTTCTACGGCGAAAAGGGGTGTGCCCTTCTCGACGGGTTTGCCGTTCTCGACGAGGATCTGGACGATCTTTCCCGCCTTGTCGGCTTTGATTTCGTTCATCAGCTTCATGGCTTCGACGATGCAGACCGGCTGCCCGGCTTTCACGTCATCGCCGATCTTTGTGAATGGAGGAGCAGATGGAGAGGGAGAGCGATAAAACGTGCCCGCCATGGGAGAAACGATTTTATGATACGACGGTTCAACGGTTGCCGGTTTTGCCGGGGTCACGGTTCGTACAGGAGCCGGAGGGTGTGCTTGATGAGGAGCCGAAGGGACGAGAGCCGGAATGATTGGAGGAATCGCCGGTTCGGCAGTGAATGTCACGGTGGGTTGTCCATTGGTGGTGATCGGCACACACCCATTGTTGGTTTGCGGCTGCCGGCGTAATGCGACTTTCAGATCAGGCGTCTCGAGATCGAGTTCGGCCAAACCGCTTTCCCCCATCAGCCGGATGATGTCGGCAACTTCCGTGAACAGGGCCGAATTGCTGCTTTCCGTGGAAGAGGGCTGCTCTGTGATCTTTTGCTGTCGTCGTGATTTAGCCATGTGCCTGAGTCCTCCTGCTGAAATCGCCGCAGTATAGCAAACGCCGACGGGTTCTGCAATTGGCGCATCCCGGCTCGAAGGGGTACAATGGGTGCAACCACTCGTGAAACGGTTTGTTATCAGGTGTTTTCGGCGGTACAAACACGAAGAGCCCATGATCGGGGAACCACGGGCAACGCGTACTTGACGATGTACGATTCTTGTTTATAGAAGTCCGTAGTCGTATTCGTAGGCTTGTTGAAATGGGGGAAAACTCTGTGGATGTTGGTCCTGATCTGCGAAAGCCCCCGGGAAAACCCTGTGGAAGGAACCCCGGGGTCATCCACATGTTCCACCGCTTGCGGGATGGTTGACGTTTTCCCGGAGTTATCCACAGGTTATTCCCGTGGAAAAAACGGCTTCCTATCAGATGTTTGTTGATTATTCGCTCTTGCGGCGACCCCCGGATTCTGCTATCCTAACGACCACTTTCACCCACCCGAACACCCCTATAAGCCGCATCGTTTCGTACATTCCGGGATTTCAGGTGTGTACACAGCAAGAGGATGAAGCATGGAAGCAGTAAATCAGTTGTGGTCACGCATTACCGGTGAAATACGAACCCAGGTCAACGAAGCGAACCTCAAGATCTTCCTCAACTCGATCAATCCGGTTGGCATCGAGGGAGAGACACTGATTCTCGAGGCCCTGAACGATGTCTGTCGTGACTGGGTCGAACGCCGCTACCAGACCATCATCCAGAAAATTCTCCAGGGGGCCACACCGCCCCTTTCCTGTGTTTTTGTCACCCGCACCCGGAAAGAAGCTCGGAAAAACCCGGTTCAGCCCTGCCTGCCAGCAATCAATGGGCCATCGGTTCCCATCACGCTTCCTGAAAAAGCTCCCACCGAAAAGTCCCATGTTCCGGTCATGACTCAATTCAACGGGAAATACACCTTCGACACCTTCGTTGTCGGAAAGAGCAACCAGTTTGCGCATGCTGTCTGCCAAGCCGTTGCCAGCAAACCGCTCGGCACTGCCTACAATCCCGTCTTCATTTACGGGGGGGTCGGACTGGGAAAAACGCATCTGATGCAGGCGATCGGCCAGGAAGTCCTCAAAACCAACCCGAAGCTTCGGGTGGCATACCTTTCCTCAGAAGCCTTCACGAACGAGTTCATCGAAGCCGTCAAAGACAAGAAGATGAACGAGTTCCGCGCAAAATACCGCCGTCGTGACCTGCTCCTGATCGACGATGTCCAGTTTTTTGTCGGGAAGGACTCGGTCATCGAGGAGTTCTTCCATACCTTCAACGAACTGTTTCAGAACAAGAAACAGATCATCCTGACATCCGACGCGCCCCCGAAGAAAATCCAGCGACTCGAAGAGCGTCTTGTGTCGAGATTCGAGATGGGCGTCGTGTGCGATGTCCAGTCGCCAGACCTGGAAATGCGGGTCGCGATTCTCAAGAAAGCCGCCGCGCGTTCTGTGATGAAGGTACCGGATGACATCCTGATGTATCTCGCCGAAGGCGTCGTTTCAAACGTCCGGGAACTCGAAGGGGCATTCAATCGGGTTGTCGCCTATGCCAGCGTCGTCCAGAAGGCTATTGACAAAGACCTGGTTGACCAGGTGCTGAAGGACTTTTTCCGGGAGCAGACCCCGGGCAAGGTGTCCATTTCCTGGATCATGAAGCGCGTGGCCGAGTATTACGATATTCCCGAGATCGAGATGACCAGCAAGCGACGGTCGGCAAATCTCGTTTTGCCGCGCCAGGTCGCAATGCGCATTTCCCAAATGCTGACAGAGTCGTCCCTGAACCAGATCGGCGCTCATTTTGGTGGCCGGGATCACACAACGGTCATGCATTCCTGCGAGAAGATCCGGGATCGCGTCGCGAACGAGCCGGCTTTTGCTGCCGAGTTCGAACGCTTGCTGAGGTGGGTCGACCCGAAGGGCCGGTAAACCTGTCCGATGTGGTGACGCCGGGCAGCTTTCCAGGTGCTGGTCGGGCTGTGTCATTTGTGCACCACAGGCTCACTTCCCGCCTCCTGTGGATCGGGGATCCTACTTGCGTCACGGAAAATTTCGGGGTATCATACTTCGCACCCCATCGCATTCCGAACGTATTTTCCATATCATTCATCCCGCGGATGGCGGCATGAGGTTTCAATCCAGCATGGCAGACACCCCCCGCAGGTCAAGAGGCGGCATCAGAGTTCTTGGAAGCCTTCTCCCGGATGTGCTGACGGATTTCCGGCGTCAGGTCTGGGAGGCCCGCTATGGTCAGCAGGGCGGCCGGGGTTTTTCCCTCCGAGTGGCTCGGGCGGCGGGTATGGAGATGCTGCGGATCGGACGACTTCACAGCGTTTGGCCGTCGATCGTCGGACCGGATCTCGCCGCGCACACTACGCCGGAGCGTCTGTTCCAGAAGAAGCTCTTCGTCCTCTGTGAGGACTCTCCCTGGATGCAGACGTTCGGTTTCGTTCGGACCCAGGTTGTGGAGCGCGTCAACCAGCTTTGTCCAGGGGAAGAGATCGAGGCCGTGGTGACGAAGCTCGGGAAAATGCCCGCTCCGGTGTCCGTGGCTCTTCCGCCTCTCTGGCCCGACTGGAGGACGGTTCGTCTTGCGGATCTGCCGGCCATCGCCGACGAGGCGCTGCGCGGTGTCATTGCGCGGTGCCGCGCAAAGCTTCAGGCCCGCCGTGAGGCTCTTGCGAAGGAAGGCATGATTCCCTGCCCCACCTGCGGTGGGGTCACGGTCCGGGTTGGAACGGCTGCCTGCGCTGCCTGTCTGCACGCTGCGCGGGTTGGTGAGCGGAGCCGGCTGCGAACGCTTCTCGATGAGACCCCTTGGATGAGCCTGGAGGAAGCCCGGTCACAGATTCCATCCATTACAGTCGTCGAGTTCGAGGCGGTGAAGAGCGATTTGCTGGGCGAGATCCGGAACTCTGTCGAGGTGCTTGGGGCGCAGGTGCGGGATACAGCAGATGCGAATCTCATTCCGCGATTGCGGCTCGAGATGATGCGCGCCATCATTCTCGAATCGGGCACCCGTCCGGATGTGATAACCCCCGAAACCATCGATGCAATGCTTCCTCCTGCTTGGAGATCCCTGCTCGACACGACCGTTCCGGAGAATCCGGCGGAGGAGGGGGAATGCTGATCCATCTTGGAAATAATGAATTCATCGATCTGTCCGAGTGTGTCGCCATCGTAAACCTCGCGACGATCGATCCGGTGACCCGTGAGACAATTCGTGCATCGATTCGGGGCAAGCTCGACGGAGAGCCGCATGCGGCAGTCCTGACGGCGGACGGCACCTGGATCGGCTCGACGCTTTCCCCCGATGCCCTGTCGCACCGGGGGCAGAGCGAAGTTTTTGGTGAAGCGTTTTACCGCCGGCCTTCGCCGGTGAAGCAGGCTGTGGCCGCTCTTGATGATGGCCACGAGACGGGAGATAACGAAGATGTCTGATTCCGAAACCCTGTTGGCACCCCAGGCCGCTGCTGCGGCGAAGCTCGAAGACGGGAACGGTATTCCGGTCGATGGATTGTCGGGGGAGTATTCCGCGAAGAACATCCAGGTCCTCGAAGGCCTGGAGGCGGTCCGGAAGCGGCCTGGCATGTATATCGGCGGCACTGGCCTCGACGGGCTGCACCACTTGGTCTGGGAGGTCGTCGACAACAGCATCGATGAGGCTCTCGCCGGACACGCCACAACGGTCCACGTGCAGATGCACGAGAACGGCTCGATTTCGGTTCTTGACGACGGCCGCGGCATGCCGGTCGACATCCACCCCGGAACCGGCCGGCCGGCCCTCGAGGTTCTGCTGACGGTCCTGCACTCGGGGGGCAAGTTCGATAAAAAGAGCTATAAATTCAGCGGCGGTCTCCATGGCGTTGGCGTCTCGGTCGTGAACGCCCTCTCCGAGTGGCTTGAGGTCACGGTCTGGCGTGACGGAGCGACGCATCAGCAGTCGTTCCGGCGTGGGGCGGCGGTGGGGGATATGACTGTCACCGAAGGGGCCGACCGTCGGGGCACGAAGGTGCACTTCATGCCCGACAAGGAAATATTTCCGAATATAGAATTCAACTTCGAGATTCTTTCGAAGCGGCTCCGCGAGCTGGCTTTCCTCAACCGTGGTGTCAAGATCGTGTTGCGCCAGACAAAGACCCAGAAGTGCCATCTGTTCGAATATCAGGGGGGCATCGGCAGCTTCGTCGAGTATTTGAACGAGACCAAGACGACACTGTTTCGGGATGTCGTGCATTTCAAGCGCGAGCGTGACGATGTCGAGGTCGAGGTCGCGATGTCGTATAACGATGGTTATAACGAGCAGTTCCTGGCCTTCGTCAACAACATCAACACGATCGACGGCGGCACACACGTGCAGGGCTATCGATCAGCCCTCACGAAAGTGTTCAACGATTACCTGAAAAAGGATCCTACCCTCCTTGGGAAGGACAAGGGCAAGGAAGTGAAGCTCACGACCGACGATGTGCGCGAAGGCCTCGTCGGCGTGCTTTCAATCAAGGTTCCCGAGCCCCAGTTCGAGGGCCAGACGAAGGGCAAGCTGGGCAATCCCGAGGTGCGCGGTATTGTCGACTCCGTCGTGACTGAGTATCTGAGCGATTATTTCGAGCAGAACCCCCTGGTTGCCAGGCCCGTCATAGACAAGATCCTCACCGCCATGCGCGCCCGTATCGCCGCCCAGAAAGCACGTGAACTGACCCGACGCAAAACGGCGATGGACGGCAACTCTCTTCCCGGCAAGCTTGCCGACTGTCAGGAAAGCGATCCGGCGAAGTGCGAACTGTTCATCGTCGAAGGCGATTCGGCCGGTGGCTCGGCGAAACAGGGCCGCGATCGCAAGATCCAGGCGGTCCTTCCGCTGCGCGGCAAGATCCTGAATGTTGAGAAAACGCGTCTCGAGCGGGTTCTCACGAGTGAGGCGATCCAGGACCTGGTCTCTGCCGTGGGTACGAACGTCGGTAAGGATGATTTCGATATCAAGAAGGCGCGCTATCACAAGATCGTGATCATGACCGACGCCGACGTTGACGGGGCGCACATTCGCACCCTGCTGCTCACCTTCTTCTATCGCTACATGCCTGAGATCGTCGAGCGGGGGTATCTCTACATCGCCCAGCCGCCTCTCTATAAGATCAAGAAGGGGCGTGACGAACGGTATGCCTACTCCGATGATCAGAAGGTGAAGGTGCTGGAGGAAATTGGCGCCGACGAGGGCACCGCGAACATTCAGCGCTACAAAGGTCTTGGCGAAATGAACCCCGAACAGCTCTGGGAAACCACGATGGATCCCTCGAAGCGCATTCTGAAGAAGGTCCAGTCTCTCGATGCGCTGGAAGCGGACCGCATTTTCTCCGTCCTGATGGGCGACAAGGTTGAACCGCGTCGGCAGTTCATCTCCCAGTATGCCAAACAGGTCCGGAATCTGGATATCTGAGGTACACATGGTTACCGACAACACAGAAAACACGAACGACACCACACCGGAAAATCCCGGAACCACCGAACAATCGGGTGAGCTGGCCGCCGGCTCCTCGGGTGCTCCTGTTCCGCCGCCCCCGCTGAACCCAAACGAGGTTTTCGTCAATATAGAAGACGATATGAAAACCTCGTATATCGATTACGCGATGAGCGTCATTGTCGGTCGCGCGCTTCCCGACGTCCGCGACGGCCTCAAGCCGGTTCATCGCCGCGTTCTTTATGCGATGTTCGACCAGGGCTTCACGAGCAAGAAGAGTTACGTGAAGTCGGCCCGCACGGTCGGCGAAGTGCTCGGCAAGTATCATCCGCACGGCGATTCGGCGATTTACGGCACCCTCGTGCGCATGGCCCAGGATTTCAGTCTCCGGTATCCGCTGATCGATGGCCATGGCAACTTCGGTTCGATCGACGGCGACAGCGCCGCGGCGATGCGTTACACCGAGTCTCGTCTCAACCAGCTTGCCGAAGAGATGCTTCGGGACATCGAGATGGAGACGGTCGACTGGATGCCGAACTTCGACGGTTCGCTCCAGGAGCCGATTGTTCTGCCCAGCAAGTTCCCGAACCTGCTCGTGAACGGTTCGGCCGGTATCGCGGTCGGCATGGCCACGAACATTCCGCCGCACAATCTCACCGAGGTCATCAACGGCACGATCCGACTCATCGATGAGCCCGAGGTCGACATCGGCGAGCTGATCAAGCTGATTCCCGGCCCCGACTTCCCAACCGGTGGGACGATCATGGGGCGCGAGGGCATAGAGGCAGCCTACCGCACCGGCCGCGGAAGCATCACGGTGCGCGCCATCACGACCACCGAGGAGTTCGCCCGGGGTCGCGAGCGCATCGTCATCACCGAGCTGCCCTACCAGGTCAACAAGGCGAAGCTGGTGAAGCAGATTGCCGATCTGATCCGTGACAAGAAGATCGACGGCATCACCGACCTGCGGGACGAATCGAACCGCGAAGGCATGCGGGTTGTCATCGAGTTGCGCAAGGGCGTCAACACCGAGGTCATCCTGAACCAGTTGTACCGGCACACGCCGATGCAGTCCGGATTCGGGGTCATCATGCTCGTGCTGGTCGACAACCGGCCGCTGGTGCTCGATCTCAAGAGCGTGCTCAGCCATTATGTCGACCATTGCCGCGATGTCATCCGGCGCCGGACGACCTTCCAGCTCCGGAAAGCCGAGGAGAAGGCGCACATCCTCGAAGGCTTGACGATCGCCCTCGACAATCTCGATGCGGTCATTCAGCTGATCAAGGAGGCGGCCGACCCGGCGAAGGCCAAAGAAGGTCTGATGAACGCGTTCATGCTGAGCGAGCGCCAAGCTCAGGCGATCCTCGACATGCGCCTGCAGCGCCTGACCGGCCTCGAGCGCGACAAGATCGTAAACGAGTATCACGAGACCCTCGCCCTGATCGAGAAGCTCAAGGGCATTCTCGCCAGTGACACGAAGGTGCGCGAGATCGTGAAGACCGAGCTGATCGAGATTCGCGACAAATACGGCGACGAGCGCCGCACCCGGATCAGCTACTCCGAGGCCGAACAGCTCGGCATTGAGGACCTGATGCAGGAAGAAGACATCGTGATCACGGTGACGCGCAACGGCTACATCAAGCGCATCGCCCCGAACACATTCCGGCAGATAGGCCGCGGCGGCAAGGGCAGCTTCGCGATGGGCGTGAAGGAAGACGACGTCGTCGAGCACATGTTCCTCGCCACGACGCATTCATATCTGCTCATCTTCACCTCCACCGGCAAGGCACACTGGCTGAAGGGTTACAAGATTCCGGAAGGCGGCCGCCAGGCCGGCGGACGCGCGATCGTGAATCTGCTGAACCTGTCCGAGAGCGAGAAGATCACGGCCATCCTCCCGGTGAAGACGTTCGACGAACAGCGTCGCATCTTCATGGTGACCCGGCGCGGTATCGCCAAGATGGTTGAACTGTCGGCCTTCTCGCGGCCCAGCTCGAAGGGCATCATCGCGATCAATCTCGACGACAACGACGAACTGGTCGGCGTGAAAACGATCCGCGGCGGAGAGCACGTTCTCATTGCAACCCAGCGCGGCTACGCGATCCGGTTCCCCGAGGACGAGATCCGGTGCATGGGCCGTACGGCACGCGGCGTCAAGGCGATCTCGTTCAAGGATGCCGCCGACGTGGTCATCGGCATGGAAGCCTTCACCCGCGCCGGTCAGCCGGCCGTCCAGCCCGGTGAGGCTCCGCTGCCCGGCCAGGAACGTGGTGACCAAGCCGCTCCGGTTGTGCCTGCCGAGCCCACGGTTGCCGTTTCCGAGCCGGTCGAGCCCGGCGACGAGGCGATCCCGACCGAGTACATCCCATTCGAGGGCATGCTGCTGACGGTTTCCGTGATGGGCTTCAGCAAGCAGACCGATGTGAACGAATATCGCGTCACGCACCGCGGTGGTAAGGGCGTCATCAACCTCCTGGTGAAGGAAAAGACGGGGGAGGTGCTCTCGATCAAGCGCATGTTCGAGGGCGACGAGCTGATGATCGTCACCACGAAGGGCAAAGTTGTGCGCCTGAATGCCGACGAAGTTCGGTCGACCGGTCGTGCCGCTTCTGGCGTGAAACTAATAACCCTCGACGATGGTGATCGGGTTATGTCGGTAGCCAGGATTCCGGCTGTCGAGGAAGTGGCGAAGTAAGACGTATCCGGCCTGGCCGTCCACCGGGATGGCCAGGCCCGGAGAACCCGGCCCGGGCCGGGTACAGGAGCGGGGCGAATGGCAGAAGAACACCAGCAACAGACCCACACCGTCGGTTCTTCGGGAAAGCGGCGCCGGGTACGGTTCTCGACCGAGATCATGTTCATTCTCTCCGTCGTGTTCTGTGTGGCGCTCTCGGTCATCTATCTTTCGCGGTATTCGACGATCCGCAGCCTGCTGATCAAAGAGGGCGAGCTGAATCTGAAAATCGAGACACTCGAACGGGAAAACCGGCGTCTAAAGCAGAATCTCGACACCCTTTCGACGCCTGAGGGCATTGAGCGGCTGGCCCGGGAGCGGCTCGGCCTCGTCCGGCCCGAAGAACTGGTCATTCCCACCGTCACTGCGAGCGGAGCTCCGGAGATGCGCTCCGGAGGCGAGCAGAAAGCGCCCGGCCGGGAGCGCTGAAAATAAATCACAGGTTTTGGCGGAAGGCTTGCATTTCGGGTGTACCTGTGATATAGTGATCCTTACGACCGCCGTGGAGGAATGGCCGAGTGGTCGATGGCGCCGGTCTTGAAAACCGGAAACCGAAAGGTTCGCGGGTTCGAATCCTGCTTCCTCCGTGCCAGTAGTTTTGGAGAGGTGGCCGAGTTGGCTTAAGGCAACGGTTTGCTAAACCGTCGTAGGGCCGTAAAGCTCTACCGCGGGTTCGAATCCCGCCTTCTCCGCCGCTTAATATGCGCCTGTAGCTCAGTTTGGATAGAGCACCAGATTGCGGATCTGGTGGCCAGAGGTTCGAGTCCTCTCAGGCGCGCTGTTTTTTTTTGGAGAGATGGCTGAGTTGGTCGAAAGCGCTCGACTCGAAATCGAGTAGGCGCGTTGATAGCGTGCCTCGTGAGTTCGAATCTCACTCTCTCCGCCCTTGGTTTTACTCCCCAGGTGGGGTTTTGGAGAGGTCGCCTAGTTGGTCTATGGCGCGTGCCTGGAAAGTACGTATCCGAAAGGATCGCGAGTTCGAATCTCGCCCTCTCCGCTGTCGTGCTAGACGGAGGGCTCGGGGTCCTCTACCAAACCGCAAATCCCCGCCGGCGGGTTGAATCCCTGCCAGAGGACCTGGTTGGTGGTACCAGCCTGTTCCGGAAGTAGTGAAGGACGGGTTCCACACGGCGAAAGCCCGTGAACCCCGCCAGGATCGGAAGATAGCAACGGTAAACGTCAGCTTTCGGGTGATGTGGCAGTGCCTGTCCGGAGCAGAAGGTTCAGGAAATGGGCCATTGATCGTGGAACGAGGGCAGGTGCACGACCTCGCAGATGACCGAAGGGAAAGCGCTTTCAGAAAGCGTTTTCCCTTCGTTGCTTTAGCCCGCCGATTTCTGTTGCCCGGCTGACCCGGCTGAGGCATCATGTTCTTTGCATTCCCATTCCCCGCGGGCTACGGCCTGACGGCAGGAGACTGATGATGAGCAGTCAGCCCACGAGACAGAACCTCTACCGGAAATATCGTCCCCAGACGTTTTCCGAGTTGCTCGGGCAGGAGCATATCGTCCGAACGCTTCAGTCTGCCGTCTCGACCGGCCGGCTTGCCCACGCCTACATGTTTTCCGGGCCGCGCGGCACCGGCAAGACCTCGGCTGCCCGCCTGCTCGCGAAGATCCTCAACTGCCGTCAGCCCGTCACTCTCGCCAACGGCATGAAGGATGCCTGCCGCACCTGCGACGTGTGCCGCCGCATCGAGGATCTGACCTTCATGGACATTGTCGAGATCGATGCCGCCAGCAACAATGGCGTCGACGACATCCGCCAGATGCGTGAGAAGGTCAAATACCTTCCGGTCGAGGGCCAGTACAAGATTTACATCATCGACGAAGTGCACATGCTGTCCGGGGCCGCATTCAATGCATTTCTCAAAACCCTCGAAGAACCGCCGCCCCGGGTCGTGTTCGTTCTTGCGACCACGGATCCGCAGAAGGTGCCGGCCACGATCCTTTCCCGGTGCCAGTGCTTCGATTTCCATGCCATCTCCCGCAAGATCATCGTCGAGCGACTCACCGAGGTCGCTCTCAAGGAGCGCGAAGCCGATCCCCAGAACTTCCCCGAAATCGGCCAGGAAGCTCTGTATCTCATCGCGGAATGCGCTGCCGGTGGGTTTCGCGACGCGCTGAGCCTGCTCGATCAAATCACTGGCTCGATGTCGGGCGGCATCGTCACGCTCGACATGGTGCTCGAGATGACCCGCCGGCTCGGCCACGCTGTGCTGCGACAGATCTCCCAGTGCATCTTCACGAAAGACGCGTCCGGTCTTCTCACACGGCTTCATGAGCTGTTTTTCCGGGGTCATGAGACCCTGACCATCGGCCGGGATCTGCTCGAATACCTGCGCCGATGCCTCGTTCTCAAGATCGACCCGAAAGCCGGACCCGTTCTCGAGATTCCGGTCGAACAGGCGCAGGACATCACCGCCCAGGTGACCGGTATCGGTGCCGAGCTGCTGATGGCCATGGCCGTGCGGCTGGAGCGGGTCGTCTGGAGCCTCCGCAGCTCCGCCTACCCTCGGTTGCTGCTCGAAATCGAGCTCGTCCGGCTTGCGATGGGGGAGGTTTCGGTGGGTACCGAAGGCCTCGAACGCCGGGTGGCGGCCGTCGAAAACCGTCTCATGGGCGGTTCCCTCCCCCTGGCTCCGGCTACTCCCGCAGGACCAGCCGTCCGCTCACCCGCCGTACTTGGTTCCCCTGGTCTTCGTGCCCTGCCCGGTGGTGCTGGCCGGAATGAGCCGATGAAAAAGCCGGTGGCGGCACCTAAGCCTTTGCGGCCGGTTTCCGACGATGAAGAAGTACCTTCCCAGGAGCCCGGGGCGCGGTCAGGGTCGCCGGCATCCCTGTTTCAGACTCTTCAGGCCCGATTCATGAAGGTTTCGCGGGTGAACGGGGCGTTCCTCCAGCAGGCAACATTTGGCTCGTTCAAGGATGGGGTCGTCACGGCTCTCACCAGTTCGGGGTTTCATCTCGAACGCTTGCGTGAACCTGGCGTCATGGCCATGATGGAGCCGCTGCTTGGCGAAATATTCGGCCCAGGAACCAAGTTCACCATCAAAAACATCCAGGAATCCAACTCCCGGGAGGCCTCATCCGGTGCTCCTTCGTCGACAGGGGGGCCGGCACCAGCTCCGGCAGGCGCTCAACATGCCCAGCAGATTGCCCGCATCGAGCAAGAGGGACGCAAGAAGGTTCTTGCCAAACCCTCTATCGCTGATGCCTTGGATGTCTTTGGCGGCGATGTGACCGAGGTCGAACGGGGAAATGGGGATACCCCCCCCGGCAAAACTCCCGCGTCCTGAGTCTGAGGCCCTTCCGAAAGCCCCTGCATCTTTCTTCCTTTTCTTCGGCGTAATCTCTGCGCGCAAAGCTCTCATGCCGGTTTTCCAGGATTTCTGGAACCCGAGGCTTTCCTGAGCGATGAACTCCAGGATAAACTATCAGAAAACAGATAAATTAACAGGGGGAATGGGGCACCTTTTACGCTGAGACTTGAGCGGGAAAAGGGGCATCAATGCAACCCCGATAACCCACGATCCGGGCTTTTTGCGTGCATGTGAGGGGGGACTGGCGGGGTACAATCGCTCCTGGTGGAAAATGTGGAAAACCATGGGGATAAGCCATTCATGCGGTACGGTGGGGTGGAAAAGAAATTTCCTGTGCCCTCTTGACAAACGCTTGACAGGCCGAAAAGAGCATGGGAGGGCCCCGGATGTGGCTTCAAATGCCGATCAATGCAACATCGGACCGTCGTTCGCGCGTGGTCACCCCTGATTTCAACGAATCCGACATCTCCGATGGCCGATTGAAGCCGTGTTCATCGGGGGGCAGCTCCTGGCCAGGGGCGTTCCCCCATTCTGTTCTCTTCTTCTACCCCCTGATGTTCTTGCAATGTCCCCGGAGTTTCCCTTCGTCTGGGACGGTGAACGGACAATAAAAAAGACGGGGCAGCGATTGCGCCCCGCCTTCGGTGGGTGGTGGTCAGACGAACAGATTGATGGTGGAGTCCGCGGCTGAGTCGAGGTAGGCGGCCACGCCGCCTTCCGTGATCCCGTCGATGAGTTCGGCCTTCTTCAGGCCCATGACATCCATGCTCATCGTGCAGGCGACCATTTTCACGCCGGACTTTTTGGCCGATTCGATCAGTTCCGGCAGCGGGGCGACCTTCTTCTGATCCATCACGTGCTTCATCATGAGTGTTCCGGCACCGGCGAAATGCATTTTCGACAGGCCGAGCGCCTCGGCGCCGCGCGGCATCATCATCCCGAACATCGATTCGAGCACCGTCTTTTCGACGGCGGGCGCATCCTTGCGCCGGAGGATATTGAGGCCCCAGAAGGTGAAGAACAAGGTCACTTCGAGGCCCATCGCCGCTGCGCCGTTGGCGATGATGAACGTGGCATACGCCCGGTCGAGATCACCGCTGAAAACGACCATTGTCAGCCGTTTTTTCCCCTGCAGACCAGCCAGGAACGGGGTTGCGCAGGCAATCGCCGGGGAAAGGGCTTCCGCAGTTTTCTCGATGATGACGGAGTAGCGGCCCTTCTCGCCGCCTTTCTGCACGAGCTTGTTGCCGGAACGGCGGCACCAGGCTTCGGCATCGGCCGGGAATCCCGGATCTGTGGCCGTCACCTTGAGATACTGGCCGGCTTTCAGCTGCTCGACGCGGTCGCGCATTTTCATCAGGGGGCCGGGGCACTGAAGACCGCATGCGTCGAGCTCGAAGGTTTCCCCTCCCGAAGTGGGGGTGGCGGCCGGCGTGCTGCAGAAGGTTTCCTGGATCGGCTTGGGTGCGGGAGAAGAACGGAGTGCCTCCTCGTGATACAGCGTCCAGGTTTTGAAACCGCCGACGAGATTGCGGGCGTTGAACCCCTTCTGGGAAAGGATGCGCTGGGCGAAGTAGCCGCGAAGGGCCACCTGGCAGTAAACGATGATTTCCCGGTCTTTTGGAAGCTCGCCGAGCCTCTCACGCAGCTCATCCACGGGGATCAGAAGGGAGCCTGGGATATGGCCGGCTTCGTGCTCGCCCGGCGTGCGGACGTCGAGCAGGACGTGTTTTTGCGGGTCGAGGGCCGGAAGTTCATCGACCTGGATGGGCCGGTACAAGTTTTTCCGGATGTTCTCGGCGACCATGCCGATCATGTTGACCGGATCCTTGGCCGAGCCGTAAGGCGGTGCATACGCGAGCTCGAGGTGCACGAGATCCTCGACCGTCATGTTCGCCGCTATGGCTGTGGCAAGCACGTCGATGCGCTTGTCGACACCGTCACTGCCGATAATCTGGGCTCCGAGAATTTTTCCGTCCCCGGGGGTGTAGAGGAGTTTGATCGACATCGGCACGGCACCAGGATAATAGCCGGCGTGGCTGGCCGGATGGGTGTAGGCTTTGGCGTAGGGTCTGCCGAGCCGCTTCAATTGTTTTTCGGAGAGGCCCGTCTGAGCGGCGGTCATGTCGAACACTTTGACGATCCAGGTGCCGAGCGTGCCCCGGTATTCGACAGAGGCATCGCTCATGGCGTTGTCGGCGGCGATACGGCCCTGGCGGTTGGCGGGGCCCGCGAGGGGGACCGAGGAGGGATCGCCGGTGATGCGATCGAAGGATTCGACGGCATCGCCCACGGCGAAGATGTCGGGATCCGAGGTGCGCATGCACCGGTCGACGGCGATCGAGCCGCGGGCATTGAGCGTCAGACCAGCTTCTTTCGCGAGTTTCGATTCGGGGCGAACCCCGATCGAAAGGATGATCAGATCGGTTTCGACGGGGGCACCTTCGGCAAACTGGAGAGCGAGCCTGCCGCCGGCATCGGCGATTCCCGAAACCTGGCTTCCGAGGCGCAGATCGATGCCATTGAACCGGAGGTGCTGGTGCAGCGGAGCGGTCATTTCCGCATCGAGAGGCGGCATGACCTGCTTCTCACGCTCGACGAGGGTGACGGCAAGGCCGCGGTGGCGCAGGTTTTCGGCTGCCTCGATACCGATGAAGCCACCGCCGATGACAGTGGCATGCCGGACAGGATTCTTCCCGAGATGGGCGATGATCGCATCCATGTCGGGGATCGTCTTGAGTGTGAACACGCGGGGCGAATCGATGCCGGGGAGAGGGGGTTTGAACGCCTCGGCGCCGGGAGCGAGGATCAGCTTGTCATACCGAAGGGAATACTCACGCCCGGCCTGGAGGTCACGAACGGTGACTTCCTTGTTCTTCGGATCGATTCGGACAGCCTCGTGCAGAGTGCGCACATCGAGGCCGAGCCGCTTTTTCAGGGATGCGGGTGTTTGAAGGACCAGATCGTCCCTCTCCTTGATGACGTTTCCGATATGGTAGGGGAGGCCGCAGTTGGCGAAGCTGACGAACGGGCCCCGTTCGAGAACGATGATTTCCGCCTGTTCGTCGAGACGCCGGGCGCGGGCTGCCGCGGAAGCGCCGCCGGCAACACCGCCGATGACCACCAGTCGTCGAGTCATGAGTTTTTCCTCCTGGATTGGGATTGGCCGGCGTCGTTGCGGTCCGTTGAGGGGCGCACGACCGGCAGGCAGTGTGTCTGGCAGCTCGCCAGACAGGTGAGAAGCTGAACCAGGCCTTCGTGGGCGAGGGAATACAGAGAGTTGGTGCGAATCCGGCGCTGCCGCACCACGCCGCTGTTGCGCATGACCCGCAACTGCTGGGAAACGATTGCCTGGGGCAGGTCGAGCAGCTCCGCGAGTTTTCCGACGGGTTTTTCCCCATCTGCGAGGGCTTCGAGCAGCCTCAATCGCTGCGGATGGCCGATTGCCTTGAGACTCTCGGCGATCATCGGCAGGGCTTCCGCGGCAAGTTTAAAAATTGAATTATTCATATATAGAAATATTACTATAATAATGG
This sequence comes from Candidatus Ozemibacteraceae bacterium, assembly GCA_036567845.1. Classification (GTDB taxonomy): domain Bacteria; phylum Muiribacteriota; class Ozemobacteria; order Ozemobacterales; family Ozemobacteraceae; genus MWAR01. The sequence goes on along the minus strand of DATCTT010000233.1, from coordinate 7,434 downwards.
GGATTTGTCAATGCGGCGCAGGCGGTCGGGCAAGATGCTTCCCAAAGAGCTTTTTACCGGGATCTTCGGGTGGTGTTCCCGATCAGTACAGAGAAAAGCGAAAACCAGGCCGGGTTTTTTCAGTATAATGGACAGATAGCGACTGCTACCGGAGGTTCATGCCTGATGAAACGGATTCTGCTGATGACGGCACTTGCTGCCTGCGCGATCTGCCCTTTTCCGGCGACCGGTTCCGTCACGCACTACTCTTTCCCCGCCAACATTGCCCTCGAGCTGAAACAGCTCGATGAGACCCACGTCGAGGCAACGGTCGAGCCGCGCATCGGTTCGCCTGCCCAGGTGAAGCTGTTTTTCGAGAGCTCCGATGACCTCTCTGTCTCTCCCGCCACGGCATCCATCGAGATTCTCGATGCGGCCCGCCCGGGAAAATTTCGTCTGAATTTCGGCAGGACCGGTCGTCCGGCCGATGCGAGCGGCTCGTGGATCCGTCTGCGCGCCGTTTATCGTCCCGATTACGAGCGGCTCGAGCAAGCACTTGGCGATATCCGGAAGTATCCAGACGAGAGCGAACGCCAGCGGCTGATCGACATCGTGATTCGCAACAGAAACTCCAGGGCTGTCCATACCGACGCAACCCGCCTCGATCTCGGTCTGAAGACCGGAAACAATCGCTGAACCCCACGGCTCGGCGCCTAGGAGGAACATCATGACGAATCAAAGGAATTTCCTGATCCATTGGATGATCCCGGTCATCCTTGCTCTGTTCGTCTGCGGCATCGCGGCGGCGGCCGAGCCGGAGTTCGATTTCGTGTATCAGAAAGTCACGGCGATCGAGTTCAAGGAAGAACCTTCCCAGAACCGCAAATGGTGGGAAAAGGCCATCGATTTTGGCAAGAAGGTGGTCGATCGCGTCGAGATGGTGGTCGATCAGGCCAAAATGCGGTTTTTCCCGGGGAACTACTCCGGAATCGTCCGCTCGGTGCAGAACGACAAGGTTTCCTACAAGGTCGAGCGTGTCTCCGTGCGCGATGAAGCGCATCTGCTCGAGCTGATGGGCGTGAAAAACGGGGATCTGTCGACCCTGACGGTTGGTCAGCGCGGCCTGCTCGAGGCTTACCGGTATTCGAAATCCGAGGCGGTGAAAGAACGTGCTGGCTATGGATACAAGAAGAAAACGAACGTTCTCCTGACGGATCTGACCGAAGCGGACAAGATCGTGAATGGTCTGGCCGATGACCGGAAGCAGGCTGCTGCGGCGGCTGTCAAAAAGGATTTTTGGCCCATGTCGCTGGGATCGATCCAGCTCAACTCCCAGTCTTTCGGCGGCAGCAACTGGCAGAAGGATGTGCAGGGGCTGTTCATGCACGAATACTGCCACACGCTCGATCGCGCGATTCCGGCCGGTCTGCTTGATGAAGGGGTGAAGACCTACGTGAAGCAGGGCGGGTTCCTGTATGGTGCCGACGGCACGCATTACAACAACGAGCGCACCACCGCCCGCGTCGCTTTCATCGAGGGCTGGGCAATGTTCAATGAAATCAGCGTCACCGGCGAGGCGGACCAGTATCGGCGGGATGTCGCGACGATCAAAATCGAGGACCGCAAGGGAAATTACACGGAGTATCCGGCGTCCTCTCTCACGGGGAAAGACCTTCTCGCCGTCGAGGGGGTCAATGCCCTGATTCTTTCGGATATCGTCGCCAGCGTTCCCGGCGGGAAAGAGAAGGTGTTCAAGGCGTTCTCCGGTTCGAACCAGCCGTTCCATTCACTCAAGCATCTGACCCGCGAGTTCGTGAAGCAGAATCCCGACCAGGCGGCCGCGGTTCTGACGGCGATCGACAGGAACACCCTTGGCAAACTGTCGGATGCCGAGCTGAAGGCTCTGGTAGGCAGCGCCCCTGGCGTCGATGCGTGGCTGGCCGCCCGGAATGCCGGCGCCCCGGCTTCGGGACAGGGTGTCACCGTGGGTGACGGGTCGAGCAGCAGCGATACGGGTGTCACCGTGAACGGCGCAGGAACGAATCCGTTCCAGACCTCGAAGTGAGGAACATTTCCGGATGAGCGGTCCGGTGAGTCAGGAGATGCGTATGACGGGCAGAGCCAGAAAAATCATTTCAAGTATAATATTTACAGCTATAGTATTTCTGCTGTGGAACCCGGCCCCGGTCCGGGCGGGAGAGAGCGAGTTCGAATTCTATTATCAGCGTATCGAGGCGGTCGAACAGATCAACAACCCCAAGCCCGAAGGCTGGTGGGACAAGGCGAAAGCCTTCGTGAAGGATGTCGGGAACAAGATTGCCGGCACGTTCGAGAAGCTGTCGCGAACGTATTTCCCCGGCGAAGGGGAAAAACGCTGGTATTCCGAGAAGGACAAGAACATCGCCTACAAGCTCCAACGCACGAAAGTGAAGAGCGAGGCGCATCTGCTCGAACTAATGGGCGCGAAGGATGGCGATCTGTCGAAACTAACGGATGGGCAGAAGGCCCTGCTGGCCGTCTACCGGCACTCGCGCTCCCAGGCGGTGAAAGAGCGCATGGACGTCTCCTACCGTTCGAAGATCGCCGTCACGCTGTCCGACACGACGGGGTTCGACGATGCGAAGAAGTATCCGCAGGTCGAGAACGATTTCTGGCCCTGTTCGACCGGCCGGATGATCCAGATGAGCTCGAATTTCTTCAACTATGCCGGCAGCGATGAGGATGCCCAGGCGACGTTCGTCCATGAGTTCTCCCACTCGTGCGACCGCACCGTGAAGGAGTTCATCAAGCCCTACGGCAAAGACGGCCGCCACTCCTGCAACGAGCTGACCCGCAGCCGTTCGGCGTTCGTCGAGGGGTGGGCCGAGTTCAACGAGATGCTCGACTTCCCCTCCGAGCGCAGCCGCATCCAGAGCGCGATCCAGAGCGTCAAGATCGAGAAGGAAAATGGCGAATACACGCAGGTGGACGCGACCGATCCCTCCCTCACCGGGAAAAACCTGATGAATGTCGAAGGGGTGGTGGCGAATATCTTCTATCGCATCTCGAGCGAGCTTCCGGATGGCCGGAAGAAGGTGTTCGAGGCGTTCAAGAACACGAACATCTACTGGCGAACCACCAAAATGATGCTGCGGGGGTATGCCGAAAAGAATCCCGGTGATGCGAAGGCTCTGGCGGCGATCCTGAACGAAGAAACCCACGGCAAGCTAAGTGATGCAGAGATCATGTATTATCTTGGAAAGGGCCCCGGCGTGATGGAGTTTCTCGCGGCCCGCAAGGCCCCTTCTGCGGATAAAATCACGGTTCCCGAACTGACGGCCCCGATCAACGCGGCCGATCAGGGCGTGACGGTGAATGACGAGGGCACATCCTCCGGAAATCCCTTCACGGCGGGGTCGACCAGGTAGTCGCCGCTTTTTGGTCCAGGCAAAAAAACCGCCCCGAGCCTTGCGCTCCGGGGCGGTTTTCCCTTGCCGGAAGAGTTCCGGGGTTGTTTTCGGACGAGTCCGGCTGAACCGCGCCATTTGGGCGCTGCCGTCCCACCCGCATCGTGAGGGTCGGGTCGGCTCAGCTCAGCTCTTTCAACAGAGCGTCGAGTTCGGGATCGTCGAACTCCTCGTCCGCGCTTCCCTTGACCATGAAGACCAGCTTTTTCAGATCCAGCTCCGAGAGGGGCTTCCCCTTGGAGCGGGCGAGTTCGGCCTCGTCGCTGAGGAATTTGCGGAGAAACTTTTCGCGCGTTTTCTTGTCCGTCATGACCTCCATCAGGCGATCGGCGAGGACGGCTGGATCGACCAGCTTGTAGGTGCCGTCCTGGATCTGCCGGGTGATCTCCTCGAGCCGCTGCATGTGCACCAGCTTCGCCTGGTTCAGGAGGGTGGCGGGCTGGGGGTCGTGCAGGGCTGAGGCGCGGGAGGGGGTGAAGCTGTCCGGCGCCGATTTCGACTTGAGAGTTTTGTCGAACGAGCCCTCTTTCGGTTTTTCGGCAGCGTCCTTCGGCTTGGAATGCGTAATGAGGATGGTTTTCCCACCGGGACCCTTGATCGAGTCGACCATATCCAACAACTCCCTTTACATCCATGTCAACTGGGCATTTTTTGCCCTATCTACAAAAAATATCGGCAACGGGAGTCGAAAAGTGAAGGGATATTTTCAGAGAGCCCTCTCACCAGGGAAATTCAAGGCTCGGCGGGGATACAGGCGTGCCGGCCCCGAGGGAGAAGCCGGTTCTGGAATACAGGACGCTGACGGAGTCACTCTGGATCGGCGTCACGGAGGGGTTTTGCCGGAGGGCGCGGTCCAGCGGGCCGCCCGTTTCCGTCAGGATGAGGTCCGGGTTGAGACCGAGAACCGGGCCGGTGTTTCCCTCGGCGGCGGCTCGGGACTGGCGGACCACGAAATCGATGGGATAGACGGTGGTGTTGCGGCCATCGAGAGACACCCGGATACGGTCAGAAAGGTGGAACAGGACGATGCCTCCCCACCCCAGGGGGCACCAGAGGCGCGCCGCGCCTGTCGTTTCACGGAGATACTTCACCGCCCCGAGAGGATACCGGGTGGCATCGATCGAAACCCTGCCGGGCTTTCCGATGAAGGGAAAGAGGAAGGCGGCGATGCAGGCCAGGGCGAAGGCGAGCGGAAGGGGTCGGACCGGGATTGGAGTGGGAACGGGGGCCTCGCCGGCGTGTTCCGCTTCGGGCCTTGAGCCGAGCGCGGTGGCGAGCGTGATCGAGGCGAACATGACCGCGAAGATGATGAACCGTGCCCCCCGCAAGGTCATGACGACGGAACAGACCAGGCCGAACCATTCGTCGAGGCTCGGGGGGGAACGCCGTTTCGCGGTGACGAGCAGGGGCAGAAGCAGCGTTCCGAGCGTGATGTAAAACAGGATGCCCTGCGGCGGGTTCCATTCGGGAAGATCGATATGGGGGGCCCCGAACTCCCTGAAAATATATTGCCAGAGATATATTCCTTCGGGGTTGGCGAGGGTGAGCAGGGCGGGGAGTCCCAGAAGGAGAACCGTCGGGAAGCGGTTCAGCATGCCGTCGAGATACAGCGCGAGAATGCCGGCCGCGGCGATGCCGATGCCGAAGAGGAAGCCGGCATGCATGTTCGCCCAGAGGGGAAACAGCAGGCACAGCGCGGCGACCGACCAGATCCGTCGCTGGCGCAGACCGGTCAGCAGCAGGATCACCAGGGCCGTTCCGAGATATGTGACGCCCTGGGGCCGCAGATTGATCAGCTGCGCGTAGAAGGCGAGCGGAAACGCGAAGAGGACTGTGCTCCAGAGCGGGTGCGGACACCGTTTCCAGATGGCGGAGCCTAGGGCCCAGGCGGTTGCGAGGAACACCGTCATGCGGTAGGCGAGGAGGCCGGCGGTGCCGGCATTCTGCCACAGCCAGGCCAGCAGGACCTGCGTGAGCCACTGGTGGTTCATCCACGGGCTGCCCGCAGCGGTGAACGACCAGGAGTCGGTCGCGGGGATCGAGCCGTCCGAGAGGATGCGAAGGCCGGTCAGCACGTGGAAGAACAAGTCGGCATCCACTCCGACCGACCATGCCAGCGGAATGGCCAGCAGGAGCCAGAGCAGCAGAAGTGGCCGCGGGAACGGCACCGGGGCGGGGAGATTGGCGCAGAATCGCATTGCGACCAGTATATCAGCACTGCCGGGATGCGTCACGGAAATGTGCGGGAAAACGGAATCCTCTGGGGAATTCGGGGCTGAATCAAAAATGGCCATGGGTGGCGGTGCATCGGAGGGGGAGAGGTTCGATTCAGATCCCGGGGCGGGGTTGCCGATAGACAGAGGGAAGAGAAATTCGGCCGGCGTTCCGATGGAGGCAAAGCATGTCCAGGCGATTCCTGTCCCTGGTTCTGATGGCAGGCGGATTCAGCATCATTCTCGGCATGGGTGACGCATTCTGGGGAACCGCGTCCGCCGCCGGGGCCCGGAATGTCAACCAGGCCTGTCTCGACCAGTTCCAGGCTGGCGAGGCCGCGTTGTCCGCCCGCCAGTATGATCGGGCGATCGCGTTCTACCAGGCGGCTCTCTCGATCCGGGGCGACCATCTCCGTTCGCGGTTTCGGCTCGCCCAGGCCCTGGTGGAAGCTGGCCGGCTCGAGGAGAGTCTGCCGCAGTTCCAGTATCTGCTCGAGCAGTCCCCGCAGAACATCCCGGCCCGGGTTTTGCTTTCCAAAGCCCTGATCGCCACGGGGCGGGGTGACGAGGCGCAGAAGCATCTCGACTGGATTCTCCAGGTTCAGCCCGGCCACGCCGAAGCGGCTTCACTGCTCGGTTCGATCCGGCCGGCGGCCCGTGTGGCCGCGAAGCCCGTGGAAACGGTCGATGCCGACGCCGCTTACCCTTCCGTGACGGTGGCGGCCGCCGGCGGCCGTTCCACGGCCTCGAAGCCCGCAGGGAGCAGGCCGGCGAGCCGGGCCGTGCAGCCCATTCAGGCTCCTGCCGCCGCTTCACGCGAGTTCGTTCCGGCCGGATTCCAGCCGCTTCCGGTGAAGCCGGCCGCAATGACTCCGGAAGAGGCGGCCCCGTCGTCGTCACAGGCCCCAGCCCGGCCCGAAGCGGTCCGGATGCCGGAAATCCCGGCTCCCCCGAATGCCGTCGTGGCGAATGGCTGGCGGGTTTCGGATTTCATGCAGGCGGCCAGCGACTCGCTTCCGATCGTGCTGAATTATGCGACCTACTGTCTCGAAAAGGATGAACTGAAGAAGGCCGAGGAGTATCTCGACCGGGCTGAAGGCCTGGCCATCGAGGGCCGCGAGACGAAGCGGTTCCTCGAGGTTCAGATTCACAAGAGCCTTCTCTCGCTTTACAAAGCCGACATCACCGGCTTCGGCAAGCAACTGATCAAGATCAAGCCGCTCCTGTCGCGCCAGACGTATCTCTCCTTCCTCGATATCTACAACAAGACGCAGAATGCCACTGGACCGGTTGATGTGGCCCGCATCGTCGCCGGCGTCGCCATGGGGGCCGAACATTTTGCCGTGGCGGCCCGCATTTTGGCCGAGGTGGTCCAGGCGATGCCGGGCGATCTGCTCGCCGCCCGTCTGCTGTCGGAAGCGCAGATGGAAAACCGCGACTTTGACGGGGCTGAGCGGACGCTGATCGGGATGGTGCGGCGGTTCCCCAGCGACGGGGAGTCGCAGTTCAATCTTGCCCGGTTCTACCTGACGGCCAGGTTCAATCCCGAAGCGGCGAAAGCCTCTCTGGAAGCGGCTGCGCGTCTGAACAAGGGGGATCCACGGATTACGATTGTCTCGGCCCTGGTCGATTTTGCGCAGGGTGACCTGCAGGGCGGGTTGACCCGGCTGAAGAAGCAGCTTCCCACGGTGAAGGATTCGGGACTGCGCTCGGTCTGCCAGCGGATCATCGCGGATGGCGAGGCGGCGGCGCAGCCCGGCGGCCCGGCGATCGATTTCGCCGGCCTGCTGGCGCTT
>DATCTT010000232.1:0-11285 GCA_036567845.1 Candidatus Ozemibacteraceae bacterium | reverse complement strand
CGAGGGGTTACCTGTATTCCTGCATCTGTCGATGATGCTCGGCGCGGCCATCCCTTCGGGGCTCCTGGTCGCCGGACTGACACACCAGCTCCTGAGGAGAACCGCATGACGGCCCGCAAACACCTTCCATCCCTGTATCTGGCATCCCAGTCGCCCCGCCGGCGCGAAATCCTGGCCGATCTCGGCATCCCCTTCACGCTGCGCGTTTCCCCTTACCAGGAGTCGACCGGTGACGTGGTCGGACTTCTTCCCAAGGAGCAGGCGGCCCGGCTCGCCGGATTGAAGGCGTTCCATGCCGCCAAGGGGCTCGGAGACGGCATCGTGATTGGGGCCGATACCATCGTGGTGCTCGATGAGCACGTTCTCGGCAAGCCGCGCGACCGCGCCGACGCGAAGCGCATGCTTGGCATGCTGTCGGGAAAGAGCCACCGGGTCATTACGGGCATCTCTCTCGTTGAGGCCGACTCCGGCCGTGCCGTGACTCACGCCGAGATCACCCACGTCGTGTTCAAGTCCCTCTCCGACCGCGAGATCACCGATTACATCGACTCGCCCGAGCCGTATGACAAGGCCGGGGCCTACGCCATCCAGGGGATGGCCTCGCTGTTCGTCGAGCGGATCGAGGGCTGCTACTTCAACGTCGTCGGGTTTCCCGTCGTGGCCTTCGGAAACCTGATGAAACATATCGGCATCGATATTATGGACTACGTCGGAAAGACGGGGAAGAAAGCCCGATGAGAATCGCCGTGTATCCGGGCAGCTTCGACCCCTTCACGAACGGTCATCTCGACATCCTCAACCGGGCGGCGAAGCTGTTCGATTACGTCATCGTGGCTGTCCTCGTGAATCCCGAGAAACGATGCCTGTTCACCCCCGAACAGCGTGTCGACATGATCAACGCGGTGCTCGGCGAGAGCGAGAACGTCCGGGCCGTGCATTTTCACGGGCTTCTTGTCGACTTTTGCCGGCAGGTGCATGCCTGTGCGGTCATCCGTGGCCTGCGGGCCGTTTCCGACTACGAATACGAGCTGCAGCTCTTTTCGATCAACAAGCAGCTCGCTGTCGATATCGAGACTGTGTTCCTCATGTCCTCGACGCAGTATTCGTTCCTCAGCTCGAGCATCGTCAAAGAGGTCGCGAGGTATGGGGGCGACGTCTGCACGATGGTTCCGGCGGGCGTCGACGCAGCACTTCGGCGGTTGTTCCGGGCGCAGGAGCCTCCCGTGTCGTGACGGAGGAGATGTTATGGTATACAATGAGGGTATACCGTACACCGAAGGGTGAATGATGAAAATCCTGATCGCCGATGATGAACCGATGCTGCGCGACATCATGCGCGAGCTCGTCACGATGCGCGGCCACGAGGCCGTGCTCGCCGTCGACGGGAAGGAGGCGCTCGACCTGTTCCAGAAGGAAAAGCCAGACCTGGTCATCTCGGATATCGTGATGCCGCGCATGGACGGGCTGAAGTTCCTTTCCGAGATACGCGCGGTAGATCAGGACACCCTGGTTGTGATGACGACCGGCCTGGGAAAAGAGGAGTTCACCCTCGAGGCACTGCGACTGCGGGCGAACGATTTCATCAAGAAGCCGATCGAGCCGAGCATCCTGTTCCCGCTGCTCGACAAGTATGCTGGCATCGTCGAGTCGCGCTCCCGCCTCAACGAGACGTTGAACTTCTGTACCCACCGTTCGAGCACGATGAAGATTGGCAACCGCATGGAGATGATTCCGATGATCGCCCAGCGGCTGATCCTCGACACCAACGAAATGATCCCGCACGACCAGCGACTGGGTCTCAAAATCGCCCTGGTTGAACTTATTGCGAATGCTATAGAACACGGCAATCTCAACATTACCTGTGAGGAGAAGCAGCGTTCGATGGAGGAGAGCCTCGACGGCATCGAGAAGCTGCGCGAGGAGCGGATGAAGATCGACGAGTATGCACGCCGCACCGTGACGATCCAGTTCATGATGGACCAGGAATACTGCGAGTGGATCATCACCGACGAAGGGCACGGCTTCGATTTCAACGCGCTGCCCAACCCGCTCGATCCGGAGAATCTGGCCCAGCCCAACGGCCGCGGCATCTTCCTGGCCCGTCTGAATTTCGAGCAGCTCGAGTTCGTCGGGAAAGGCAACATTGTGCGTGTGCGAAAGCAGCTGCCGCGCCACGGACCGAAAAACGGCAACGGCGCTTCCTGACGCGCGGATCATCCCCCGGCCCCGGCACTCACGCCAGAGATTGTCGCGCACTTTTTGGCCTGAACCCCGGGAGGTGGGCAGGATGTCCTAAAAAAACACCGAATCATCGGTGGACGATGACCCGGTGCGGGTGAGCGACAAACGAGATCAGGAGTGTGCTGCCGTCTCCCCGGCTTTTATCTCGCGCAGCTTGTCGGCATAGAAGGGCGACATTGCGCGCAGCTTTGCGACGATCGCGGGCAGCGTGGCGAGGGTGTGGTCGATCTCCTCGTCGGTGGTGTAACGTGACAGGGAGAAGCGCACCGAGCCGTGGGCGTAGGTGAAGGGAACCTGCATCGCCATCAGCACATGGGACGGCTCGAGGCTTCCGCTCGTGCAGGCCGAGCCGGAGCTGGCCGCGATGCCGGCTGCGCTCAGATGGAGCAGAATCGCCTCTCCCTCGATGAACTCGAAGCCGATATTCGTCGTGTTTGGCAGCCGCCATTGGGGGTTGCCGTTGATGTGAGCATACGGGATGGCGTCGAACAGCCCCTTCTCAAGCCGGTCCCGCTGCTTCCGAAGCCGATTGTTCTCCTCGAACATCGCGTTCATGGCAACCTCGCAGGCTTTGCCGAGGCCGACGATATACGGGGCGTTTTCTGTGCCGGCGCGCCGGTTGCGCTCCTGGTGGCCGCCGAGCATAAACGGGGAGATGCGTGTGCCGCGCCGGATATACAGGACGCCGATCCCCTTCGGTGCGTGCAGCTTATGGCCTGAGATCGAGAGCAGGCTGACCGGCATTTTCTGCATATCGAGAGCTATTTTTCCCGCAGCCTGGACGGCGTCGGTGTGGAAGGTGACGCCCTTTTCGGCGCAGATCCTGGCGATCTCGTCGATGGGAAACAGCGTTCCCGTCTCATTATTCGCGGCCATGACGGTCACGATGGCCGTGTCAGGGGTGATCGCCGCCTTCAGCTCATCGAGGTTCAGATTGCCCTGTTTGTCGACGCCGAGCTCGGTGACCCGGTATCCCTTTTTCGCCAGATACCTGCAGACATTGAGAACGGCGGGGTGCTCGACCTTCGTGGTGATGATATGCCGCTTGTCGGGAAGAGCTTCGCAGACCCCCCGGATCGCGTGGTTGTCCGACTCGGTGCCGCACGAGGTGAACACGATCTCTTCGGGCTGCGCGTTCAGTAGCGCGGCGACCTGGGAGCGGGCTATATCGAGATGTCGGGCGACCTGGCCGCCGAACAGATGCATCGAACTCGCATTGCCATACAGATCTTTGAAGAAGGGAAGCATCGCCTCGAGAACTTCAGGGGCGACGCTGGTAGTGGCGTTGTTGTCGAGATAGACGTTCCGCGCAGGAACGGACATGGATGACCTCCCTGGCTGTGAGCCTTATTCCTGATGCTGGATGACGACGATATCGGGCGACACCTTCCGGCGAAGGGTCTCCTGAACCATGAATTGAAGCGTCGCGGTGGAGCTGACACAGTGGGAGCAGGCGCCCTGCAACCGCACCGTGACGGTGACTCCGTCGATGTCGATCAGCTCGATGCCGCCACCGTCGGCCTGAAGATGCGGCGCGATCTCTGTCTCGATCACCTTCGTGATCAGCTGCATCCGCTGGATGTTGGTCAGCTTCTTCGGCGCTGCTCCTTCGGAAGCGGGTTTGCCGCTGCCCGTGACGCGGGCGAGCACCATCTCGTCGAGGATTCGCTTGATGTCCGGCAGACAGCCGCCGCAGCCGCCGCCCGCCTTCGTGTAATTGGTGACCTGTTCGACAGTGGTCAGATGGTTTTCCTCGATCACCTGCCGAATCTTCTTCTCGGTGACCCAGAAGCATTTGCAGATGACCGACGAGTCCTCCTCCACGTGGGCAACGGCCTTCTCGCCGCGATAATTCGCGATCGCGGCCTCGAGGGCTTCCTTGCCCATGACCGAGCAGTGCATCTTCTGTTCGGGAAGCCCGCCCAGGAACCTCGCGATATCGTCATTCGTGACCGCGAGGGCTTCCTTCACGGTCTTGCCCTTGACCATCTCGGTCAGAGCCGAAGCGCTGGCGATCGCGCTGGCGCAACCGAAGGTCTGGAACTTCGCATCGAGAATGATCTCGTTGGTGGGATCGATCTTCAGATAGAGTTTGAGCGCATCTCCGCAGGCCAGCGAGCCGACCTGGCCGACCGCGTTGGCGTCGGCGATCTCACCAACGTTGCGGGGATTCGTGAAATGATCGATGACGGAGTTTGTGTAATTCCACATATACTGTCTCCTGAAACGGTCAGAGATGAAGAAACCCATGGTATCACACCCATAACTCTCTGTGAAGAGAGAACAGAGCATGACCCCCCATTCACATCCAAAGGAGGGGCGAGTTCGACCAGCCGGAGGGGCGAAAAATCGCCCATAGTTATGTGAAGGGTGTAGTGGATATGGGTGAAAATGCAACGAAACATGCGAAATCATGAGATCCGTTGATATGGTATCGAAAACCGGCATGCCGTCTGGCATTAGGGGGAATTGGCGAGTTTTTTTGAAAATTTGTACTTGACATGCCAGATCCTGATCGGTTATAAACTCAGGGTCATTCACAGCCGAGTCGTGATTGCCCATCACGAACGGGGGAACCAAGTTCTAGGGGTGAATACCTGAGTTTTCATCAGGTTAGGGGGCCTTCCAGACTCCGAACCCGTCAGCTAACCTCGTAGGCAACAGGAAGGAGGAACGTCGTCGGTCGGCACTCGTGCCGGCAGGGCAAGGCGATGGAAAATTGAAGTATGCGTCATGAACCCATGACCAGAGCGGGGCTGGTGGCTCTCTTGTGCCTGCTTCCGCTGACCCTGTTCGCTGCCCTCGAGACTCCGCGTCAGCAGGCTCCCGGGAAGCTGCGGTTGCAGCCTCCACCCCAGGTCGCCCGGTTCTTCGGGAATCTTGAACCCACCCCTTCGGCCCGCGGCCTGGTTCAGACCTTCGTGGTCAAAGCCGAAAAGGCCCGGGAGGAAATCCGTGAGGAGTCGGAAAGCGCTCCGAATCGCAGCCTCGTCTCAACGGCCACGCTCAAGCCCTTCAATGGCTCGTTCCTGATGCCGGTCATGGGCGAAGTGAGTTCGTATTTCGGCCGACGTGCGCATCCGTTCCGCAAAGTGCGACATTTTCACACGGGTGTTGATATTCGCGCCCGTCGTGGCACTTCCATCATGGCCGCCGCTTCTGGCCGGGTTGTCTATGCCGGCTGGCGTCGCGGATACGGCATGATGGTCGAGATGGAGCATGGCAGCGGCTTCCGGACGGTCTATGCCCACTGTTCGAAACTGCTCGTCCGCGTCGGGACGATGGTCCAGGCCGGTCAGACGGTCGGTCTCGTCGGGAACACCGGCGTCACCACCGGCTGCCACCTGCATTTTGAGATCATGCGTGGCTCCGTCCTGATCGATCCGTTGAGCTTCTTCCGCCGGGCCTGAGGCCCGGGCGGCTTTTCCCCGCTCAAAGCATCAGGGGGCGCAGTTCATGCGCCCCCTGATGAAAGACGGTCGATTGGACGTGAAGAATGTTTATCTTCCGTTCGGCGGAAGCTTCACCCACACCTGCAGGTTCGTCTTGGGATCGACGCGTATCAGCACGTAATCCTGATAGGTTGCAAGAATCTTGTTTGTATGCATGGTGTAACATCGCTCCTGCTATTTCCTGCAAAATATTACAGCAAAAGTCATGCCATGCAGGGCTGCAGGAACTGGATGGGAAGGGCACCCATCTGTTCGAAGCAGGTCAAAGCCCGATCAAATCAGATGATGAGCCGGTTCGGTGGACGGCAAAACGCCAGGGTGGGGCTGTTTCGAAACTGAACAACCCCATGTGTCAAAATTGAACACTTGCCTGCCCAATTTTAGGCAGTGTGCGAAAATCCATCATTCCCCGGTGGCTTCCTCATCCTCTTCCTCGTCGAGAGACGAAGTGGGGATCAATCTCTGATCCCTGGTCTTGCGATGGATGATAATGGCAGCACAGAGGCCAATGATTCCCCAGGCGAGCCATTTCAGCCCGAGGTCGATATGCCGTTCCTCGTCGATATAGATGAAGCACGACCAGGCAGCTTTCCGGGCCCGTTGTAGGAGGCGGGACTGGTCGAAAACCATGCCTGAAACGCCGACGCGTCGCCGCGCGAGGCTTCCCTTCATGGCCTGAAGAGCGATGGTCGAGGGATCCTGGGCAGGGGAGTCGGGTTGAGTCGAGAGATCAAGCCAGTAGGCCGAGCGAAGCCCTTCTTCGGAAAGCTTGTCGACGATCAGGCCGTCGAACTCGCGACTCAGGGACCGGGATGCCGAGAGCATCATCGAGATCGCGATTCCCAGAAGCAGAACCGCGATCAGCTGAATTCTGATGCGCCCCCGCCGCGCGGCGGGCTGGTAGGCTGTCATGCCCATGATGGCCATCTTACCACGACCGGTCGGGGAAGCGCGCCTGTTTCATGCAATATTTATCCATGACACGGGATCGTGCCTGGCCGCCCGGATTGCCTGGCACTACCGGAGATCGGATATTTCTGGTAAAATGAATGAATAAGTTCACTGTGCATCTGGAATTCGGAGGAAGATATGAATCGACTGTTCGGACTGCTCATCATGGTGTCGCTGCTCGTGACCCCGGCCATGGCCCAGACCCTCACGGGATTCAAGGTGAATCCGAACGATCAGGTCGTGGTCAGCCTGCTCACGATGGTCCTTTCCGATCTCGATATGTGCGGCCGCTCTCTCAATAAGTCGATTGGAGACACGATCGGTGCCGTCGGCCACCTGAACAACGCCCAGTCGGCCCTCAAGCGCACCCAGCTCGATCCTGCCTACTCGACGCTGATCACCGAGATTCTCAGCCGCATCAGCAAGATCAAGTTCTACGTCGTCATGAACGACGTAGATGGTGCTGCGGGCCGTCTGGGCCAGCTGATCGGCATCATCCGCGGCGTGCTCGGTGCCGAGACTGGCACGATCCCCGGCTACGGAACGAATGGTGGCCAGATTGGCACCACCGTGCCTTCGCGCCCGATGGAGATCCCGGTTGGCCAGTCCGGCAGCCAGGTGAACGGTTCGGGCATGGGCGGAATCGGCCTGCCGGGAACCAACTGATCTGTTTTTCCCCCTGCATCACGAGGCCCGGGCATGCTGCCCGGGCTGTTTTTATTCGGAGAAGGATAGAATGACCATGCCTGAGGGACGGCCGCTGGTGCTGATCGGCTTCATGGCTTCGGGAAAAACGACGGTGGGAAGGCTGCTGGCCGGGCGGCTGGGCCTGCCGTTCGTCGATCTCGACGATCGGATCGTCGAGCGCGCGGGAAAGACCATCCCCGAACTGTTCCGGCAGATCGGGGAAACCGGGTTCCGCCAGCTCGAAGCCTCCGCGCTTGCCGATCTGCTCGCGGATCCTGCCCTCCGCGTCATTGCCGGCGGCGGCGGCCTCGTCCTGCGTCGGTCGAACCGGATTCTGCTGCGGAAGCGCGCATTCACGGTGTTTCTCGATGCATCGTTCCCGGAAGTTCGGCGCCGCCTTCGCCGGGACGGGGGCGGGCGGCCCCTGGCCGATAACCTCGCGTCTCCCCAGCTTGGCGAATTGTATGAGGACCGACGCGCAATCTATCGGGATGCGGCTGATCTGCGGATTCCCGCCGACGGGGCCCCTAGTGAAATAGTAAAAGACATTATAATGATGTATATATCTAGTCAGGGGCGGCTTGAAAAATCCGGGCGGAAGCGGTAAAGTCGTGCCCGGCCCGCTCGGCCGGACCGGATTCCATTCGTGATACCCTAGACGAGGCGAAGAAGCATGATGACATCATACCCGTTTTTCGATGAAGCTCCGGTCCAGTTCCGGCGTCTGCTCGAGATCATGGCACGGCTCCGGGCTCCCGACGGCTGTTCCTGGGATCGCAAGCAGGATCACAAAAGCCTCCGCAAATACGTGCTCGAGGAGGCGAACGAGGTCGCCGAGGCGATCGACAAGGGCGATCCGCTGCATCTGGCCGAGGAGCTGGGCGATCTGGCCATGATGATCGCCTTTCACGCCCAGGTCGCCGCCGAGGCCGGCACCTTCACCATGACCGAAGTCATGAAGGGTATCTGCGAAAAACTGATCAGCCGCCATCCGCACGTGTTCGCATCGGCCGACGGCAAGACCCTGACCCCGGACCAGGTGGTCGACATGTGGGGACGGCTCAAGACCGATGAAAAAGCCCGCCGGGCGCGGATCTCCTCGCGCATGCAGGAGGCCGTGGCGTTTGCTTCCCCGATGAAATCGGCGTTCCAGATCCAGGCTGAGGCCGCGACGGTCGGCTTCGACTTCCCCGAGCCGCGCGGAGCCGTCGACAAGATCGCCGAGGAGGCGAAAGAGCTGGCTGGAACCCTGGCAGATGAGGATGCCGAAGCCGCCTCGGAGGAGCTGGGGGATCTGCTGTTCGCCATCATCAACGCGGCCCGCCTGATGGGCGTCGATCCCGAGGCGGCCCTGCGTCAGGCCACGGCGAAGTTCGTCCGGCGCTTCGAGCGGGTGGAGGAACGGGCTGAGGCCGCCGGGGGATTTGCCGGAAGGACCATCGAGGAGATGGATGGCTGGTGGAACGAGGCGAAACGGCTCGAAAAAGTCGGAAGCTGACCCCGAGGTCAGCGGCCTTCCCGGAGCTGCTGCCGCAGGGCCGTGAACTGGGCGCGACGCGCGGGGTCGCGTTCGAGCTCGATCCCGAACTCGGCCTCCTCGAGGGCTTTTTCCGGCCTGTTCGACTGGAGGAGCGCGCGCGCCAGGACCAGCCGGGCCTCCCCATTGTTCGGATTGGCGAGGAGGGCGGCGCGGGACTCCTGCTCGGCATTCTCGAGTTCCCCGTTTTCGAGCTGAATGACCGCGATCAGGGAGCGGGACTGGCTGTCCGACGGATTCAGCCGGATCGCCTGCTGGAGCTGGATGAGGGCTTCCTGCGCTTCGCCCTCGTGGTGAAGAAGTTTGCCGAGGGAGTAGTAGGCCTCGCCGATGCCGGGATTGGCCTTGATCGTCTCGCCGAGGAACAGCTTGGCCCCGGCGATGTCGCCGGCCCGGGCGAGTTGCAGCGCGGTCGCATACTGGAGCTTTGCATCCCGCGGATTGTCGAGTGCCTTCCTCTTGAGGGCGTCGATCCGGGCTTCGGGCGACTCGGCCGGCTGGGCGGGCGCGGCGTTCAGGCGCGTTCGCAGGGCGGAGAGTGTGGCGTTCTGCGCCTCCCGGGTGCGTGCAAGATATGCATTGTAGGCGGCCTCTTTCCCGAGGACGACGTTGGCCTCGGCGATCAGACGCTCGGTGTCGGCTTTCAGCACGGGATCCTTCAGGCTCGGCACGAGGCGCCGGGCCATCTCGGCAGCCTTCGAGAAGTTGCTGTTGACGAACTCGAGGAACACCGGCAGGAACTGCTTCTCTTCCGCGGTGCCGCGGGTGCGCACCTGCCGCTCGATTGCGGCCAGGGTGCCCTGGTCGTCGCGCCCGAGGAGGGAGCGGTCCATCGTCACCGCGGTGCGGAGGAACTTGAAGGCGATGTCGAGCCGGTTTTCGGTCTTCGCGTCGAGCGCGGCCTGGAAAAATATGTAGGGAAGATTCGGGTTCAGTGTGTGGAACCGTTCCAGTTCTTTTACCGCCTCTTCGAGCTTTTTCGTGCGGCGGAGTAGTTTGTATATGTAATAGTATGGCGAAGAGTTCGTCGGATCGATCTGGACGCACTTTCGGAAATGCTTGAGGGCGTTCGCCTCATCCGATGTCTCGTAATACAGCGAGGCGAGCCAGTACTGATACCCGAAATTCTTTTCGTGGAGCAAGTCGCCCTTTTCACGCAGCTTCTCGACGCCCTTCGAGGTGCCGGCCTGTTTCATCAGCTTCAGCATCCCGATGAACGGCTCGACCCGGGCCGGGTCTTCTCGGATGAGGAACTTGTAGGATTCGAGCGCCGTCTGGGGATCGTTGACGAGAAGCGCGCTCCGGGCCAGTCCCTCATGCACCTTGAGCAGGATTGCCCGGGGAAGCGGCGCGCGGGTGAGATCGGCATACATCGCGCGTGCCCGGTCGGGGGCGCCCATCGATTCGTAAATATATGCGAGCGCATACCCGTACCGGGTGTCCCGCTTTTTCTCGAGAGCCCTCTCGAACGCGGCGGCGGCTTCATCGAACCGTTTTAGCCCCGCACAGGCATACCCGAACAGCGACTGGATCTCGGGGTCGTCACGGTCGGAAACCGGGGCCAGAAGCTCGAGGATCTCCTCGAAGGCATTTCGGTCAAGTGCTGCGCTGGCTTTGCGGACCAGCTCATCGACATTGGCTGTCGGTAGCGCGGTTGAAGCTGGTTTTGGCCCCTTCATGACGGGGCCTTTCGGCTGCATTACGAAAAACGCCGTCAGGCCGGCCAGAAGGAGGAAGATCAGGATCGGCAGCTTCAGCGAGTCCATATCCTCACCTTAGCATGGCCCCCCGTGTCAGGCAACAGCCCCGACTGAAGCACTGTACAACAGCTTATGGAAAGGGGGAGGGGCGTGATGCTACCGGGCCGAACATGTTGAGGGAGGAAAAGAATGCCAGGCGCGAACTCCGGAAAATCCAGAAGGGCGCCGATAAAGGGAACAGGAAATGTCCGAGACCTGGAGGTGTGCCGATGAAAGTGGAAATCCGAGTGAATGAACATCCCGCTGCTGATCTCGGTGGAGCACAGCAGGGAGACCTGCGGGAGCTGGTTCCGGCGCGACAGGCGATTCAGGCCGCCGGCCAGGATGTGGCCATCGATATCGCCCAGGTTCTGGCGGCGAACCAGGCGCTTCTCACCAATATCGCGCGCAAGATGGAGACGATGGAAACACGCATCCATAACCTCGAAGCCGTTATCGAGGAACAGCGCCGCGCGATGATAGGGTACACCCATGAAGTCGCCCTGCTCGCGGCGCCGCCGGCGCCCGCCCGAGCCTGGAAACCGTCAGCCCGGGAGCTGGATGAGGCGTGGTTCGGGAAGTTTTCCTTCTTCGATCGCTGGTTCCGCCCCTACAAGATGCGACGGCCGGAGATGGGAGACTGACCGGTAGCCCGAACCCCGACAGACGATCGAGCCC
>DATCTT010000231.1:0-6907 GCA_036567845.1 Candidatus Ozemibacteraceae bacterium | reverse complement strand
GGCTCGGGCGGCTACCTGGCCGCCACGCCGGACTCCACCCTCTATCGCGACGCCCTCGAAGCCGCCGGCACGCCGTCTCCGGACGGCCGTCTCGCGTTGCTGCCGAAGAGTCCCCGTCTGCTGCGGGATTCCGAAGGGCTTCTCCCCTTGCTCGGCAACCTCGCCTCGCCGTATCCTGCACTTGCCTCGCATCTGGCCCGCGCCGGCCTGACGGAACTGGCGCCCCGATCAAACCATCAACAGACGTCCGAAGGAGCCTGAGCCCGCATGAACAGCATCCCCTGGAACGAGTTTCTCTCCATCCGCGACACCATTCTCGACACCTGGCCCACGGGCAAAGGGCTGAGCCTTGACGAGGCACTGGCCTACCAGAAGGCCCTGCCTCCGGCCCGGAACTTCGCGCTCGCGATGAAGAACGCCGGCCGTCAGGGACGCACCCTGCTCCAGCCGCGCGCCGGCGTGGCGCTCGTCAACGAGCACATCAAGCTGCTCCAGTATCTCGAGACCGAGGGCGAGGCGGACCTGCTGCCGACCACGATCGATGCCTACACCCGCCAGAACCGGTATCAGGAAGCCGCCAACGGGATCGAGAAGTCCCTCCAGGCCGGCACCTCGCTACTCAACGGCTTCCCGGCCGTCAACCACGGGTTGACCGGTTGCCGCCAGGTCGTCGAGGCGCTCAAATCCCCCGTCCAGGTGCGTCACGGCACTCCGGACGCGCGGCTGCTCGCCGAGATCACGCTGGCCGCCGGGTTCACCAGTTTCGAAGGCGGCGGGATTTCCTATAATATCCCATATGCAAAGAAGGTTCCGCTCCAGAAGAGCATCACCGACTGGAAATATGTCGACCGGCTGGTCGGCTGGTATGAGGAAAACGGGATCAGCATCAACCGCGAGCCATTCGGCCCGCTGACGGGGACGCTGGTTCCGCCTTTCGTCAGCCACACCGTCGCGATCATCGAAGGGCTCCTGGCACTCGGCCAGGGCGTGCGGTCGCTGACGCTCGGGTATGGCCAGGGCGGCAACTTCATTCAGGACGTCGCGGCGATGATCTCGCTGCGGGAACTCGCCGACGAGTATTTCAAAAAAGCCGGCTTCGACGGGTATGACCTGACGACCGTGTTCCACCAGTGGATGGGCGGCTTTCCTGAGGACGAGTCGAAGGCCTTCTCGGTCATCTGCTGGGGTTCGACCGTCGCTGCGCTCTCGGGCGCGACAAAGGTGATCGTCAAGACGCCGCACGAGGCGCGGGGAATTCCGACCAAGGAGGCAAATGCGGCCGGCCTGAAGGCGACTCGCCAGGTCGTGAACATGCTCGCCGACCAGCGTGCCGTGATGAGCCCGCGCCTGCATGAGGAAATCGAGATCATCAAGCGGGAGGTGCGCACCGTCATGGAGGCGGTCGAGAAGCTCGGCAACGGTGACATCGAGGCCGGCACCGTCGCGGCGTTTGCCGCTGGCGTGCTGGACGTGCCGTTTGCCCCCGCGGCCTGCAACCATGGCAAGATTCTCCCGATCCGCGACAACGAGGGCTGCATCCGCCTCTTCCAGCGCGGCAATGTCCCGATGGCCGACGACGTCTGGGCGTTTCACCAGGAACGGCTCCAGCAGCGGGCGACGGCGGAAAAGCGGGCGCTCTGTTTCCAGATGGTGACCGACGACATCTATGCCGTCAGCAAGGGCCGGCTCGTCGGCCGGCCACGGTGAAGGTGTGACCGGCTGAATCCGACACCTTAAAATATATTTAATGTAATTTTTCAAATCAAATCGGCGTCATCTGCGCCATCCGCGAATGGGGTTCTGATGGCCCGGACCATCTGCCGATGACGCTTCCAGACAGGAGACCACACGCATGAAGATCAAGCGGGCGATGTTCGCCAAGGGCGTTTCGGCATTTTTCTTCGATGACCAGCGGGCAATCAAGAAGGGCGCGCCGCATGACGGCTTCGTCTACAAGGGCGAACCGGTGACGCCGGGCTTCCGCAGCATTCGTGTCGCGGGTGAGGCCGTCTCCGTGCTGCTCGAACTCGAGGACGGCCAGATCGCCGTCGGCGACTGCTGCGCGGTCCAGTATTCCGGCGCGGGCGGCCGCGACCCTCTGTTCCTGGCCGAAACCTATCTGCCGTTCCTGGAGAAGAACGTCCGGCCGCTGCTCGAAGGCCTCGAGGTCGGGAAGTTCCGCGATCTGGTCGGCCGGTTCATGACCCTCGAGTTCGAGGGCAAGAGACTGCACACGGCTCTGCGGTACGGGCTTTCCCAGGCGCTGCTCGACGCACGCGCGAAGGCGACCCACCGGCTGATGGCCGAAGTCGTCTGCGACGAGTATGGCCTGCCCGTCATTGCCGAGCGCGTGCCGGTGTTCGCACAGACCGGCGACAATCGGTACGAAAACGCCGACAAGATGATCCTCAAGCGGGTCGAGGCGCTGCCGCACGGCCTGATCAACAATATCGACGAGAAACTCGGTCGCGACGGCTCGAAGCTGCGTGAATACATCCGCTGGCTCGTCAAGCGCATCCACGAACTGCGGGTCGACCCGTCGTATGCCCCGGCGCTGCATATTGACGTCTATGGAACGATCGGCCAGGCGTTCGGCGGAGACCTGACGAAGGTCGCGGATTACCTCGCCACGCTCGAGCCGGACGCCGGCGGTCTGCCCCTCTACATCGAGGGCCCCGTTGACGTCGAACACCGCGAGCGCCAGATCGAGGCCCTCGCCGCAATCTGCGGAAAACTGAAGGCGAAGGGTTCGAAGGTGCGTGTCGTGGCCGACGAGTGGTGCAACACGTTCGAGGACGTTCGCGACTTCGCCGATGCCGGGGCAGGCCACATGCTCCAGATCAAGACCCCCGACCTGGGCGGGGTCCAGGACATCGTCGAGAGTGTGTTGTATTGCAAAAGGAAGGGCGTCGAGGCCTACCAGGGCGGAACCTGCAATGAGACGGATGTCTCGGCGCGGTGCTGCGTTCACCTGGCCGTCGCCGCCCGCGCAGACCGGATGCTGGCCAAGCCCGGCATGGGCTTTGACGAGGGATTCAATATCGTCAACAATGAAATGGAGCGCACCCTCGCGGTCCTCCGCAGCCGCAGGTAAGATTCAGGACAAAGACGCCCCACAGAGGCACAGAGACACGGAGAACAGCCTGGCATGGACACCACGATTCCCCCAGTCTCGACACCGGCAAAGCCCGCGGCTCCCGCCCTTTCTCAACGCCGGGGACAGATTCTGTCCGGCGCCAGAGGCGCATTCTCTGTGACTCGGTGTCGCTGTGGTTCATTCTCTTTCGTGCTTTGGTATCGTTGTGGTGAAATGATCTTTGTGTCTTCGCGGTGAAACAGATGCCGGTCTTTCCGGCGTTCGGAACAGGAAGGAATGATGACAAGATGAGCAAGGAATTCAGGGTGTTGTCGCCGACGGCAATCCTGGGCTACGGGTTCCCCGAGGCTTCATTTAAGCGCGGGATGGAGCGCAAGCCCCATCTGATCGGCGTCGATGCCGGCTCCACGGATCCCGGCCCGTACTACCTCGGGGCCGGCAAGTCCTTCACCAACCGCGCGTTCGTGAAGCGCGACCTGACCTACATGATCACCGCCGGCGTCGCCGCGGGGATTCCGGTCGTGATCGGCTCGGCGGGCGGGTCGGGGGCGAAACCGCATCTCGACTGGTGCCACGAGATCATCCGCGAGATCGCGAAGGAGAACGGCCTGACGTTCAGATTGGCCGTCATCCCAGCGGACATCGAAAAGAAGACGGTGCTCGAGGCGCTCGCGAAGGGCCGCATCCAGCCGCTCTCGTTCGTCCCCGAGGCGACGGTGAAGGATGTCGAGGATTCGGTGCACATCGTCGCCCAGATGGGCTGCGAGCCGATCATCAAGGCTCTGGGTATGGGCGCCCAGGTCGTGCTGGCCGGCCGGTGCTACGATCCCGCCTGTTTCGCGGCCGTGCCGATCAGCCAGGGGTATGACAAGGGCCTGGCGATGCACATGGGCAAGATTCTCGAGTGCGGGGCGATCGCCGCGACCCCGGGTTCGGGCGCCGACTGCGTGCTCGGCACGCTGACCGCGGACTCGTTCATCCTCGAGACGCTCAGCGACAAGCGGGTCTTCACCCCAATGTCCTCCGCCGCCCACACGCTCTACGAAAAGTCGGATCCCTACCACCTGCCCGGCCCGGGCGGCGCGATCAACCTGACCGGCACCTCGTTCACCGAGCTGCCGGGCGGCCGCGTCGAGGTGAAGGGAAGCCGGTATGAGAAGACGGAGCGGTATTTCCTCAAGCTCGAGGGGGTCCGCAAAATCGGGTACCGCACCGTCAGCATCGCGGGCACCCGTGACCCGATCATGATCTCGAAGATCGATGAGATCCTGCCGCAGGTCGAGGCCCAGGTGCGCGGCATGATGAAGAGCCCTTCGCCCACGGACCGGCTGATGTTCCACGTCTACGGCAAGAACGGCGTGATGGGCGTGATGGAGCCGCTGTCGGATGCCGTCTCCCACGAGTTGTGCATCATCATCGAGGCCCTGTGCGCAACACAGGAAGCCGCCGACACGCTATGTTCGGTCACCCGTTCGACCCTGCTCCATTACGGGTATGAGGGGCGCATCTCGACGGCCGGCAACCTCGCCTTCCCCTTCTCGCCTTCCGACGTGCCAATGGGCGCCACCTACACGTTCTCCCTGTATCATCTGATGGAAGTCGATGATCCGTGCATGTTCCCGATAAATATTGAAGAGTATACCAATGGGGAGGTGCGGAAATGAGCAAGACGACGAAGAAGCGCGTTCCGGTCGCCGGGCAGACGGCGAAACGGCGGATCACCGAGGTGGCCCGCGTCATCCGGTCGAAGAATTCGGGACCCTACGAGCTGACGCTGGACATCATCTTCCGCTCCCGCGAGGAGTTCGAGCTGTGCCGCTCGAAAGACGTGGTGAACCCGGCGCTGATTTCGAAGCTGTACCGCATTCCCGAGTCGGAGATCCTCGGCATTATCTGGTTCGAACCCGCCCACGCGGTCAAGATCACCATCAAACGCTGGATCGCCTCGGGCGATCCAGGCGAGACGGACATCTATGGGGCGCAGCAGCATGCGCCTCTGCTGGGAATCGAGTTCGACGCATGAGCGTTCCGTTCACGTTCAATGCCCACACGTTCGACACCCTTATTTATTCGACCTACTATGCACCTCGGGGCCGTCAGCGGCTCTACATGCTGGGGGCCGAACTGGGCCAGCGCTATCTGTTTCCAACAGATCTGCTGGTGGGCATCATCGGCTCCGAGGGCTCGGGGAAGTCCACGCTCATCCGCGGCCTATTCCCGGGCCTGGAGCTGACGAACGATGACGAGGGCGTCAACCTGCGACCGACGCCGATCTACGACTTCACCCCCGACAACTTCTTCGCCCCTCATACCTACCATCTCGACATCCGGTATGAGCTTGCGTTCCACCAGACGTTCGAGATCGCCGAGGCGATTCGGGAGGCGCTGGCCTACGGCCGGCGGGTCGTGGTCGAGCATTTCGACCTTATCTACGATGCGCTGAACATGAACGCCCACATCATCTTCGGCATCGGCGAGGAAGTGATCATCGCGCGGCCGTCGGTGTTCGGCCCGTTTCCGGCGGCGATCAAGTCA
The DNA here is from genome assembly GCA_036567845.1 of Candidatus Ozemibacteraceae bacterium. GTDB lineage: Bacteria > Muiribacteriota > Ozemobacteria > Ozemobacterales > Ozemobacteraceae > MWAR01. The sequence goes on along the minus strand of DATCTT010000231.1, from coordinate 1,275 downwards.
GTGGTCGACCGGACCCTCCGGTTTCGGCTCATGGCACACACCGCCGAGGACATCACGACCTCGATCATGGAGCGGGACTACAATTACCGGCGGCCGGTCCTCCATTCCGATGTGAAACACGGATTCGTGATCAAGTTTCCGGAGAAGCCCTCAGTGGATATCCGTGAGCTCGAGCAAAAAGTGCTCGAGGTGATCGCGAACGACGTGCCGGTTTCGGCGGCGGGGGAAAACCGCATCCGGATCGGCAAGACGGACCTGTTCTGCACCGGCACCCGCACGCATGTGAAATCCACCGGCCAGATCGAGAACTTCCGGCTCGTGCCGGAATACCGGTTCAACCCCCTCAGCAAGGACTGGATGCTGATCGGCATCGTTGGCCGGCGCGAGATCGCCGGTATCGAGGAGCTGAGTTACTTCGGCGACGACGCGTCAGGACTGGCCACGCCCACCCTGCCACCGGCCCCCAAGGGCCCGGACCACAGCAGCGAGTAGGTTCCCGGACCGCCGTCACGGTTATATCAGGAGATATTCTATGAACAAGATGATCGCGAAGGACACGCCGATGAGGAAGCTGGAGGTGCCAGCCGGCGCCGTCCGGGTCGAAACCTGGCAGGGCCGGGAGCGTCTGATCGTCTCCCCCGAGGCCTTGCGCATTCTTGCGGCGACGGCCTTCCATGATGTCTCGTTCCATCTCCGCCCCCGGCATCTGGACATGCTCGCTGCGATCCTGGACGATCCGGAGGCGTCGGAGAACGATCGGTATGTGGCCGCCTCGCTGATCCGCAACGCCGCGATCGCCGCCGCCGGCGCGCTCCCTATCTGCCAGGACACCGGCACGGCGACCGTCATCGCGAAGCGTGGCGGGAACGTGATCGTCGACGGGGACGATGCCGAAGCTCTGACAGCGGGAATCGCCGAGACGTACCGGCGCGACGCGCTGCGGTATTCCCAGATCGCCCCCCTGTCGATGTTCGACGAGGTCAATACCCGCTCGAACCTCCCGCCCCAGATCGATATCGCCTGGACCTCCGGCAACGAGTATCAGTTTCTGTTCATGGCCAAGGGAGGTGGCTCGGCCAACAAGACCGGGCTCTTCCAGGAGTCGAAAGCCCTGCTGAAGGAGGAGCGGCTCGAGGCATTCCTGCGCGAGAAGATCGAGGCGCTGGGCGTGGCCGCCTGCCCCCCCTACCGGCTGGTGGCCGTGATCGGCGGCACCTCGCCCGAGTTCAACCTCAAGATGCTGAAGCTCGCCTCGGCGGGGGCGCTCGACCAGCT
>DATCTT010000230.1:0-19434 GCA_036567845.1 Candidatus Ozemibacteraceae bacterium | reverse complement strand
GGTCGGGCCGATGCCGCCCCAGCAGTCCGAGCAGCGGCACGAACACCACATACAGCCCCGTGATGAAGCCGGCTTTTCCTGCCGTCGTCCAGAGCAGGCCGACCTGCTGGAGCGAAGCGCCGGTGAACAGGAACAGCCCCGTCAGCAGGCAGGGCCGCAGATACCGGGAAAAGGAGAGTCCGACCCGGCCTTCGCCTGTCCGGACGGCACGCCGCTGATATCGGACGAGCGGCAGCAGCGCGATGGCGCCGAGCAGGAACCGCAGGCCGTTGAAGGTGTATGGTCCCATGCTGTTCATGCCGACCCGCTGGGCAACGAACGCCGCGCCCCAGACCAGGGACGTCAGCAGCAGCATCGCATCCGCTTTCCAGACACCCGTTTTCATGCCGTTCCTCCGGTTCGTCGAAGTATCCGCCACCCGCCCGCCGTTTGCAAGCCGCCCCCGGAGTTTGAAAACGGGAAAAACCGATTCACCACAGAGACGCAGAGACACAGAGTTCGGCCCCCTTTTCTGCTGAGATTGCCTTCAATCGGAGATCAGGAATATCCATGCATATATTTGATCCGGGTTGCCGGCAGCAAAGATGCAGGATTCAGACATGAAGATGGCACGGATGCCGAAGATTCCGTTCCCCGTAAAACATCTTCGCCATCCGGGGCATCTGCGAAGGGATCCTGTCCGCGTTCGGTCAGGCCATCACGGAATACTACGGGATCTGGCTGGCAGGTGGGCGTTTGAATGGTACTGTGTTACCATGAGCGCCACACAAACATCTCTCGCCCACGAGGAAAGGAGTCAGGAATGTTGGTACGCTCTGTTCTCACCATTCTAGCCGTCGTCTGCTGCGCCGGCTTCGCTTTTGCCGAGCTTCCCAAGGCCGGCGCCACGAGCCCGGCCTGCAAGGTCCAGCTCGCGAACGTCGAAGGCATGCCCTTCGCCCCCCGGTTCGATTTCACGAAGGAGGAAGTCGAAAAGGTCGCCTCCGACTCGCGCAGAGAGCTCGACGCGCGCCTCGAGACGCTCGTGAAGATCCCGGCCGCCGAGCGCACGTTCGACAACACCGTGAAGGCATTCGAAGCCGCCCTGTCGGATTTCGGCGATGTCACGACGCTTCCGATCTTCATGTCGTATGTCTCGAAGGACGCCGCAGTGCGCGATGCCGCCGCCGCCCTCGAAGAGGCCGCCAGCAAGTACACTGTCGAGATCATGACCCGGCGCGACCTGTACAATGCCATCAACGATTTCGCACAGACGAAGCCGAAGCTGGCCGAGGAAGACCAGTTTCTGCTCGACCGCATCATGCTCGGCTTCAAGCGCAACGGTCTCATGCTGTCCGAGGCCGATCTGGCGAAATACAAGGAGCTGAAGCAGAAGCTCGTCGCGACCGAGCTCAAGTTTGAGAAGAACATCCGCGACTGGAAGGACCAGCTCGAAGTCACGAAGGAAGAGCTCGAAGGCCTTCCCGGGGATTTCATCGCCGGCCTGGCCACCACGACGGATGGCAGGTTTGTCGTCACCCTCAACTACCCCGACTACTTCCCGATGATGGACAACGCAAAGAATGACGACGTCCGCCGCCGGCTTGAGTTCAAGTTCAACAACCGTTGCGCCGCCACCAACGTGCAGCTTCTCGAAGAGGGCCTCCAGCTCCGCCAGCAGCTCGCCGAGCTGCTCGGATACAAGAATCACGCCGAGTATCAGCTCGACGACCGCATGGCCAAGAAGCCCGAGACGGTCATCGAATTCCTCGACCGCCTGCACGGCAAACTGCTTCCCAAGGCGAAAGCCGAGCTGAAGGACCGCCTCGCCCTTCGTGCGAAGGACGCCGGCATCCGCACCACCGAGCCGATGATGGTCTGGCAGTGGCGCTACTGGAACAACCAGTACAGCAAGACCGTTCTCGACATCGACAAGGAAGCGATGAAGCAGTATTTCCCGCTCGAGACCGTCATGAACGGCCTGCTCGCCATCTACTCCGAAGTCTTCGACGTGGTGATGGAGAAGGCGAAGCTGCCGGTCTGGCACGAGGAAGTCATGCCCTACGTCGTGAAGGAGAAGAACGGCGAGATCATCGGGTATCTCTTTATCGACCTGTTCCCGCGCGACGGGAAGTACAAGCACCAGGCCTGCTTCGGCCTCGTCGGCGGCCGTGAGCTGCCCGGCGGCGTCTACCAGAAGCCCGCCTGCGCCATCGTCGGCAACTTCAACCGGCCGGCGGCTGGCCAGCCCTCGCTGCTGACCCACGACGACGTCGAGACGCTGTTCCACGAGTTCGGCCACGTCACCCACAACATCTTCACGAAAGCCCGCTACGGCATGTTCTCGGGAACCGCCGTCGCCCGCGACTTCGTTGAAGTGCCCTCGACGATCCTCGAGAACTGGGCCTGGAACAAGGACGTGCTCAAGCGCATCTCAGGCCACTGGAAGAACCCGTCCGAAAAGCTGCCTGACGCGATGATCGACCGACTGATCAAGAGTCGCACATTCGACTCCGGCCTTGTGAACGTGCGTCAGATCTTCCTCACGAAGTTCGATATGGCTTGCCATACCACTGACCTGAAAAACACCACGATCACCTACGGCAAACTCCAGCAGAAGATCATGCTGATGCCCAAGAGCGTCGGAACCCACCCCCAGGCCAGCTTCGGTCACCTGATGGGCGGATATGATGCAGGCTACTATGGATATCTCTGGGCCCGCGCCATCTCGGCCGACATCTTCACTGCGTTCGAGAAGAACGGCGTCTTCGACAGCGCCACCGGGAAGAAGTATCGCGATCTGATCCTTGCCCCCGGCCGCACCGCCGACCAGAATGTCCAGGTGCAGGCTTTCCTGGGCCGCCCCTTCAACGAGGACGCGCTGCTTCGTCAATTCGGCCTCACTGCCGATTCGAAGTAACCCCGCTCACCGGCCGTAAACCGGGTCCGCCCCCTTGGCGGGCCCGGTTTTTTTCACTGTCGGGCCGCACGCAGATATTATATATTTATTATTATAATATATATGGCTTGTTTTTGGGATCCACCGGACGCGGGGATAGACTTGAAACCTGCTTCGACAGAAGATGTGCCTATGGCGGTTCTTTGCGCCTCGATGCCGTTGTCACGAACCGTTCTTCGCATCTCTGTGTCTCCGTGGTTAAACGGTCGTGGCAATCAGGTGAAGCTCCGGTGTCCGGGATATCCGGACGAACAACCTCAGGGGAGATTGAGGTAAGATGTTTCCATGCAGAAGGTGAGAATTCACAAGTTCATCGGCCGGACCGCCGTCGAAGGACCGGGGGAACGGGCATGCCTCTGGGTGCAGGGGTGCCCGATCCGGTGTCCGGGGTGCTTCAATCCCGAAACGTGGCCCTTCGAGGGCGGCGAGGAGGCGTCGGTCGACGACCTGTATGAACGCGTCCTGCGGGAAGATTCTATAGAGGGAATGACATTTCTCGGCGGTGAGCCGTTCGCTCAGGCGGCCGCGCTCGCCGAGCTGGCATGGCGCCTGCGGGACCGGGGTCTGTCCATCGTCACCTTCACCGGTTACACGCTCGAGGCCCTGCGCGCCGCCTCGAACACCGCCTGGAACCGGCTGATCGATGCAACCGATCTGCTCATCGACGGCCCCTACATCCAGGGCCAGGCAAACCAGAGCCGGCCCTGGATCGGCTCGGCGAACCAGCGCTATCTCTTCCTGACCAACCGGTACCGCCATCTCGGGCCAGCCCTGAACACGATCCCGAACGGCCTCGAGATCCGGATCGGCCCTGACGGCCAGGTGAGCATCAACGGCATGGATACCGCCGAAGATCTCGAAGCCATCAAAAGGACGCTCCGGCTTCCCTGAACCGTCGTTTCAATCCGATGCCCCGAGATACCGCGAAAGACGGCCGGGAATTCCGGTGACATAGTCTCCGAATCGTTCCCAGCGCAGATTGTATACGGTGCGCTTCATTGGCATGCCCCGATCGGTGTATTCTTCCTGCTTTATTTCGAGCGTGCCGCTCTGAATGAACAGATACGCGAACACCAGGATGAGCAGGCCGATCGCCAACACCGGTTTGAAAAAGACATCCATCCTCTCTCCTCCTGTCCCTGACGCGGGTGCAGGAGTTAGGATACACCATTTCGCCTCTCGATGATGGGCTGGGTCGATTCCCAAGAGTGAGAATCATGAGGGAGCGTGATTCTGCCGATAGAAAGATCACTGCTCCGATCTGACGAATCAGGTGCCACACCATCCTATGCGCTGGAACATGCCGGTCATCCCTTCGAGCTTCGCGATGGCTCTGCTGATCGCGCTGAGTGTGTTTTTGGCGGGATGCGGCAATGGGGGCAGCATTCGTTCATCCGTTCTTGCCGATACCGGCCTGGGCTTGTCCGGGAATACGGATGACAGCTCGGCGGCAGGCTCCACGAACCCGGGAATGATGCAGCCGTCCCCTGCCGCGGCGGGGAACTCTCTTCTGTTGATCGTTCCCAGGGAAATCCTGCTGCCGCTGAACGCCACCTCGAGCACCCGGCTTCTTGCCACCAACGGCCGCACGCCGTATCGATTCGTTGCCGAGGGCCTGCCCGCAGGATACACTCTTGATGCGGAGACCGGCATCATGTCCGGCATTTCCCCCGTGCCCCTCACGACCGTGGCGACCTTCACCGTCATCGACGCATCGGGAAGCACCCGACTCGCCGCTTCCCGGCTGACCATCGCCCCGTTCGTGGAAATCGCCCATGCCGGAGAGCTCTCCCTGGCACGGGGAAAGCCTGTCCGACTGCTGTTTGCAGTCCCCCTACAAGGGATACCGCCATTTGTCTTCACCGCTGACGGCCTGCCTCGGGGATTGAATCTCGCCATCAACGACCTGAAGTTCGCCCTGCTTTCAGGCACCCCAAGCCTGGAAGGCAGTTACACCGTCACCCTGACCATCCGGGACTCGGCCGGCGCCGTGGCCACAGCCGTGTCGGACATCTCGGTTGGGCGTCAGGGCTTCTGGATCGAGTCGGCGGTCTCGTTTATCCGTCTCGATGAGGCCTACGACCAGCAGGTCTGCAAGGCCCAGGGGGGCGACCCGATCATCGGTCTCACGGGTGCGCGGATGTACGACTATGCGGTTTCGGGGCTTCCGCCCGGGATCGCGTTGCGTGAAACCCGCGAAAATCTCGTCTACGGCAACTCCCAGTCGGGAACCCTCGTGACGGGCAGCGCAACGGCAACCGGCACCTATATTCTCACCACGAGTGCAACGGATGCCACGGGCGCATCGGCCGAAGGAATCGGCCTCATCATCGTGACTCCCTGACCGTTCCTCGGGATGCCTGAAAAGCCCTCAGCCGCCAAGTTTCTCTTCGAGCCATTTCAGCGGGGCAATCCCGCCCGGGGCTGAAATCCCGTGGCGGGCGATCACCTCCGACGCCTTGAGCATCCCGGCTCGCCAGAGGTCTTCCTCTGCCGAGGCACGGGTCTGCAAAAGCCTCATGGCAAGAAGCGTGGCAACCACCTTACCAGGGTCGATGCCATCCGGGACGGTCAGTTCCCCGGCCCAGGCAAGAAGCTCGTCGGGCGAGCGGCCGCACCAGCCGCTCAGCACAGGGTCGAGCTCGAACCATCCCTCGGCGAGCTGCATGATGAGAATGTCATAGGCATCAATCGCTTCGGCTTCGAACGTCATCGAGCTGGCCTCCCCTTTCCAGACCCACCACTCAACGCTCTCTCCCATCTTCCCGTGTCGAGCATGAAAAGTTACCATTCAATCTCGTCGCGCCGACGCTCGTCGACGGCGGACGAGAGCTCGGGAGAAGCCAAGAAGTCCGGCGTCTGGTCCAGGATGATTTCTTCTCTGCATGCGATCTCGATTCGCTGTTCCAGAAAAACAGCCGGGCGGTGCAGACCTGTTCCGCACCGCCCGGCTGTTGCAGGCAAGATTACTTTTTCGTGATTTTGGGATTTTTCAGAATCAGATCCCCGTCTGCCAGTGTTTCGACGTCGCCTTCAACCTCGACCAGGTCGGTGTAGTCGGCGCGAGCCTTTCCGTCCACCGTCGTGACCTTCTGGAACGTCAGCCCCTCAACCAGCTTCGGATCCTCGATGCGGAACTTGACCGCCAGGGGAAACGCGATCTGCTTGATCGCCTCGTTCCGGAAGAACGAATCGCTGCCGCAGCTTCCTTCCTTGGTGGCGGCATTGAACGGCTGGCACTCGAGCATTTTCTCGTCTTCGACGTAGTAGCTGACCATGAGATCCGTAAGTTTGATGGTTCTGCTGGCGTATTCAGCGCGGGCCTTCGCTTCATCCGCCTCGTAGGCTTTGCCGATGTCGAAGACGGAAACGGCCGGCACAGGGGCCGCGGCTGGAACCGGAGCCCCGGAAGAACCGCATCCGGTGACGCTGGCAAACCCAAGCCCACACACCATCAGAACGACCAGGGAACGAAACATCCTCTTCATGCTGCCACTCCTTGCTTTGTTTGACAGGTTCGAGTCGGAATCATCCTCTCGGCCGTCACGATAGCATACCGACCACTCACAGAAAAGCCAGGCGCAGCAATGCCCTCCCCGAGGAGCCGTTCATACCGCAAGCCTCCTCCACGCCAGGACTCTGGAAAGACGATAAAACGCACAAAAGGCCCGCCATTTCTGACGGACCTTTCGCGGTACCAGTGCCGGGAGCGGGACTTGAACCCGCACGGCGTGAGCCATACGCCCCTCAAACGTATGTGTCTACCAGTTCCACCATCCCGGCGGGAACGTGCGGATATTCTACCGCAACGCTCATTCAAAGTCAACAGGTCTCTGCACTTGTAGAGCAAGCCCAGGAATTTGTGTTCGGATCTCTTTGAAGCGATCAAGAAGGACGAAGTTCCCCCGGCACCGAATACAGGATTTTTCTGATCCGTAGAAGAACAAGAAGAAGAAATCCCCTCATCCCGGAGCAGGCTCGACCACGTTGCGGGATCTCCGGGTTCGTCTCGCTCTCTGTGCTGGAGCTTTGATTTCAGGGCTTTGCGATGCCCGAATCGAACAAAAGCGACGGCCCGGTCACGACGACCGGGCCGGGGTTACACAGCAGAATGAAAAGCGGAACTTGAAATCCGTCAAGGGAGGCAAGGCGGCCTACTCCTCGACTTCTGAGGCGGTCGCGAGGTAGCGCCGGTATTCCGCGGGACTGAGGACGATCTCGGGGTATTCGTTGCTGGTCCAGTAACGTTTGCCGTCAGGGGTTTCGTGCCATTCGCCGTCGCGCATGTCGACCGGCCGGCCGTAAATCATCGCGATTTTCTTCTTGCCGCGCTCATCGTTCGGGTCAGCCTTCTGCGCAATCACCAGAGCTTCGAGCACACTGGAGAGGCTCGTGCGGCCCTCCTGGGCCAGTTCGAACCGGATCCGGTCGATCAGCCGGGCGCGCAGGCCGGTCTCGATCTCGGCGGCCCGAGCAGCTACGATCCCCAGCTCGGTCTCGTCGGCCAGCAGTTTTTTCAGCAGCTCGCTTTCGCGCAGCCGCAGGGTGATCTCGTTGCCGATGCCCGACTCGAAGTCGGTGATCACGGCACGCCCGTAGGCCCGGCCAAGACCGATGAACTCGTCGGCGACGGGCCCGGCAAAGGCCGCCGAGGCCAGGGGCAGCAACACCACGACCAGGAGAACGATTCGTTTCAGCATCTTCGTCATGGGCATCCCTCCGTTGTCTTTCGACGGAGAAAGCAGCAAGTTGCGTACCCGTCGCAGGCCCTCCGCGCAATCCGCTCCAGCCGCCCAACCCCTTTCATCGAGGCGCCGCGGGTGCTAGAATATCGGCGCATGACTGCCGAATACCCGACACACACCATCATCCTCCGCACCCACAATTACAACCGGGTCAGCTTCGGCGCGCTTCTCGGCGCCTGCCCCGAATCGACCCTCCGACGGTTTCGGCCGGTCCTCTGGGAAAGCGACGATCCGCCGCCTCCCGAGCTGCTCGGCACCGACGTGCTGCTGCTCTACTCGTTCATGCTCCCCCACCGGGATGCTGTCGCTGTCGAGCTCGGGGGCATCCGCTCCCTGGTTGCGGAAAACGGCCGCAAAATCGACATCTGGGCTGGCGGCGCCGAAGCCACCCTCAACACGGCCGTCGTCGAGGGGCTCGGCTTCGATCTGGTCCTCGCCGGCGAAGGGGAGGAAGCCTTCCCGCTTCTGCTCGCCCGCTGGCTCGACGGGGACCGACCAACCGGCCTCCACCGCACCCCGCCCGGCCAGGTCGACCTCGACCGGTACCCCGGCTTCCATCCCATCACAAAATACCTGCCCCCGATCGAATTGAGCCGCGGCTGCGTCTACGGCTGTGCCTTCTGCGCCGTTCCCGCCCTCCATAAAGGCACGCTCCGCCACCGCAGCGTCGGCCACGTGCTCGAGATCGCCACGGCGTATCTCCGCCACGCGACCGCCCGCAAGCGCATCAAGTTCCTCGCCTCGAACGCGTTCGCCTACGGCTCCCCCGACGGCCACAAGCCGAACCTCGAAGCGCTTCACGCGCTTCTAAGCGGCCTCAAGCGCATCGGCGTTCCCGAAATCAGTCTCGGCTCCTTCCCCTCGGAAGTGCGGCCCGACTTCGTTACGCGCGAAATCCTCGAGCTGGTCCGCCCCTTCCTGTCGAACAATACAATCGTCATGGGGATTCAATCCCCCTTCGACCACCGGCTCCGCGGCATTGGAAGGGGCCACACAATCGAGCAGGCCGTGCGCGCCATCGAGCTGCTGCAAGAGTTCCGGTTCCGTGCCCATGTCGACTTCATCATCGGGATGCCCGGAGAAACCCCACAGGAACAGGAAGATCTGTTGACGTTCATGGAGAGGATCGTCCATGATTACGGGGTGCGGATCCACATGCACACGTTCATGCCCCTGCCCGGCGCACGCTGGGCCGACAAACTCGCCGAACCTATCACGCCTTCCGCGCGCAGCCGGCTGCGCGCCCTCGCCTCTGCCGGCGTTCTCGATGGGTGGTGGGAAAACCAGATTGCCTACAGCCGGAGACGCGAATGACCTCGACAGCCCCAATGCCATCCTCAACGCCGGCAGCCCCGAAGAAGGAGCGTCCAGCGCCCCGCCCAGAGCCAACCGCCTCCTGGTATGTCCGTTACGCGAAGCAGATCCAGGTCACGCTGATCTGGGGGGGCTTTTTCGCCCTGCTGTATTACCTCTCGAGCTTTCTGTCGCTGTTTTTCCTCACTTTCATTCTCGCTTACACCCTGAACTCCCTGGTCAACTACCTGAAGGCCCGCGTCTCCTGGCCCCGCTGGGTCGTCGTCATCGAGGTGTATCTGATCCTCGCGATCATCATGACGACGATGGGCATGATCGTCGTTCCGAAGGTCTACCAGGAAGGTCGGATCATGTACAAGGAAATCCCCGAGACGAAAGACAAAGTGCTGCAGCAGATCAAGGAACTGATGCAGGACGAGGATTTTTCCGGCTTCGTCCAGGGCGCCGGCCTCGAAGAGGAACTCAAGACACGCTTCGGCAGCTGGTTCCAGCGGTTCACCCTGTTCATCCAGGATATGTTCCGCACCTCCTTCCATTTCATTCTCGCCGTCATCTTCAGCTTCCTGATTCTGTGGGACCTCGACCGGCTCACCCGCGATGTGCGCGAACTGGAAAACACCCGGCTTCGCAAGGTTTTCCGCACCCTCAGTCCGCGGTTGATCGAGTTCGGCTCGATTCTCGGACGGGCCTTCGAAGCACAGATCATCATCGCCTGGGTGAACACCTTCTTCACACTGATCGGGCTGACCTTTCTGGGCATTCCCAGCAAACTTTTCCTGAGCGTGTTCGTGTTCGTGTGCAGCTTCATCCCGGTGCTCGGCGTCTTCATTTCGAGCGCCCCGATCTGCCTGCTGGCCTACAAGACGGACGGTTTCGTGCTCGTTTTCTACAGCATCATCCTGATCACAATCATTCACTTCATCGAGGCCTACATCCTCAATCCGCGCATTGTCGGCGGCCATCTGTCGCTGCACCCCTTCGTCGCGGTCAGCATCCTGGTCTTTTCCGAATATCTGTTCGGAATCTGGGGACTGCTGCTTGGCGTTCCGTGCGCGGTCTTCATCTACCACTCGCTTTTCATCCGGCCATCCCAGAAGCGCCTCGGGAGCGGGGAAGCAGAGCCCACGCAGCCCCTGGCCGCAGGCCCGTTGTGAAATCAGGCGGCCGGCGAAATATTTTCCCCATCCGCTTGACTTCACGTCTGCACCATGGTAATATCAGAAACGTCCATTGGGGAGTCGTCTAATGGTAGGACTGCAGACTCTGGATCTGCCTATTGGGGTTCGAGTCCCTGCTCCCCAGCCGCTATAAGGTTTTTGGCCCCATGGTGTAACCGGCTAACACGCAGCCCTCTCAAGGCTGAGAGCGGGGGTTCGAGTCCCCCTGGGGCTATTCTTTGTTATTCCGATATCCTACGATATCACGTGAAAACCCGCCTAAACAGCGGGTTTTTTCGTTTTCAGCGTCTTATATCGTCCGAAAATCTCGTTTATATTTTGTACAAACCGGGGTATCAAACCGGGGTATCGGTCATTTTGTATGGAGGTGATACCCCGGTGCGGATAACTGAACGGTCTATAGCGGCATTCAAGAAGGCTGGGAAGCAATACGACGAGGGCGGGCTTTTCCTGCTGCACAAGCCGAACGGCTCGAAGCTGTGGCGGTTCCGATACTGGGAGAACGGCAAGGAAAAGAATCTCGCCCTGGGGGCATACCCCGGTGTAACCATCCAGGAAGCCCGACGGCTCAGGGATGAAGCGCAAAAGCTGCGGAACGCGGGGATAGACCCGCAAGGCAAGCGCAACGCCGATAATATCGAGAGGGAAAAGGCGGCGCTCAACACCTTCGAGGCGGTCGGGCGTCTCTGGTTCGAGGCGAACCGCACAAAGTGGGTGGAAGATCACGCGAAAAAGATCATCAGCCGACTTGAACGCGACGTTTTCCCGTTCCTGGGGAAGCGGCCCATTTCCGATATCACGCCGGCCGACGTGCTCGAAGCCCTGGGGAAGATTCGTGACCGTGGAGATGAAAGCCTGGGACACAAGGGCCGGGGGCTTCACGAAACGGCACGCCGAGCGTTCGGTAACTGCGGCATGATCTTCCGGTATGCCGTGGCAAGGAACCTGATTCCGAGTGACCCGACCCGAGACCTGAAAGGCGAATTTCCGAAGCCGGCACCGCAACATTTCGCGGCGATACTCGACCCGGACGAAATCGGGCAATTCCTGCGGGCCGTCGATGGATACAAGGGCTCTTCGATCGTGCGGGCGGCGTTGCAGCTTGCCCCGCTCGTCTTCGTCCGCCCTGGGGAGCTGCGGCAAGCCCTATGGAAAGAGATCGACATGGACGCGGCCGAATGGCGCTTCGTCTCGACCAAGAAAAACGTATCCCATCTCGTGCCGCTGTGCCGTCAGGCCGTCGAAGTCCTTCGAGGGCTTCACCCCTTCACCGGCACCGGCGAATATGTTTTCCCGTCCGCCCGGAGTTTCGCCCGGCCGATGAGCAACAACGCCGTCCTTGCTGCGATCCGTGCAATGGGCTTCGGGCCGGACAAGATGACCGGACACGGCTTCCGCGCCATGGCACGAACCCGGCTTCACGAAACTCTGAAAATGCCGGTGGAAGCAATCGAGAAACAACTTTCCCACAACGTTCCCGACATGAACGGAACGGCATACAACCGGACGCAATTCATTGAGGAACGCCGGCGCATGATGCAGGAGTGGGCCGATTATCTCGACGGCCTGAAAAGCGGGAATATCAGGATGGGCAAGGTGGCGTGAAAATCTGAAAACGCCCAAGTGACCTACTGACAATACTGACGTTAGAAAAAATTCACCCAGGAGGAACGACATGGACAGGATCGAACTCGAGGATTTTTCCGACAACGCCGGCCGGGCCGCCGAACGGATCAAAAGCCTTACCGGGATTGCGTGGGACGAACTTCAAGCGCTGCTGCAACGTGGCGCCTTCACCCCGGCCGATGTTCAAAAAATCTCTCACCTTGTGGAATCGGCTCTGGACGTTGCCCATGCTGTAACGATTGACTATGCCAACCTGAAGCGCAGCCAAAAAAGCGCGGCATAAACCGAATCACGAGGGTCGGGGGCAAGCGCTCCCGGTTCCTCTGGAATCCGCTGGGGGAGGTGGAAAGCATGGGAAAGCGTGGGCCGCCGCTGGATGATATCCCGCTGCCGGAATGGTTCGACCTGGGGAAGTATGCCCGAGCCGGGGAACTGACCCTTGCTGAATGGTATGACCAACTGATGTTGCGATACGGGCCGTGGCATCGCGACTTCACCGCCCGCCCGCTGGGGCGCCGGGGAAAAATGCGCCTTGATCTGATCCGGCGTGACGGCATACCCGACCTTGCTAGGTTGCGGGCTGGTGATGACCCCCTCCGGGAAGCGCTTCCCAACCTTTCCCGAGAGAGTAGGGGCGGAGGTTCCGCCCGGGAACGGGCAACGCTCGTACCTCTTCTCGAGTCTGACCCTGTATCGAGTCTTTCTGTTCGGGAGTTCTGCAACATGTTCACGGCGTTCAAGGCCGATCGGCGGGAGAAATGCCGGGAAGCGTTCGAGGATTTCCGCGCGTTCTGCGTCGATGATCCGCCGGGGGCGGAATGGCTCAAGGAACCCGTCGATACCGTTTCGGGCTGGGGGTTCAATAAGGCAACGCTCCGTATTGACCTCGAATATCCCGACGACGCATTGGTGGATGGGTTCAAGGCATTCCTCGGGGCTGCTCGAAAACGAACCGGATTGATGGACCCCGGCAAACGGAAAAGCCCGAAAGCGCCCGAAACCCTCCAAAAGTGGTGGGCTGATTCTCGCGTTCTCCCCTATATCGACCTTGCAACATGGGCCGCTGAAACTCGAACGCACATATCTGATGCAGCAATGGCGCGGGCAATAGGCGATGCGAAAGGCGGCGGCCGGGGCGGAGAGGCGATATCGGAAACGGTATATCCCCTCGCAAGGAAACTCCTTTCCTTGTCATACCTGAAAAAGCTGAAATCCCGCATAGAAAGCGGGGAATAATCGGCACCAAGCACCAAGACCGGCACCGGGGGCCGGTCTTTTGTTTTATCCGGCCTCCCTTGCAACGAAAAGCTTGATCGGTAGCGGCTGGAAATTACCCGGATGAAAGAATTTTCCTTTCATCCCTCACGTTTCCGGGGCGGTCCATGGTGTCCTATGTCCACCGATATAAAACGGAGGCAAACACTATGGACCAACTTCCTCTTGACGGCCTGTTGCGCATCTCTCAGATATGCGGCGATCGGAAGCGCGGTATCCCGCCGATCGTTCCGGTGTCGCGTTCGACCTGGTGGGCCGGGGTGGCAAGCGGCCGTTTCCCGCAACCCGTCCGGCTGGGCTCGAAGCTGACCTTCTGGAAGGCGGCCGATATCCGCGCCCTGGTGGCGAAGCTGTCGGGGGTGCCGGCATGACCTCGAAGCCTGATCTTGTGGAGGGCCTGAAAGAACCGGAAATCAACCCGGAAGAAGAGGCTAAGCTCGAAGCGGCGTTTCTGAAGATGAACACCTCAGCAGACGACATTGAGACGATGCGGGAAATGTTCGGAAGCCTTCGGGGCTTTCAACTGGCAATGAGAGCGGCGCGAACCCAAGAGCACGAAGCACAATACGCCATCATGCACGCGTTCGGATTTGCCCGATTCGCGGCACGCCAGGAAAAGGCGCTCTTGGATTGCATCCGGCAACAAGCCGAGTTCATCCAGGCGGTCAACGAATTGACCATGAGCGACAACCGGCACGCGATGATATTTGCCTCAATGCTGGTAAAACGTTATCGAGGGCCGAATCTGGTCGTAACCACGGCCGGGGCCGCTTCGGGGGTGGTGTCATGAAAAAAAGAAGCCGCACGCCGAAGCGCACGACTCACCATACCGGAAAGTATTCTACCCGATACCCTCACCGGGCGCAACCGTTCACGCGGGGCCGGGAGGTGCGGAGATGAACGGGACAATGCCGCAGCTTTCCATCTTCAAGAGTGCCCGGGCGATCGTGCCGGCGGAGTCTGTTACCGTTGCCGAGGCCGTCGAACTGATCCGGTCCGACCGACTCAAGGCCGATATCGAACGCTTGCGCGGTTGTCTGACCGCCGGGAATCGAGCCGCTTACGACCAGGGCAAGAAAGACCTTCCCGCTGTCACCTGGTCCGGGACGTTCAAGGCAAGGAATAAGGCCGGTCTTGTCGAGCCGTCCGGGCTTGTCGTTATAGACCTCGATCATGTTGGGGATCGGATGCCGGCCGTCCGTGACACTCTGATGCGTGATTCCGCCGTTGTGGTGTGCTTCATAAGCCCATCGGGCGATGGTCTGAAGGCCGTGGCGGCCGTCTCTGACTCTTCCGACCATGGGCGGGCGTGGCGGGCCGTTGCCGAGCGAGTGAAGGCGGAAACGGGGATCGAGCCGGACCCGTCAGGGAAAGATGTATCCCGTTTGTGCTTCCTCTCTCATGATCCAGACTGTTACTTCAACCCTGCCCCTGTGCCGATCGAGATTCCCACCGAACCGGAACCGGCGAAGATCGAGACGCCGAAGCCGTCAGCACCCTCGAGTGATTCCAGGGCGGAAAAGTATACTCGTGCCGCTCTCGAGAAAGCCTGTGAAACGGTTCGAGCGGCCACCTACAACGGGGGAGCACACGACACCCTACTGAAGGAGTCACACGCAATCGGCGGGCTTTTGCATCTTGGCGTTTACTCGCCCGAGGAAGCGCACCGCACCATCGTTGAAGCCGCGATATCGGCGGGATATCCCGACCAGGAAGCCGCCCGGGTGGCGCGTGATGGTCTGATCGAGGGCGAGAAAAAACCCCGAACCATCCCCGAAGCGGCGGCGGGCAAGCTGCCGGATCAAACCGGGATCGAGTGGTCCGATCCAAAACCGATCAAGGGTGAACTTGCGCCGGTGCCTGCGTTCGATCCCGAAACGCTTCTCCCCGCAGCGCTGCGGGATTGGATCATGGACGAAGCTGACCGCATGCCATGCCCGCCGGACTACATCGCGGCGGCGGTGGTTGTGGAGCTGGGGGCGGCGATCGGCGCACGCTGCGCAATGAAGCCCAAGGCGAACGACGATTGGTCGGTCGTCCCGAATCTGTGGGGCGGGGTGGTTGCGCCACCATCGGCGAAGAAAACCCCCGCGATAAATGCCGCGATGAAGCCCCTGGACCGTCTCGCAGCCCGAGCGCGGGAAGAGTTCGACGCGGCGATGAAGGAATACCAGGGGCAAGACATGAAGCACCGTGCCGTGAAAGAGGCTTTCGAGGCGCAAATCAAGACGGCCGCGAAAAAGTCCGTGAAACCTCGAGACGACGGGAAGGCCGGGGAAGATGACGACCTCGATAAATACATCCAAGGATATCAAGATGCACTCGAACCGCAAGGACCCAAGCCGCCCGCGATGCGGCGGTACAAGGTCAACGATGGAACGATCGAGAAGATAGGCGAAATCCTACAAGACAACCCCGCCGGGCTGCTGGTTCTCCGTGATGAACTCGTCGGGCTGCTGGCAAGCTGGGAGCGATCCGGCCATGAAGAGGATCGCGCGTTTTACCTCGAGGCGTGGAACGGGATGAACTCTCACGACGTGGACAGGATCGGCCGGGGCTCGATCCGCGTTCCAAATCTCTGTCTCTCCCTCTTCGGCGGCATACAGCCCGATAAGCTGATCGGGTATCTCGAAGAGGCAACGAATGCCCTCGCCAATGACGGTATGCTTCAGCGCTTCCAGGTGCTTGTATACCCCGACCCCCGGTCGTGGGAATGGCGGGACCGCCGGCCGCGTCATGATGCGCGGGAACGGGTCTGTGAGATGTTCGACACCCTGGCATACTTCACTCCGGAAGACTGGGGCGCAACCCCAGCCGACGAACACGTCAAGGTGCCGTGTTTCCGGTTCAGCCTGGAAGCGCAAGCAGTCTTCATCGAATGGTCGCGTGAACTCAACCGGGAGCGCATCCCCGCCGAAAGTTCCGTGCTGATCCAACAACATATCGGGAAGTATGAAAAGCTGTTCGCGGCGCTGTCTCTGATCTTTCATCTTGTCGATTGCGTCACGGCCGGCGCCCGCGGGCCGGTATCCCGGGATTGTGCGCTGCGGGCAGCGGCATGGTGCGAATACCTCGAGGCGCACGCGCGGCGGTGTTACGGGCTGTTGCAGGACGGAGGGCTTCGAGCGGCTCAAGCGCTGTCTGAAAAGATCCAGGCCGGTGAACTCGAAGAGGGCTTCACCGCGCGGGACGTGATCCGGAACCAGTGGCGATACCTGACCAACGATGAAGGCGTCGGGGCTGCTCTCGATTGGCTCGAGGATGAAGGATGGATCCGCGGGCTTTCCACCGGCGGCACCGGGCCGGGATCGGGCCGAAAGACTCTTCGGTATATCGTGAACCCGAAGGCGAGACGGGAGGGCCGGAATGTCTAAATGGCTCGAACGTGCCCGCCGTGAATTTTCGACAACGCCGGTTCGACCTACTGACAATACTGACGAAAGAACGCCCGAGCTTCTAACGTCAGTAACGTCAGTAAGTCACCTGGGCAAATCTGAAAATTCAGAACCTTCTAACGTCAGTAATGGCAGTAACCCATCCGGGCAAAATCCAATTTTTCAGGCGACCAACACCGCGGCGGGCAACCTCGAGTGGAAAAACCCCGCCATCCTGATGGCAGACCTCCCCGATGATCGGGTGCTGCGTGACCGGGTGCATCGGCTGCTCGATCGAGCCGACGAACTCGACCGGGCCGGGGATGAGGCCGGGGCGCTTCACATACTGGACGATATAAGACGAACGATACAGAACGCGACGGCCGCCACGGTGCCCGATAAAGCCTCTCGGAACGACGGGGCGGGCAAAGATGAGGTGTCGGCTGTCTCGACCTCACCACGGGCATCTAATGCGGAATCCCCGAGAAAGCCCGTTCCCGTGCCTGTTCTCGAGGCTGGGCCGGCCATTACCCCACCATCCGACCATGCCGACGTGGTGAGCGAACGGGCGGCCATGGTCGAGACTGACGCCGGGATGAACCGCGTGGATGCCGAGGCGGCGGCGGCGGGGGCGGTGGGGCCGTGCCACGTCTGCGGCGGCGGTCGGTTCTGGGTGAGCCGCTGGGGCGTGATCGTCTGTGAGCGGTGCCATCCTCCTGCCGATACCAAGCTGATCGAAAGGAATATCTCGATCCATGTATAACGAGAACGAACTGATAACCTGGGGATGGGGGGTGTTCCCTCTCGTGGCGCTGTGGTTCGCGTTGTCGTGACCATGGCAACCGCTCGGGCGGGAGGGGGGCGTCGAATCTCTCCCGCCTTAGAGCCGGAGACCGTTGGGTGGAATCAAATTTTTATACGGCCAACTGTAGAAAAGGGGGGTATCTCATGCCAAGACGTAAACCGACCGCGATGAAGAAACTTTCCGGCACGCTTCGGAAGCACCGGACCAACCCGAACGAGCCGACGTATCCCGACCTGGGGGCCGAACCGCCGGCGTTCCTCGATCAAACAGGCCGGGATGAATGGAACAGGCTATTCCCGATGCTTCGTGACCGTGGGCTGCTGACCGCCGGAGATGCGGCCGCGTTCTCTGCTTACTGTGGCCAGTATTCAATCTGGACGGCAGCCATGGAAGCGGTGAAGCGGGAGGGACTGGTTATCACCCTCGCGAACGGTGTACTTGCTCAGAACCCGAATCTGAACATTGCGACGAAGGCGTCAAAGGAAATGCGGGCGTTCCTGGTGGAGTTCGGGCTTACCCCGGCGTCGCGCTCGAGGGTGGAGGCGGCCGGGCCGAAGGACACGAAGCGCAACCCGTTTGCAGAGCTTGACGACCCGTTCGCGGAGTTCAAATAATGAACCGCCGGTATCTGCTGGGCATGGTGGCGGGCCTGATCGAGACCCCGCCGGAGCTGGTGGCGACTCTCGCGCCGCTTCGAGCCGTCGTCCGTGGCGACCAGGCGAACCATCCGCCGGCGGGGTGGGAAGTCCGACACTCGACCGGCAAGCGGTGCGGACACTTCCACCGAGATCACGGGAAAGCCTGTGCCTGTGCAGATCGTATGGGCGACGGGTGGGCCGTCGTGCCGGTCGGGTGATGCGGCGGGTCCTTCCGGGGCGTCGTTCAGTCAGGGGTCAGGGACGCGCACCGTTCGCCAGAGATCAAATTTTTCAAACCGGCGCTTACATGGATAAGGGCACTCGCAACCAGCGTTGCGGGTGCTTTTTGATTGACCAGCAGAGTTCACAGGCTGATATCTGGAAAGCCTCGCGCGTTCCTGACCCCCGCGCAACCGAGCACCGAACAGGACCCAGAGGGCTACACGCGACGGCCGCCACCATCTTTCATTCTCTCCGTTGTTCTCCACCGCCGCCCCGGCCGCCACCTTCGGCGCCGTCCGAATCGGCTACTCCCCAGACGTGCAAGCAATCAGGGCCGCACTATCAACAAGCCGATGAAGCGTGAGGGAGAGCGGAAGCCCGCAAGGGCTGAAGCCGTCCGAACGGTTCAAGAGGCGGTGAAAGGGCCGCGATACTTGGCGCCTGATCCGGTGCTTACCGGTTCCTGTGCGCTCTGGTGGTGAGCCGGTGCCGTTCTTCGTGGGTGGCGGCCGTGCCAGTTTGCATGAACCGGTCGCAATTTGCGACCAGTTATATATTATTGTCGGCTGCCTTTATGCGGCTTTATCTTTGAGGGTGTCGGCAATCCACTTGTTTATGCTCTTCCCTTCGCGGAGAGCGGCACAGGCTACCCGGCGGTGAAGTTCTGATTCCAGGCGTAACACAAGTTTCCCGGAAAAAGGCTTTTCAGGCTCCTTCCCGTGTTTGCGGCACATGTCGATGTAGTCGTCAACGGAGTCTTTCAGGGCTTCGCGAATCTCGTTGACGCTCTGCCCCTGAAACGTGACGACATCGCGGATGCCGATGACCTCGCCGTGAAAGATGTTGGCTTCATCATCGAACTCGACGACCCCGACATAACCCTTATACGTCAACATGGTTTCACCCCCGCTTCAACCAAGAATCTTCGTAACGAGACGACCGCACCCTTGTCTGTTTCCTTGTGCGGATGCGGTCGATGGAATGATGCGAATACACCGTTCAGGATGAACCTGACCCGTGACCCGCGCCCTTCTTCTCGTTCAGCACCCAACGCCATCAGCAAGGCTTCCGCGTCGTTCCATGCGATACCCGAGCGCGTCGGCATCTCGAAAATCGCTTCAAGTGTCTTCCGCTGCTTCGTGTTCACAAGATAATAGTATCAACAAGTAGTATCACTGTCAAATATGCCGCCGCTCGTTTCGTGTCGTGACCGGGGTATCAAACCGGGGTATCAGGTTTCCACCGACCTACCTAAATCAGCACTGCGCAAGGTTTTCCAAGGCTTTCCAATATAGCCCCTGGGGCTATTCCGATTTCTG
>DATCTT010000229.1:0-14744 GCA_036567845.1 Candidatus Ozemibacteraceae bacterium | reverse complement strand
CAGGAGTCGCCCCCCTCCCCATCACAGCCAGCCGGCATGCAGAAAAGGCCCTGTCCCGCCTGCGGCCACCGGTGCCCGCCCGAGGCCTCGTTCTGTCGGGCCTGTGGAACGCCTCTCGCCGGGGCGTCCACCCCCTGCACGACCTGCGGAGAGCCCTTGAAACCGGAAGACACCATCTGCGCCTCGTGCGGAACGGCCTGCCCGTCGCTGAATTCAGGCCGTCAGCAACCGGATGGCGTCGTTCAGACCGCCCCGCTCTCAAACGCCCCTTCCCTGACCGGTATCGGGTTTCTGCTCGGACTTCTTCTGACCGGCCAGATCGTGATGATCGCCTCCAACTCGTCGCCCGACGTCCTTCTGCGCGAGCAGGTCCTGATCCGGCTTGCGGTCGGTTACGCGGCAGCGCTCCTGGGCTTCCTCACCGGCACTCGCGGCGGCCTTTCCCGTCTGCTCACCCTGCTGCTCTCGGGCGGATTCGTCTTCATCGAGGGCCGGCGGCTGATTCCGGCGTTCAATATTGTCGCCAACTCCCCCGATCTGCTCAGCACGCTGGCCCCTGCCCTCGGAATCAACATCCTGTTTTTCCTGACCGGCCTCTGGATATGCAAACGCGCGTGTCAATTCTCCGGCTGACGCCGTACCCATCCTGCTTGCGCGAATTGCCTCCAGTCTGATAGACTTTTAACCGGTCACTGGATCACAAGCGAAACGAGAAAAATAACAGCGGCTTCGCCGTTCGCGATCGAACCCGAGAGGAGAATTTTCCATGCTCGATACCATAGAACTGTTCAATGGCCTAACCCGCCAGGAACTGGAGCAGATTGCCTCGATCACGGTTGCCGTTACGTACAACCGTGGCGAAGTGATTTTCCAGCAAGGCGACTTTTCCCGCGACTTCTACATCGTCAAGAGCGGCCAGATCGAAGTCTCTGTTCGCGACATTTTCCAGGAGCACAAGGTGGTCGCCGTTCTCAAGAATGGCGACTTTTTCGGGGAGATGGCCCTCTTCGACAAGGATTCCGCGCGCTCCGCGACCACGACCTCGCTGCAGCAGACGATTCTGCTCAAGATTCCCGGCCAGGACTTCGAGCGGCTGCTGCGCGAGAAGCCCTCGATCAGCTTCAAGCTGCTCGGCGCTCTCAGCCGCCGGCTGAAGACTGCAAACGTCTCGACCGCCCCCATTTCCGAGAAAAAGCGCGAAGCGAAGGTCATCACGGTGGCCTCGGCCCGCAACGGCTACGGAAAGACAACGTTCGCCACGACTCTTGCCCACATGCTTGGCTCCGAACTCCCCCGCAAGGTTCTGTATCTCGATCTCGACGTGTATTTCGGCGACGGCACGTTCGTTATGGGGGTGTTCTCGCCGAAGTCGGTTCTCACCTTCTTCGAGGCGATCAAGACCGGCATCTCGGGGTGGGACGTCCTCGTCCGGCATCTGGTGCGACACACCGACAACCTCTACAGCCTGCCCGCCCCGGCCGACTTCCTCGAAGGCGAGAAGGTTTCGGCCCCGGATCTGGTTGCCGCCCTCAAGGTGTGCCGCCAGTATTTCGACTACCTGGTCATCGACACCGACAGCAGCGTGTCGGATCTGCTGCTGAACGCGATCGATCTCTCGGATCATCTGTTCTTCCTCGTCGACACCGCCGACGCGCTTGCGATCAAGAACAACGCCCGGTTCCTGCAGGGCATGGGCCACCTGAACATCAACGAGAACCGCGTCAACCTGCTCGTCACCCGCACCGAAGAGTCGTTCGATGCCGACAAGGTGAAGAAGCTGTTCAAATACCGGGTTCTCGGCGGCCTGCCCGAGTTCAAGAAAACCGCCATGGAACACGGCCAGACGATGTATCAACGTGGCCCGACCAGTCCCTACTGTAACGTCGTCCGGCTGCTCGTCCGCACCGTTCTCCAGGAAACCGCCCTCCAGACCCAGGCCCAGGGCGGCTTCATCTACAGGTTTCTCTTTGCCCCCGACAAGGGCGATCGCAAGAACCAGCTGCCGGCCCTGCCCGAGATGCCGGTTTCGTGCGATGTCCTCACGAACATCAACGAGGAATCCTGCGCCTCACTGTTGAAATATGCTCGTGCAAATATAACGCATGGCAATCTCGAAAAGGCACAGGCGGATGTGATGCGTCTCGTGCCACTCTGCCCCCGCTCAAGCGCCGTGTATCAGATTCTCGGCGAGATCTTCACGCTCCAGAAGAACATCTCGATGGCGGTCGACGCCCTGAAAAAGGCGATCGAGCTCGATCCCGAGAACCACATGGCCCTCGGCTACCTCGCCCACATTCTCTCCGACAGCGAGATGCGGGACAAAGCGCTCACGACGGTCCGATCGAAGATCAGCTCGAATCCCGACTTCCCCGATCTGCATAACGACTGCGGCAAACTGCTGTTCCAGTTTCACCAGTATGAAGAGGCGATCCAGCAGTTCCGCAAGGCGCTTGAGCTGAACCCGCAGTATGCCGAAGCCCGGCTCTACATGGCGATGTGCATGGGCGAGAACAACGAGATCGAGGCCGCGATCCGCGAGCTGATGAACATCAAGCCGAAGAGCGTCCGGGTCTATTACCTGCTCGGGATTTACTTCAACAGCGCGGGCCAGTTCTACGAGTCGATGCAGGCGTTGTCGGTGGTGGAGAACCTCCAGAGCAACTACTTCGATGTCGCCGAGCGGCTCGCCACCCTCCGGGAGTATTTCGACAAGCTCAACAGTCTGCTCAACATGCACCAGGAGCTTCTCGACGCACACCCGAACTACCCCGATCTGCATCTGAAGATGGGCAATCTGCTGATGATGGTCGGCCGGTACAAGGAAGCCGAGCAGAACTTCAAGGAAGCCCTCAAGTTGAACCCGGGCTACACGCTGGCGCGACAGAAGCTCGAGGCGCTGGCGAACATGCCCACCTACACCTCCGTCCTCACGACCGAGCTCGAACAGCAGTTGTCGGATACCCGCCAGGGCAGCCAGCAGCCCTTCGATGTCGAACTGCGGTTCGAGAAGCTCCCCGGAATCGAAGCCGGCCGGAAGGGGCGCGTCGAGGCTTTCGCGGTACGTCTGCGCAACCAGCGCGGCGGCCGGGAGATCACGATGCCGCTTTCCCTGGAAAACCTGGCAGATGGCAAGATCGTAATCCACTGCACGGGCCTCGGCCGCGTGATGCCCGACGATCTGCTGGTCCTGCAGATGGTCGAAACGAAGACGAACGCCGTCGTGGCCAGCATGCCGGCGCTCGTGACGGCGAATGATCTGTGGGCCGGCCGTCTGGTCCTCGATCTGACAGGCGACCAGGCACGTCTCTGGCATTATCCGGGCGCCGGTATCTCGGACGGCCTCGCCCTTCCCGTGCGTTATTTCTGCGTGACCGTCCAGTCGCCGGCTCTCGCCCGGGGCCTGCGGGCCACCCCGCCGGTATGGCGGGCCGAGTTGACGAACCCGAACACCAACGCGAAGGCGACCGGCTACCCGAACCCTGACCAGTCTGAACTCGCCACCTTCACGCTCACCTCGACCGACGGCAAGGATGTCGTCCGCGTCTCCGACCGGATGCACCTGCGCATCTTCTCGGCCAGCGGCCGCGAGGTCGTCTCGATGGACTTCACGGTCCTCCAGGAGGACATCGACGCCTTCTGCAAGACGATCGCCGTGAACAACCTCCCTCAGATCGAGGAGCTTGCCTCCGAAGCCTAGGAAGTATGCCCACTCTCTGAAGCCCCCCGGGCGATCTCCTCCGGGGGGTTTCGTTTCGGTGGCATCATCATTTCCCCGGTTGTGGCAGCAGAAGAAATTTCGCTGTACAATGGAGACAGAGAGGTCGCATACAGAGGGAGTCAGGCGATGAATACAGCGATGAACTGGCTGCTAGCAAAGGCTCGTGCCTTTGCACGAAGGATAAAAATGGATTCGGTCCATGCCAGGCGATCGGGAGTCACGCTGGCAGAAGCACTTGTCCTGATCATCGTCGCGGGGAATCTGATGGTCCCCGTCATTGGCACGCTCCATAACGGCATCGAACGAACCAACCGGTATGCCCATCAGGATCGCATGCGCACCATCGCCCAGGGCGAGATGGCAAAAATCCTGACCGAAGCCTCCTTCATGCGGCTCCCCGTGGTCAGCTATATCGCCACGAAAACCTGGCCCCTCAATGATCCCGAACCCATTGCAACATATGTGATGGAAATCGAGACTCTTGAGAATATCCAGCTCGCGACTCTCACCTCCACCATCACCGGCGATTTCCCTGACCCGGACAACGTGGTCGGAACCCAGCCTTCAAATCTCAAGGCCGTCGTGATCACCGTCACCAACTTATCCGACGGGGAAGATCCGGCGAATCCGATGCAGATCCGCATGTATTCGATGGTTGCGATTCCCCGTTCGTTCAACCCGAATCGCATCTACATTTCCGACAAAGACAATATCTGCATCTATGCCATCGACCCGAAAACCCGGAACGTCGTCGAAACGTTTCCTCTTCCCAAGCAAAATCAGAATATCACGGCGGCGAACAACAAATCGTCGCGCCCAGGCAACATCGCCGTTCACCCGAACACGAACTGGATTCTCACCCAGCGTGAACAGACCCTTCTCTGGACGAATGTCGCGATCCTCTCCCCCATCCGTCGTTCTTCGTTCCAGGCCTATGCGACCTCTTCAACATTTCTCGAAGACCCGAACGACAACGAAAAAGTTCGCAAGGATCGAGGGGTGGCATTTCGGCCCGACGGCCGATTCTGTTATGTGACCTCACACTCTCCGTCGTGTGTATCGATTTTTTCCGTGCCCGAAACGCTGCCTGCCTCCCTCACATTTCAGAGATCTCTGACAACTGGCGGGGACAAGATCACCGACCTTCAGGTCGGCGAAGACGGGTATCTCTATATCGGAGACTATAGCTACAGCAGCAAATGTTTCCGGCGGCTGAACATGTATGCTCCCCCATCCCAGGCGGTTCTGGAAGATTTCGATGTGAAACCCAACAAGGAGCCGATTGCCGCCTGCACCTCCCGCGACGGACGCGATGTCTACGCGGTCTGGAAGGACGGCCTCGTGACCGTTTCCTCCTCTACAATCACCACAGGCTGGGCATCGGCCACGATTTCTGTTCCGGCCGCCCTCGGGGAGGATCTTCAGGACATTCAGATCACGGGAGACAACGCGATCGCCGTCGTCACATCGAAGAAAGGCGGCGGCAACACACGCATCTATGGTCTCTCCATCCCCATACAACCGAGCAGGATCACCAGCTGGAGTCTTCCGAACCAGCTCGCGTATCCAGGAAGCGGGGAGGTCACGAACCAGGCCGTTCTCAGCCCGACCATGAACGAAGTCTGGGTGGATCGCAAGTCGGCCGGCGTCATCTATGCCATCGATGGGGAAGGTCTCGCCGCAGGCTCCTATACGACCGCGATCGCCAGCGACCGCGTGGTCACGTTTCTTCCGAACGGAGATGCCGGATGCGTCGCGGCAAAACCGCCGGAACTCGTCGCCGTCGGCTGTTCGGGGGTGAACTCGATCGAGTTCATCGACCCGTACTCCAAATACCATTACGAGGATCTCCGCCAGGGCGGCTATTACGGCACTCCCCGTCAGCTCGCCTTCGACAGGACGGGAAGCCGCCTCAGCGTCTGCTACGATCTGTATTCCACGCTCCCCTCCGAGCATGATGTTTTCAGTCAGAAGCGTCTGGCCGACATCGACCCGGAAGCCTGGGGCGTCACCACGCAGCGGAGGCCCACGCACCACGTCTATTTTCAGAACGGCGGACGTCTGATCCAGAAATACGGCAGCGTCGTCAGCTCTAACGGCTATATTTCCATCGACCGGAACGGGGTAAAGCAAGCAGACGAGGATTTCCCCCTCACAGCCTCGATGAGCGATGTTCTCGCCCTGAACGACGGCGGGGCTCTGGTGCTGGTAACCAACACCGTCGAGGGCTGGACCCGCCTCGACCGCATTGGCCCCGACGCCACCATCTGGACCCGCTGGGACAGCCGCTTCGACGACTTTCCCACCCACGGCGCCACCCGGATGGCCGTCAGCCCTGACGACAGTCTGCTGGCCATCTACATCCCAACAATCGGGGGAAATCCCGAGCAGATCCAGATATTCGATCTACGGGCCAACGATTTCGGCAAACTGACACAACAGAATGGTTTGATTTCTGAAGTCCGCAACTCAACAAGCGGTAGATTCGATGTGGCTCCGTATATCACACACAATTCATCGACCTTGTCTGCCACCAACCGGCCGATCATCGAGGCATTCACTGCCAATGATTCAATTTCGGCATTTCAAAATTATCCGGCAAACTTTTGGGATCAAACGGGCTATCGCTTTCGTGGGCACGCACAACGGTATTTCGGATATTTTCAGCCGGGCAATTACTCCATAAGCAGTCTCGGTGGTCAGTATTGCAATTATTTCCGACTGTTTTTGGACAGCACCGTCCAGTGGCTGGCCTGGAATGTCAATGCCGGATATCCGTTTTATCAAGTCCCAGCGGCGTTCACAACCGGCCATTCCACTCCCTTCCAGATGGACAGCGGCGATCAGGCAAACGACGACATCATCGGCGCGGTGTTTTTCTCGATCAATCCTGCCGATCCGGCACCCACGAGCTCGACGAATGATGGGACAACCGTCACGGGGCTTACGGCTGGAGACTGGAAGCGAACTCCTTCATCCCTCTTTCGGCCACTTCGGTTCACGCCCCAGAATATCGGAACATGGGTAAATCCCTCGACAAACACGAACCCCAATCGGATGTTCATGGCCTATTCCCGGGATATTGCCTCGCCGACCCTGTGGGTGTTCAACGCCGAGACAAGCCGGCTGCTCGGCATCCCCTACGGCGGGAACCCTATGTATTCAGGCCTGGTCGCAAGTATCGGCGCCGACCTGTCGATGGGAATGGCAATCGCTCCCGACGGTCAGCGGCTGATGATCGCGGCGGCAAATCCGAACCGGGTGTATCTGGTGGATGTCTCGACACCGGTTCAGAACAGTTTCATGAAGGTGATCGACCACATCGAACTCAGCCAGCCCCCCACCTGCATCGCCGCCCGCCCCTTCGCCCGGGTGAACAGCAAAAAAAACACCTATGAAGTCGCGGCGGAAATGGCCTCCGGCATCGGTGGAAGCAACATGGCTGCCGTCGCCTCCGGCGGCATCTACGTGGTCGGCGCAACCTCCTGCATCTTCGGAACGTCGTCGCAGAAGGTCCTCGCATTCAATCCTCTCCTGAATACCCTCACGGATAAAGGGAACAAACTTCTCAGGGCAGTCGACGGACATTCCGTTTTCTCCTACGACGGGAACCTGTATGCCATGAATGGCCGCTCGACATCCACAAATCTCGCCTGGGTTCAGCGCTGGAATCCAACGACGAATATCGCCAGCTCCTCTGTTGACCCCACCAATAATCTTCCAACGGGATTGATCTCCCACTGGAAATTTGATGAAACATCGGGAACCACGGCAGCGGATTCCGTCGGGACGAATCATGGAACCATTGCTGGAAACCCGGTATGGACTGCAGGAAAATACGGAAATTGTCTCCAGTTCGATGGAAATGGCGATTACGTGAATTGTGGGAACAATACCAGCCTCAAATTTGGTTCGAGCGACTTCACGATATCGCTCTGGTTCAACACCACCGTGATCGGCCAGGACGTCACCTCCTGGAGGTCCATGCTTGGGTGGGGCTCCTGGGCAAGTACGGGAACGTCCATTTACGGTCGTCTCAATCTCCACCGAACTGGCGGTTATCTCGACACCTGGTGGAACAATGCGGAGCGAGTGACCGGTTCGACTTCAAGCCTCAACAGTGGTACTTGGCACCATTTGGCTCTCACAAGATCTGGAAACACATTCCAGTATTACCTCGATGGCATAGCCGATGGTTCTTCCTATTCAAACACCGTGTCATTCGATCTGGACGTCTTTCTTATCGGAAAAGCCCCCGACAGCATCACCAACTTCCTGGGAGAAGCCGACGGTCAGTTCAACGGGAAAATCGATGATGTCCAGGTCTACAACCGGGCGCTGAGCGTCGCCGAGATCGGCGTTGCCAAAAGTGGCGGCACCACCCCGGTCACACCTCCGGGGGTCTATCTGGCGAAATCCCTTGCTGATGACGGAATCACAGAGGTCAAACGATACTGGCACGGCGGCGCCATGACCCCCTATGGCTATGTCATGGGCGGTGGCGTGGACGGCACGGATCGCGATTCCTGCCAGATCTACTGGCCAAACGTCATCTCCAGCTATACCAGTGCCACCAACCTGTCTTACGGCCTCACCCGCGATCTTCCCCCCCTCCCTTCCACGACACATGGGCCAGCACTCGTCTACCACAAGGGGTATCTGTATCAGATCGGAGGAGCGCAGATTGGCTCAACCTATATCGGCGGGGTGAAACGTTTCGATTTTTCGACCAACACCTGGACCACTCTGACCGCGGCTGCCGACGGCGATTCACTCACCGACCCTGGACTCCTGACGGAGCGGTATCAGCACGCAGCCTGCTCGTTCGGTGATGAGATCTTCGTCTTCGGCGGTGCCCAATGGAACAACAATGGAGCTTCGATCGCCAAGGACTCCTTCGCCTGGAACCCGGATACGAAAGTCATCCGGAAACTGGCTCAAATTCCAAACACCCATGGCGGAATGCTCACGGATGCAACGCTGGCTCTTCGCACCTCAGGCATGACAGCTATTCCCTGTGGATCCGCCATCTATCTGTTCGGCGGAGGTTTGACCTGGGGAAGTGGAGGATCGGGACAGGTGCTGAAATATATACCATGAATTATACCATAGACGTCTTACCTTTATCGCTCCGAGCCAGCAGATTGTTCCCCCGATGGCAAGCGGGATACTCGCTGATGGAGATCCTGGCGGTGTTGTCGATCATCGCCATCATGGCCAGCATCACGTTGCCAGCGATGGACGGTTTTTTTGCCTCCCAACGGCTGGCAGCCGAGGCAAACACCTTCATCCAGAATGTTCGCATGGCCCAGTATCTGGCGCTGGAAACAGCGACATATCATAGAATATACTTTCTCCCTGACGGAAGTGGCTACCAGCTGAGCTCGTATGTACGGCCATCCGGCTGGGTCCATCCAACAGCCGTCCAGAGTGTCGCAGACGCCCTCCTTCCAACCAGCGTCAACTGGACCGACATCACCGGCATGGGAACGGTCGAAATCGATCCGATGGTCTCGTTCAAACCGCCGGCCGGCGTTTCCATGATCTTCTTTCGTCCTGACGGCATGCTTGTAAAAACGCCAGAATACGAAGCTGATCCTGTGCCGGACTGCATTGCTTCGTTCAGCTTCAGCCAGAAGGATCTTACCGTCAACATAACGCCGGTGGGTATCAGGGCTTCAGAGGAGTTTTACGAAGAATGAGACCGGCATTGGCAAGAGCCGCGTTCACGATGGTCGAGGTCCTCGTGGCCTCGATGATCTTCGCACTGATGGCCGTCTCACTGCTTTCCTATGTTCAGTCCGGCTCCGAGATCTGGCGCAGGGGGCATCAGCGCATGAGTGTCTCCTCCTATTTCCGCGTAATCACCCAGACGATTCAGCGAGATCTCCAGCAGGCTGATCGTGTAGATATTCCCGCCCTCAATCAGACGGGAAATGCCTTCAAATACGATATTCCCATTTTCAAGAACAAGGCCTACGTCGGCACGGGCACTCTCTCCCTTAAATGGATCGCTTCGGACCGCACCCTGCTGCGCGATCTCTTCAGCGTGAATCCAACCCTGACGATCGTGCCAACGAGCGCGGGCGAGACGGCGGTGAATCAGATCGGCCGGGATCGATACAAGTTCATTGTTGCCCGTGATGTGGCCACCTTTACGGCCACTCGGGTCTCATCCTGGTCGGTCAATGTGGCGATTGGCATTCAAAGCAGTATGGGGGGGGAAGAGCTTGTTGAGGGACAACTTGCAACCATGACGTTCGTCATTCCGGCCGGGAGGTGATTTTCATGCGACGCGGATCGGCAGCCATCATTCTCACGATCATCATCCTGGGCTTCATGATGGCCATTTCCACCAGCTACGTCACGATGGTTCAGACCGAAACCCGTTTCCAAACCAGCCAGGACAAAGCAGCCCGGGCACAGGACGCGGCCTTCGCCGGGGTCGGGTACGTGATCGCCCGGCTTCTCGCGACGAGCAGCACGTTCCTCGTTGACAGCACCCAGGCCTCCATCAAGAGCAAGCGATTGTATTTTGCCTACAGTCGGAATGCCTATGACGTCACAGCCCGGTTCGACGATTTCGACGCAGCCCCAACCGCGACATTTCAGAATGTCGCCTCAAGCCAGTGGCTGTATCCGGTATCCCAGGGGATGCTGCTGGCGGATGAAATGGCAAGCTCCGTGGCTTTCCTGGTCACAACGTATCCAGCGCCGGATCCAACCGACACGACCCCCCCCTACAATGTCGTTCCCAATTACTATTACGTGAAATCCCAGGGGATGTATCGCGATATCGAGCCCAATGGTCTGGTGACGGCGACCTACTCGGCCCAGCTTCTCGCCCGCCTGTTGATCGCAACACCAACATTTCAGGTGAAACTCGAACGATACCAGCCGATGGAAGTCGAAATCGACTGGAACAACGCACCGTTTTTCCTGACCCCAAAATTCATCTATCCCTGAGCGGGAATTCTTCAAGCTTTGCTGGCCCGCTGCCTTTCAGCAGCCAATGCCCCTGACGCGGAGTCAGTTTTCGTGCCAGATGAGGTCGACGGCGAGGGCGGCGGCAAGGACCAGCGGGGCGTTCGCCTGATCGCCGGTGATCTCGACGCGGTAGTCGTCGGCGGTCGTCAGCAGCTCGCGGGCGGCACCACCCCAGAGGTGCTCAATCCAGAGGTGCTCAATCCGGCCGACCGGGGCGCCGGCAGTGTCGGTGAACGAGAAGACGCGGCCGAACAGGTCACCCCGGCAGGTTCCGAGCGCAGCGCCGGCGGCGTCGGTAATGTCGAGCCGGGGTTTGAAAGTGCAGCCGGCCTCGTGCAGAACCCCGATCACGGCACCGTCGGCGTTTTTCACGGTGATCCTCGCATACGGCCGCCACCCGGCCGCATCCAGCTCAAGGAGCTTTTTTCCGGCTTCGTCCGCCACATCGACGGTCACCGGAAGCCAGCTCTTGTCAAAAAAAGCTTTCGCTATTTTTCTCCCCGTGCTCGCCCGTTCGACGGCTGACCCGAGCCGGGTGTTCCCGGTCTCGTCGGTGATCAGATACGCCTCGTGAAGCTCGGCCGCGCCGACCGACTCGTGAATCCCGTAAACCCGCTTCCCGAACAGACCGTTCATCTCGTTTTCTCCTCCCGGTTTTTCCTCACCAGACGACCAGCGTCGGTGTCGCCGTCCAGCCAGCGGCCGTTTCCCCGGCCTCTGCCGCCGCGCGTTTCATTTCCTCCCACAGCGGTGGATCTATCGTATCAGCTATTGTTTTTCCGAACCCGGCCCGGCCGGCGGCTTCCTTCAGCTTTCCCGCCCAACCCGCGTGGGTCTGGGCATTCCCCGCGGCCCAGCCGGCGCGCAACAGGTGCCAGGTATCAGCGAAGCCGGACAAGGCACGGCGGGCGTCCGCGGGGGCAGCGACAAATCCTTCGGCCACGGCCTTGCGAAGGGCATCACGATCCGCCGTGGAAACCGGGGCGGGCTGCTCTGGCCCGCGCACGAAGGCAACGTATTCGGCCAGGGCTTCGATATCCTGCAGCGTCACCGTATCCGAGCCCTGGGACGCGACGGTATTCCCTGCGGCATCCCGCACCTGCATGTACAACTGGGCGGCCGGATCGGCCTCCTCCTCGGCAGCGGTGTTCTCGAAATCCTCACGCAGGACCTCCCGCACGATCTCCCGCTGGTCGGGCGTCATGGCGGCCATCGAGGCGACGAGCTGGCGAGCCTCGAGAAATGCCGCACGGCCTTCGCGGTCCATCCCGGCGCACTCCTTCTTCAGCGTGGTCAGGAACGTTTCCTTCTGGCCCGTCGTCAGGCGGGTGTCGAGCACGAACTCCATCAGCCGCACGTGGTCGAGCACGGCCCAGCAGGTGATCGGCGGATCCCCGGCCACGATCACATCGGGCAGCGGCCCGGCCGCGAATGCCGCAACGAGGGCGGCCGCAAACAGGAACGTCAATCCCGCGATGCGCTGAGCGTGTTTCATGAGCGCATTCTAGCCGCGCTTTCCCCACCCGGTCAACCCACCAAGGAACGCACCACAGAGACACAGAGTTTCAGAAACGCTTTTCTCCGTGTCTCTGTGGCTCTGTGGTGCGTCGTATTCTCCCCAAACGAACCACAGGAGCGGGGCGTGGTATACTGCCGGGCGAATCGAGAATCTTCGTGAGGAACACCATGGCCGAACTGCGCACACTCAAAGGCGATTGTCAGATCCAGCGGGAGCTCGAGGACCTGGTCACCGACCTCAAATCGACGCTCATCACCAAACGGCTCAAGGCCGTCAAATCCCTGGGGAAGCTGAAAACCCCGCTCGCCGTCGACCCCCTTCGGGAGGTGCTGACCGACCGTTCGAAGGAAGTGCGGTGTGCCGCCGTCGAGGCGCTCGCCTCGATCCGGCCGGCCAATCTGGTCGAGCTGCTGCTGCCACTTTCTCATGACCGGTCGGCCGACGTGCGGCTGCGGGTCGCCTATGCGCTCACGGGCCACGACACGGAAGACGCGGTGCGCTGCCTGCTCGATCTGATGCGCGATCCCAAGGACAGCGTCGCGGTGATGGCGGCCAAGTGCCTTTCGAAAAGCCCCCGGGCGGCGCTGGCAATCCTGATTCGCCAGTTCGGCGACAAGGTCTGGAAGCTGCGCTCCCGTTCGGCCATGGCGGTCGGCCGCATGGGCCGGGTCGCGACGGATGCCCTCAAGGCGGCGCTCGACGACCCCGACCCGAACATCCGGTTCTGGTCGGCGCTCTGTCTGGGTCATCTGCGGGATCGCAGCCTGACGAAGGAGCTCACGAACAAGCTGTCTGACCCGGAAACGGGCGTCCGTATGGCGGTGCTGCGCGCCCTGCGCGAGATCGGCGACCCGAGCGTCGTCGGGAAGCTGTTCGAGGCGCTGTCGCAGCCGTCGGAGCAGGTCCGCGACCTGATCTATGACATTCTCAAGGATTTCGGCACCCACTCGATCCCGTTCCTGATGGAGTCGCTCTCGAGCGAATACTGGATGGGCCGGTCGCTTGCCGCCCGCGCGCTGACCGAGATGGGCAGCGAGGCAATCTCCCCGCTGACGGCGGCGCTCGAAAGCCAGGACAAGGAACGGCGGTTCTGGGCCATCAAGATCCTCGGTCAGATGCGCGAACCCACGGCCCTGCCCGAGATCCGCCGGTTCCTGACCGACCAGGATTCGGAAATCCGCATGGCCGCCGTCCAAGCGCTCGCGGGCTTTCCCCAGTCCGACACGATTCCACTGCTGATCGAGCGGTTCCTCGACCCTTCGTGGGTCGTGCGCCGGGAAGCCTGCAAATCCCTGATCGCTTGCGGCATGCCGGCGGTCCAGGCGCTGCTGAGTGCCCTCGGCTCAGTCGAGGAGGATGTTCGGTACTGGGCCCTGCGCGCCCTGGGCGATATCCGGCCGGCCGGCATCTTTCCCGAGATCGTGAAGCTGCTGCGCGACCGATCCTGGACGATCCGGAAGACGGCATCGGACGTGCTGAGCACGTTCGGCGACGAGGCGCTCGTCGAGCTCACGGGCCTGGCCGCCGAGGGCGACTCGGAGGTCCGGTACTGGGTCCTCCAGGCGCTCGGTAAAATTGGATCGAATATATCTCTTCCATTATTGTTCCGCGCCCTCGAGGATCCGTCCGAGGCGATCCGGAACTCGGCGCAGAAGGCGCTGGCGAACTACGGCACGGGGATCCTCGACGATCTGCTCGCGCTGTTCAAGAGCGACAAGCGACGGCTGCTGGAAAGTGTCGTCCAGACCCTGCGCCAGATGCCGGCCGATGCGGTCGTCCCGCGGCTGTGCCATGCTCTCGGCAAGTTCGACGAGCATTTCAGCTACTGGATCCGCCGGGTGCTCGAAGGCTTCCCAACGGCTTCGCGCAAGCCCGTCATCCAGCTTCTCGAGAGCAAGGCCAACGAGGTGCGCCGGCAGGCCATCTACGTTCTCGGCCAGATCGGCCGGCCCGAGGATGCCGAGATCGTCACACCCCACCTGAAGGATGAGCACTGGCCGGCCCGAATCGCGGCGGCCGAGACGCTCGGCGTCCTCGGCTCCCCGTTTGCCGTCGAGCCCCTCCTCGACGCCCTTGAAGATGACGACGAGGATCTGGCCCTGGCGGCTTGCAAAGCCCTTGGCCGGATCGGTGACGACCGGGCCGTTCCCGGTCTCATCACAGCCCTCCAGCGGGAGTCCTGGACGGTTAAGGCCCAGGCCATCCAGACGCTC
The DNA here is from genome assembly GCA_036567845.1 of Candidatus Ozemibacteraceae bacterium. Lineage (GTDB taxonomy): Bacteria > Muiribacteriota > Ozemobacteria > Ozemobacterales > Ozemobacteraceae > MWAR01. The sequence continues at coordinate 307 of DATCTT010000229.1, read as the reverse complement.
GGCTTGATGCGAGCGCGCCGTGCCGTTCCCGACTTGCTCCGGATGATGGAGGAGGAGGCGCTCGACCTGAAGATTCCCGTCATCCGGGCCATCGGTGAGATCCGCCACCCCGACAGTTACAAGGCGCTTCGCGAGCGGTTCGACCGGGAGACCGACATCGAGGCCCGGACAGCCTACATCGATGCCTTCGCCTCGATCGGCCAGCAGGCGATCGTGCCCGAGCTGATCGAGCTGGTGAAGCCGATCCACCCCTGGGAAGAGCGCCGCGCCGCCATCCGCGCGCTCGGCCGTCTCCAGGCCCCGTCGG
>DATCTT010000228.1:0-14135 GCA_036567845.1 Candidatus Ozemibacteraceae bacterium | reverse complement strand
GGCCTTCACCGGCCGGCCGGCGCGCGAGACGAAATGTGACGATCAGGGCCGCGAATAGAAACAGGGCCTCGTAGAGCTGCGTCGGGTGTCGCGTCAGCCCGTCGCCAGCCGCAGGAAACCGGCATGCCCAAGGCAAGTCCGATGGTGCTCCATAACAGCACCCGTTCGCGAAGCAGCCAAGCCGGCCGATCGTGTGGCCCATCGCAAGCGAGGGGGCGATCAGGTCTCCAAGCAGCCGCAGACTGATTCCCTGCCAGCGTCCGTAGGCAACCACCGCCAGGGCCGTCGCCACGAATCCCCCGTAAAATACGAGGCCGCCCCGGTTCAAGGCAAACAGGGAGGTGATATCGGGAAACTGTTTTGGATACAGGAAGATATAGAGAATGCGCGATCCCGCGATCGCCGCGAACATGAACAGGATCGCGAGATCGATGATTTGGTCACGGGTGATCCAGAACCGCTCGCACAGATGCAGAGCAACGCCGATGCCGGCGGCGAAGGCCAGCGCCAGCAGGACGCCGTAGGCATGGATGGGAAAGGGGAGAAGCGCCGCGAGGTTACCCATGGGAGTCGGGAGTCTCGGGCGGAACTGCGTCTTTCTGCTCCTGGCTTGCTTCCGGTGTCTCCGGCTGATCCTTGGGCGCATCGGCAGCGGGCTTTGCTGTCGCCGGTTTGACCGTGACCGGTGCCGACGAGGGGAGAATCAACAGCTCTTTCCGCGCCCGGAGCGACTGGATGCCCGCCCAGCAGACCAGCGCCACGGTTGCTCCGATCACCTGGGAAAGGGTGAACCCGAAGGCGAACACAGGATTGTCACCCCGCCAGAACTCGACGACGAACCGCAGCGCCCCATACCCGCCCAGCGACAGCAGAATGATCTCGCCATACGCCTGACGCTCCCGGCGGTAACGCTGGATGATGAGAAACAGGGCCATGCATGCAATCGATTCGTACAACTGGGTCGGATGTACGGCGGTATAACCGGCCCGCAGGAAGACGAAGCCCCAGGTCTGGTCGGTTTCGATGCCGTAACAACAGCCGTTCAGGAAACAGCCGAGCCGGGCGATCGCGATGCCGAGCGGCAGACCGAAACCGACCGTGTCCATCACCCGCCAGAACGGCAGCCGATGCCATTTGAGATACAATATATCAAAGGCGAAGCTGCTGATGACGGCCCCGTAAAAGGTCAGGCCGCCCCGCTCGAACGCGAAAAATCCGGCCCCGGGGCCGGTTCCGATACCGTATTCAGAAACATAGAGCAGCCGTGCGCCGAGCACGCCCACGACAAGCTGGATGAGCAGCATGTCGAAGATGGTTTCCCCGGGCAGCCCGTTTTTGACGGCCTCACGGATGATCCAGAGGGTCGCGATGGTGTATCCGATTGCCAGCAGGAGACCGTAGCTGTAGACGTTGAACCACCGCGTGGCGAAAAGGACCGGATACATCGCCGTCAGGCGACCAGCGGCGCCGGATCGGTCCCCGCCGTCTCGCTCTGCTCCTCATCCTGGCTAAGCAGGAAGATGTCGACGAACAGCAGGAAGACCCCGAGATCGATCGCGATATCCGCGACGTTGAAGACGGGGAAATCATACTTGCCGATATGGAACAGGAAAAAATCCACGACATAACTGTAGGCGACCCGGTCATACAGATTGCCGATGGCGCCCCCCACGAGCAGGGCCAGCGACCATCGCGTCAGTTTTTCGCGGGGCGGAAGCTGGAAACTGTAGTAGGTGATGATGACGATCATGATCAGCGCCATCAGGATGGGCGGCAGCTTCCAGTCGGGGAACCAGCCGAACGCGACCCCCGGGTTCTTTACGAACGTCAGCGTGAAGAAGTTCTTCAAAACCGGTATCGGCAGTTCCGATGTGTTGGCAAGAATGGCCAGCTTCGTGATGCGGTCGAGAAAGAAAAAGATGACAGCATACAGCAGCACGGATGGCGCTCTGAGATAATACCCCATATTCTTCAGGATGAAGAAAGGATATGTCACGGCGATCAGAGCTGCCGTTCCGCCTGTCGCGAGGCACCACAGGAGTGTGTCGGTGAGTTTCTTCATGGCTCGGTCATCCCCGGCGTGAAGGTGTAGTATACCAGTTCCTGTTTTCGGCAGGTATCATCCATTTCCGAACGGAATATTTTTGAGATTCCGACCGTTTTCATACCGGGTGATTTTTTTCTCAACTCCCGGCTCATTCATGCCGATACCCCGATGAACGAAACCAGTTTATCAGATCCTGCATGGGAGGTCCTTTCCCGCATGAAATTCACGAGAAATCTGACGGCCCGTTCCGCGACACTCTTCGTGCTCGTGATGCTGGCTGCGCTCATGTCCGTCGGCTGTTCCGACAGCACCAACGATTCGGGCTCGACCGGCAACCCCCTGAGCGCTCTCCAGCCCACCGGAACCACGTCCGGCCTGCCCACCGACGGCACCACCACCGATGTCGGTGCCATCGACAAGCCGATCGTCAGCATCCCGACATCCGATGGCACGACCGATCACACCAATGCCCCCCTGCTGGACAACATGCATCCAGGCTGGCAGCAGGCAGACTGCTTCAGCTGTCACACAGACCAGAGCCGCATTCCGGATCACAGCTATCCCGACACGAGTCTCTGCTATCTGTGCCATGGCACCAACGGTCTTCCCGGCTTTGATGACAAGACCCCCCCGCTCGTGAAGGGCATCCTTGCCTATCCGACGAAGAACTCGGTCACCATCAACTGGACGACCGATGAGGTTTGCATCAGCCGCCTGATCCTTCGCACCAAGGAGGGGGACCGCCTCGAGTTCCCCGTCAGCACCACCTACGTTACCTCCCATAAATACACCGTGAATGGCTTGCTTCCCTCCACGACCTACACCTATGAGATCATCGCGACCGACAAGAACCGGAACGTGACCAGCACGGCGACTTGCGCAACCCTGAGCTTCACGACGCTTGCAGCAACCGTAACCACCACCACGACCGGAACCTCGACTGGCACCACACCTTCAGATCCCCAGGGGTTCTTCAGCGCCATCACCGTCGAGGATATCGAACCCTACTCCGTCCGGCTCCGGTGGACCACCAAGAGCGCAGCCAAATGCGTCCTCCACGTGGAACTGCCGGATATCGGCACCGAACGCGTCTACGACATGGGTGGCGCGGCGACCTCGTTCAACTACATCGTGCCCGAGCTGTATGCCGACAAGGACTACAACGCCTATGTCGTCGGCTACGACAGTGCCAACGTGGAATACAAATCGAAAAAGGTCTCGTTCAAAACCGACAAACCCTGATCCCGTAACGGTTTTCCCTTGACGGCCGGCGGATTCCTACCGCCGGCCGTCGTTCTGTTGAAAAGACGGCCGAAATCTGTTATAAACCTTGCTCATGACGCTCAACCCCCCGTCAGAACGAAAGAGCAGAGGATGAACTTCCTCGAGAGGTTGATTGGCCCCCGCAAGACGGATGAACCGTCCGAACTGTGGGAAAAGTGCCCTTCCTGCGGCGCGGTCCTCATCAGCAAGGACCTGGCCCGCGCCCTCTACATCTGCTCCAAATGTGATCACCACCTCCGCATGCCGATCTGGGACCGCATCGCGCTGCTCACAGATGGCGCCTCGTTCGTCGAAATGGACCACGAGATCGAATCCGTCGATCCGCTCGCGTTCGTCGATACGGCGGCATATCCCGATCGGCTGGCGAAGGCGTTCAAGAAGACCGACTCGTTCGACGCCGTCACCTGCGGAGAGGGCCGCCTCGAAGGCCGTCCTGTCTTGCTGGGCGTGATGGATTTCGAGTTCATGGGCGGCAGCATGGGGTCGGTTGTCGGCGAGAAGATCACCCGCCTTTTGGAACGAGCCGCCGCGACACGGCTTCCCGCGATCGTCGTCTCGGCCTCGGGAGGCGCGCGCATGCAGGAAGGTATCTTTTCCCTGATGCAGATGGCCAAAACCTCCGCCGCCGTCGCCCGCCTGAATGCCGCGAAGGTGCCGTATATCTCGATCCTCACGGATCCTACCACTGGCGGTGTTTCCGCCAGCTTCGCCAGCCTCGGGGACGTAAACATCGCTGAGCCCGGTGCCCTCATCGGGTTTGCCGGCCCGCGCGTGATCGAACAGACGATTCGCCAGAAGCTTCCCGACGGCTTCCAGCGTTCTGAATTCCTGCTCAGCCACGGCATGATCGACATGGTCGTGCATCGCCGCTCTCTCAAACAGACCCTTGCCCGCCTGTTCAACCTGATTCTCGGTCCCCTGGAGGCCCCACATGCCGCATGAATTCGAGTTCGAACGGCCGGTCCTCGAGCTCGAGACGCAGCTCAAGGGCCTTCAGAGCATCTCGGAAGAGAACAAGATCGATCTGTCACGTGAGATCAATGCTCTGGCCGAGAAAGTCAGACTGTTGAAAACCGATATTTTTCGCGATCTCGAGCCATGGCAGGTGACCCAGGTGGCCCGCCACATCGATCGCCCTTCTTCACTCGATTACCTCCGGCTGTTGTGCGGCGAGGAGTTTCTCGAACTGCACGGAGACCGCCTTTTCGGGGACGACCCCGCGATCATCGGCGGCCCCGCGCGGATTGGCAGTCACCGGGTCATGGTGATCGGCCACCAGAAAGGCCACGACACCGACGAGAATCTGTTCCGCAACTTCGGCATGCCCCATCCCGAGGGATACCGCAAATCCCTGCGCCTGATGAAGATGGCCGAGCGATTCAACCTGCCTGTCGTCGTGTTTATCGACACGCCTGGCGCGTTCCCCGGCATCGGGGCGGAAGAGCGCGGCCAGAGCGAGGCAATCGCGCGGAACCTGGCCGAGATGTCCCAGATCGCGGTGCCGATCCTGTGCTTCGTGATCGGCGAGGGGGGAAGCGGCGGTGCGTTGGCGCTTGGCGTCGGCGACCGGGTATTCATGCTCGAATACGCCGTCTACTCGGTCATTTCCGCCGAGGGATGCGCCGCTATCCTCTGGAAGGATGCGGCGAAAGCGAAAGAGGCCGCGACGGCACTGAAAATTCGCGCTGCAAATCTTCTCGATTTGGGTATAATAGACGGAATTCTGCCGGAACCGATGGGCGGCGCGCATCGCGACCACGCGGCCATGGCAGAGACGGTGCGGGGCATGATCGACGGGCATCTCCCGGCGCTTCTCGCGATGCCGCGCGTCGAGCTGCTCGAGAAAAGATACGCCAAGTTCCGGGCCATGGGGCAATTCCGTATCGCACAGGATGCCGTCGATGACTGATAAGAAACACAAGAGCAAGACCGGAAACGGAGGATCGGACGCCGCCGAGCCGAAGAAGCGCGGCCGGAAAGTTGCGGATGCGGGTGTTCCCGCTCCCGATTATGTCGTTCCACCTGTCGCCTCTGATGAACCCGAAGAGGGGCCTTCCCCGGAAGAGCTCATTGAGCCGGATGTCGACGAGACGGAAGAACGCGAATCCATTTTTGACGACTCGGTCAAGCTCTATCTGCAGCGCCTCAGCAAGCTTTCCCTCGCTACCCGCGAAGAGGAAATCGATTTTGCCGCCCGGGCACGGGCTGGCGATCCGGAAGCCAAGCAGGCGCTCGTCGAAGCCAATCTGCGCCTTGTCGTCAGCATCGCGAAGAAATACACGAACCGCGGCCTTCTCTTCCTCGACCTGATCCAGGAGGGCAACCTCGGCCTTCTCCGGTCCGTTGATAAATTCGATTACCGCCTGGGATACAAGTTTTCGACCTACTCCACCTGGTGGATCCGCCAGGCCATCACCCGGGCTCTTGCCGAGCAGTCGCGCGTCATTCGCATTCCCGTGCACATCATGGAGATTGTGAACAAGGTCCGCAAAACCGCGCGCACGTTCGCCCAGGAGCATGGCCGCGATCCGACGATCGAGGAGATTGCGAAGATCACCGGCCTTCCCGTCGAAAAGATCGAGGAGGTCAGCCGTCAGACCCAGGAACCCGTCTCTCTCGGCTTGACCGTCAGCAACAAGGAAGACAGCACCCTCGAAAGTTTCATCCCCGACTCGGATGCTGCGAGCCCCGAAGAGGCCATCGTCGATACTCTGCTCAAAGAGCAGATTGAGAAGGTGCTCAGCGCTCTTTCCGACCGTGAGCGACAGGTCGTCCAGCTGCGGTTTGGCATCGATACGGGCATTCCCCGGTCTCTCGAGGAGATCGGCCGGATCATGAACATCACCCGCGAGCGGGTCCGCCAAATCGAGGAGAAGGCCCTCAAGAAGCTGCGCACGGCCGGGGCCCATCTGAAGGATTACTACAACCGCTGATCCCGGCCTTCCGGCCTCTGGCGACGCTTCCTATTTCAGGATGTCGAACAAATCCGCCGGCATCGTGCCCGGATCGGTGTCTGCCGGCTTGGGTGTGGCATCCGGGGGCGTCTCGTTCTCGAACTCGAACACCGTGTCGCTTGCCGAGCCAGTGTTGAGGCCCAGCGCCGAGGCGACACCCTGCGCCGTGCTCTTTTTCATGCCGTTGCGCAGAAAGCCGTCGAGAGCCTGCACCTGGCGCGAGTTGGGATAAAGCGCCAGGAATGTTTCGAGATACTGACTCAGAAGCCGCCGATGGTCGGCATTGATGCCCTGCTGGCTGCGCTTGAGCCGCTCCGAGAGATCCGCGTCACGGTTCTTGTCGACGCCGATCGAGGCGAGCAGGGCTTCCCGGAACAGGTTGTTCAGCGGATACGCCAACTCCCGGGCGTTGAAGGTCGGAACGCCCATCATCGGCACCGTGACCCAGGTCCCGGGCAGGGCCTGATCGAACACCCGCGCGAAGACGCCACTTCCGAACCGGCGTGCCAGCCGGGCGATCTCGACGGCCTCGGGGAGAAATTTATAATACTGTAAATTTATTGCCCAGAGGTCCAATTCCGCTCCGGCAGGGGGCAGGGTTGGCGTCCCCAGCAGGCCGAATGGCTGGGAAAGACGCTCGATTGCCATGCGATCGTTCGCCAGAATACCCATCGTCCGGGCCTCGTTGTTCATCAGCCACGTCGTGAAAGGGGCCTCGGGCGAAACCGGCTGCTGGGCTGGAACGGGAGCCGGAACGGCGAGAAGGAGGGCGAGAAGAGCGGTGACCAGCTGTTTGCGGAACGCCCGGATCATGGCTTCACCCCCGTGAGTTTGCAGCTCGTCGAGCGGGTCTCCCGTACACTCCACAGATCGCGGATGACCGCGATCTCCTTGTTCGCGTACGTCAGTTCGTAGCTGACCGTCCAGTCCGCGCGGTCAGGGCAACCGGTCTCGAGATTCAGCACCATTGTGCCTTTCGACTGGAGTGTGCGGCTGATGACACGGTCGGACGGCAGGGCGACCGATCCGGACACCGTGACCGTCGCTTTCTTCTTCGACCCGTCCAAGCCGGTGAGGGTCGTTTCCCAGACGGCCGGCACAGTGCCCTTCCCCAGCGGGAACATCGCCGTCTGCTTCACGGGCTTGCCGGTCACGACATCCCCTTCCGGGAATACCGCGAAGAAGGGAAGCGTGCCTGCCGGCTCGGTCGGCGAGGCCACGACGGCCCCGTTTGGTCGCATATACCGCCGGACGCGCCGGTCCCCTGACAGGATGTCGAGCACGTAGACCCCGTCTCGGAAGGCGAGAACGAGGATTTCGAGCTTCGTGGTCCGCTCCTGCGGATGCGAGGACCGGACCTCGTTCGATGCGGCCTCACCCGTCGAACGCTGGACGACTTCGTAGGTGTAGGTCGAACCGACCTTCAGCCGGTAGGCGAGAGGAACGGCCGAAGCCGGGAGGGCCAGCGTGAACGCAAAAAGCATCACCAGGGCTGCCCTGAACGGGCCGGATCCGGTTGTCCCTCTCATGGGTGTTTATCCCTCCTTCGGCCGGGGTTTTCCACGACCGCCACGGCTTCCCCGGCGGCGCTTCTGGGGCTTGTGAGAGGCTCCCTGACCGGTTGGGGCGTTCCCGGATGACCGGGGACCGCTCGCCTGTTCGGCGGGACGACCCGTGGCTTTCGCAGGCTGTGGGGCCGGGCGGGTTTCCCCGACGGTGCGGCCGGCACCGGTGTCGATGAGATAACTTTCGATATCCAATCCATACTGTGGCTGCAGGGTGATGGGGCGTCCGCACCGTTTTTCGAGCTCCTTCAGCCGTGCCTCGCCGGGCCCCCGAAGGGCGTCGATCACTTGCTGGTGTGCCCGGACCGTGATCGACGGTGTTTCATACCGTGCCGTCTCCTCGAGAATGCGGTTGCGGATGCGGTTGACGAGGGTGATCAGCGAGAGTGTCATCCGCCGCCCCTGGCAGCACGGGCACGGGGATTTGAGGATCTCCTCGAGACTGTGCGAGGTTCGCCGGCGCGTCATCTGGACGAGGCCGAGCTCCGAGAAGTCCAGGATGTGCGGCCGGTTCCGGTCATTCTTCATCGCGTCCCGGAAGGCTTTCAGCACCTTCGCGCGGTGCTTCGCATCATTCATGTCAATGAAATCGATCACGATCATCCCGGCGAGGTTACGCAGACGGATCTGCCGCGCGATCTCCTTCGCCGCCTCGAGATTGACTTTATACACGGTCTCCTCGAGATCAACTCCGCCGGCAAACCGGCCCGAGTTGACGTCGATCGTGGAAAGCGCCTCGGTGCGTTCGATGACGAGCGACGCCCCGGACTCCATCACGATCTTCGGCTGAAGTGCATTCTCGATCTCCCTGTCGATGCCGTATGCGTCGAACAGCGGGGCGGGGCCCTTGTATAGCTCGAGACTGGCGCGCTGGAGCGGCGTCAGGAAATCGCACATCTCCAGAATAGTCCGGTGGGCCTCTTCCGAATCGATGATGCACCGGTCGACCTCGTCCGTGAAATACTCGCGCACGATTTTCAGGGGGAGCGGAATGTCCCGATGCAGCATCGTCCGCGGCGGCGCCGACTTGATCTTCCGTTCGACCTGCTCCCACAGGCGCAGCAGCAGTTTCAGATCTGCCGCGAGTTCGCTCTCATCGAGACCCTCGGCGGCCGTGCGAAAAATGATACCCATGCCTTTCGGGCAGATGCGCTTCGCGATCGCGCGAATCCGCTCCCGCTCGCTGTCCGGCCCGATGCGCCGAGAGATCCCGATGTGGTCCACCGTTGGCATCAGGACCAGATACCGGCCGGGAAACGACAGGGTCATCGTCGACCGCGGCCCCTTCACGCCCGTCGGCTCCTTCAGGATCTGGAGGATGACCTCCTGACCGACCTTGATCTGCTGCTCGATCGGCACGCGGAACACGTCCTGGAGATCGTCATCCCCTTCGCCCGTGTCGACACCCGAAACGGTCAGATACGCGTCCTTCTGAAGCCCGATGTCGACGAAAGCCGACTGGGTGCCCGGCAGAATGTTCGACACCCGCCCCTTGAAAATGCACCCGACGATCTTTTCGGAATCGGGAATTTCGTGGAACACCTCGACGACGTGCCCGTCCTCGAGCAGCGCGGCCCAAGTTTCATATGGACCGCTATTGATGAGAATGCGTCTCGACAAGAAAAACTCCTCCGGTTGAAAAAAATGGTTTCAGCCCTGCCTGTTACTCAAGGAAGCAGATGCGCTCCACGCCCAGCAGGGCTTCCCGCTCCTCGCCGAGCTCCTCGGCGAGGGCGGTGACGATTTTGGAAACGGACGGCTGGCCCTTGCCGCCCTGGGAAAAATCCACCGTCAGCCCGGGAAGGCCGTTCTCGTCTTCCTCACGGATCGCCAGGATGGCGGAGCCGAGCACATATTGCCGGGCCTCGCTGCCGCGACGGAGGATGAACGCCCGCTCCGGATCCGACAGGAATGCGCGGACACGAGCTATCGTGCTGGCCGAGCCTGCTGCGAACGGCAGCCGATACCGGACGCGATGGTCCCCCGAGAGCATCGGGGCTTTCAGCTCGATGCTCTCGGCCCGCAGCACGGTCATCCCTTCAGGCAGGAGGCCGGAAAAAGCCGCGACAATCGCTTCCGGTTCCCGGGATTCGGTAAGATACAGATCGAAAAACTCGCATCGGCTGGCCTGGCCGAGCGGAAGCGGCGGGCCAAAGCTGGACTTGGGCCGGGTATGGCAGCCCTGGGTAAGGGCGTAGGGGAGGCCGGAACGGCGGACGGCGCGAAGCAGGGCTTCCATCAGGTCGAGATGGGCCTGGTAGATCGAGGCCCCGTGCCGGCTGTAGTGGATGCGGTATCGGTATTCCCGGACAGGCTGGGCATGGGTGGTCATGGCAGCGTCACTCCGGCGAGGCGGGCGGCCTCGCGATACTCCCGCACGAAATACTCGCGCGGGGTCCGATAATCGATGAACTCCCAGGGCAGCATCTCATTGAGCGGCCTCTCCCGGGTATACGCTGATGGATCGATCCCTACTTCGGCAAAGGCTTCCCGCCATGCATTCGGCCGGAAATGCTCGCTCCATCCGTCGAACCGGCAGCCGCGCTTCCGGGCCGCCTTCAGCAGGGCTCCAATCCGCTCGTCCCCGCGTGCCAGCACGCCTTCGAGCTGGCACAGATAGGCGTCACGCCACGAGACGCGCGCCCGGCTCTTTTTCAGCGTCGTGCAGATCTGCCGCCGCTTTCCGTCAAGCGTCTCCATGTCGTCCTGCGCCGCCCATTGGAACGGCGTGAACGGCTTGGGAACGAAGCCCGACAGGCTGATGTTGATCTCCTTGCGGATCTTTTCCCGCCGCGCTGTCATCTCGATCTTTTCGACCAGCTCGGCGATCGCGTCGAGGTCCGCCTCGGTTTCGAACGGCAGACCCATCATGAAATACAGCTTCATGACCCGGTAGCACGATTCGCCGGTGGCCGCGACGACGCGCAGGATATCCTCTTCCGTGATGTTCTTGTTGATGATGTCGCGCAGCCGCTGGCTGCCAGCCTCGGGGGCGAACGTGAGGCCGCCTTTCTTCAGCTCCGGAACGGTTTCGAGCATCGCCAGGGTCTTGTCGTTCATCCGGAGCGACGGAACCGACAGGGTCTGGTCGGGATACGTCCGCTCCCGGTCCAGGCGCCCGATCAGCTCGGAAAGGCCGGTGTAATCCGAGGTTGAAAGGGAAACGAGGCCGAGCGACTCGTTGCCTGTGTTCTTCAGCAGTGCCTGTCCGCACTCCAGAAGCGCCTGAACGGGCCGTTCCCGTTTCGGCCGGTAGAAGAAGCCCGCGTTGCAGAACCGGCAACCCTGGATGCAGCCCCGGAAGATCTCCAAGGGCGCCCGGCTGTGGACCGCCTCGATATGGGGCACGACCGGCTTTTGCGGCGGCATCGAGGCACCGAAACCCTTGAACACCCGACGCTTTGTCTGGCGGGGAAACGCCGGCACCCAGAAACCTTCGAGCTCGGCAATCGCGGCCAGCACCTTCGGCCGGACGATGCCCTGCCGCTTTGCCTCGCGAAGCAGCTCGCACACCTCGACGATCGCCTCTTCCCCGTCGCCGATGAGGATCGCGTCGAAAAAGTCGGCAACCGGCAGGGGGTTCGAGGCAGACGGGCCGCCGGCGATCACAAAGGTGCCGTCGGTGCGGTCCCGCCGGTCGACGGGGATGCCCCCCAGTTCGATCAGGTTGACAACGTTCGTGAACGTCATTTCATACGGCAGGGTGATGCCGAGGAGATCGAACGCTGCCAGCGGCCGCTTCGTTTCGAGCGAGTAGAGAGGCAGCCCCTTCCGGCGCAGAAGATCCTCAAAATCCACCCACGGCGAGAAGACCCGCTCGCAGGCGATGCCGGGAAGATCATTCAATCGTTCATACAATATTTTGAGCGCGATATTTGACATGCCCAGCTCATACACGTCCGGAAACGCGAGACAGGCGCGAAGTGCGGCGCCCGGCTTGTCCGGCGCCTGGTTGATCTCGCCTCCGATGTAGCGGGACGGCTTCTCGACGCTCAACAATTCCCAATGGCTGATGCCCGGGATACTCGTGGTCATGATCAACGGCTCCTGATGGGGGGAAGGTTCTGCATGTCGGCCGTGATCGTGAAATCCAGCTCGCGGCCCGCGAACTCAAAATCCACCGTGAGGGTGGACGGGGGAATGCCGAGCTGGTCCGCGGCATCGCTTCTGAGCCTTTCCAAAAGGCCGAGAGCTTCGGCTTCACTCACGCGGAGACGCTCCTGGAGAATCTGGATCTTCACCCGGCGTGCGGGATCTCCCGTGGCGAGGGCATCCGGCCGGCTGCGGCCCGTGCGGTTCGGATCGTGGATCACGGTTCCTTTTCCAGAAGCTTCGTCTCGGCCTGGGCGGCCTTCTTCTTTGCGTAGACGTTGGTGGGATCGACGCCAAGCGCGGCGTTGTAGGCCGCGAGCGCCGATGCGTATTCTTTTTTATAGCTGTAGATATCTCCGAGATTCACGTAGGCGTCGAGATGATCCGGAGCGAGCTCGGTCGCCCGCTTGTAATGGTGTATAGCCTGATCGAGCAGATTGCGGCGATGATAGGCGACCCCGAGCTGGTAATGCACCGTCGGGTTCTTGTCCTCGATCCGGGCCGCCGCCTCGAACTCCTTTAGCGACGCATCGACCTGGTTTTCGAGGAGATACAGCTCCCCGAGCGCCATGTGTACCCGAAGATCGCCCCGGTCCTTCATTTGGTAGGCGCGGAAATGCCGGATCGCCTCCTGGTTCTTCCCGTCCTGCTGGGCGATCTTGCCGAGAGCATACCGGGCCTTCAGATGAAACTGGTCGATCGTCACGCACCGGTTGAGCACCGTCAGGGCATCGGCCTTGCGCTTCGAGTCGAGCAGGAAGATCCCGAGATTGTAATACGTTTCCGCATAGGTCGGGTCGAGACGCAATGTCTGAACCCACTCGCGGATCGCGTCATCAATACGGCCCATCCGGTAATAGGCAAGCCCGAGATTGTGATGCGCGTCGATCAGCTTGGGCTCGCGCGCGAGGGCCGCGGTGAGGTGCTGGACGGCCGTTGTGAATTTGCCATATTGGCCGGCAAGCGTGCCATACATATACTCGCTTTTAACCTTTTCGCCGACTTCCTCGATTCGCTTGCCCGTTTTCGTCTTGCCCTGGGGAAGCAGCTGCGACAGCGGCGTGTTCTTCACTTCATCGGTCACATGCAACTTGAACCGCTGACTGGTCTGGGCCTTGCTTTTTTTGCACCCGTTGAGGGAAAAAATCAGGCCGGCAGCGAGAGTGAGGCTCAGTCCGAGCCGAAGTATCGAGCGAATCAACGTGTGCCCCCTGGTGTCTAAGTGAGATCCGCGACGGGAGGTTGCGGGAGAGTGGTCATTGTATCATGGGGGAACTGGCCTGCCAATACGTTTCCTTCCGCTTCTTGCGCCGCTCCAGAACCACAATCCGGTTATTCCCCGAGTCGAGAACGTAGATCTGATCCGATAGTGCGACGAGATCGGCGGGATACCGGAACCGATCCCCGGTCGACATGCCTCCCACGCTGCCCAGAAGCCGGCCATCGGGCAGAAAGGCCGACACTTCATTCGTGCGTTCGTCACAGACGAACACGATCCCGTCGGGATCGACAGCCACACCGGAGGGGGACTTCAGATTCCTCGTGATATCGTTCAGATACGAGCCCAGGCGATCGAACACGCCGATGCGCCGGTTCCCGCGGTCGCAGATGAAGATGCGCCCGGATTCATCGACCGCGACCTGAGTCGGGTCCTTCACCTTCTGCGAACTCCAACCGAATCCCCCCAGCTCGAACAGTTTGGACCCGTAGGAGTTGAGCTTGAGCACGCGATCGCCACGCCCATCGACGATCCAGAGGTTGTTCTCCCCGTCGACGATGGCGCCCCGGGGCCGGTTGATTCGTGCCCCGCGATCACCCGCCTTCGGATACGTCGTGCCCCGGTAATTCTTGTAGGCATCGAACTCACAGACCCGGTCGTTGTTCTGGTCCGTCACATAAAAATTGGAAAAGCCGCCTGGAGCGACGTCCCAGGGCTCGTCGAGGGAATCCTCGCGCTCCTCGCTGTCATCCCCGAAGGCAACGCCAAACCCCCCATACTGGGCGACAAACCGACCGTCGGCACTGAGCCGTACGATCCGGTCATTCCCGGTGTCGGCGACATACAGTTCCCGGGCGGTGGCATCCCATCCGAGTCCCATGGGGCGGATGAATTGCCGCTCTCCCTTGCCGGACCGCCCAATGGTTGAAACAGGATGCAGAGACAGGGTGTAAACCTCGAGAATCCCTTTCCGG
>DATCTT010000227.1:0-5911 GCA_036567845.1 Candidatus Ozemibacteraceae bacterium | reverse complement strand
GCCGAGTCCTGGAACTGCGGGACCCCGCTCACGCCGCGGATGGCCTACAGCGCATCGGCTTTCGCCGAACCCGTGAAGGTGAACTTCGCCTGGCTGTTCCGCCTCCGCCGCCACATTCGAGATCTCGGGCAGCTCGCGCCGCTGCTTCCCGAACGCACAAGTTACCGCCTCGAAACGATCCACCTGTTCGAGGAGTATGTGTACCGGCCCCTCCAGCGTGGCATCCTGGGCCTGTCTCACGGGGTCCAGAAGCTGCAGGCGGGGTCCCTGACCACGTATCTCACGCTCCTGTTCGCCGTGGTCGTTGTCCTGCTGATCATGGGAGGTGTGCGATGAACACCGCGATTCTGCTGATCGTCAAGCTCTCGGGCCTCCTGCTCCTGGCCCCGCTGCTGCAGGGGATCATCAAGCGGGTCAAGGCCGTCCTCCAGGGCCGTCAGGGCCCCGGCATCCTCCAGCCGTTCCGGGATGTCACGAAGCTTCTCGGCAAGAGGCGCGTCATCAGCCGTGAGACGTCTTGGGTGTTCGGCATGGCCCCGATCGCTGCCTTTGCTGCGGTCATCACGGCATCGTTGATGATTCCGTGGATCAGCCCGTCCCCGTGGGGATATATGGCCGATCTGCTGCTGTTCGTTTATCTGCTCGCGATTCCGCGGTTCGTGATGGCGCTCGCCGGCCTCGACGCCTCGGGCTCGTTCGGTGGCATGTCCAGTTCCCGGGAAATGGCCGTCTCGGCGCTTGCGGAACCGGCGCTGCTTCTCGCGCTGCTCACGCTTGCCCTTCCCGCCCACTCTCTCGATCTCCATGATCTGATCTGGAAATCGACGACGGTACCTGTCTTCACGCCTGCGGGCTTGCTCGCCGGCGTCGCCTTTTTCGTCGTCGTCGTTTCGGAGCTCGGCCGGATCCCCGTCGACAATCCCGACACCCATCTTGAGCTGACGATGATCCACGAGGGCATGGTGCTCGAATACTCCGGCCCGCAGCTTGCCCTCATCCACATCACCTACTGGGTGAAGCAGGTTTCGCTCGTCCTGCTTCTCGTGAACGCCTTTGCTCCCTTTGGATTCGGTGTCGCGGCGACGGCCGGGGATGCCGTCCCGCTCGTCGGATGGCTGCTCGTTAAGCTCGCCGTCGCGGGTATTGCACTGGCTCTCACCGAAACCCTCCTCGCGAAGCTCCGTCTGTTCCAGATGATGGACCTGATGGGGCTTTCGCTCGTGCTGTCGATCACGGCCCTCCTGTTCATGGCGACCGGCGGCTGACAAAGCGAGATAATATATATGAATAACTATTATTCTCTGATCGTCTGGATGGGGACGATCGTCCTCCTTTCCGGATTTCTGACGGCTCTGTTCCGCCGTTTTTGGAACGTGCTCGCCTGCTATCGGATCCAATCGCTGGCGCTTGCCGTCGCAATGTGGGCGACCGCGCGCATGGAGGGGAACGGGCATATTGAGATGATCGCCTGGGCCACCCTCCTTGTGAAGGTGATCCTGATCCCCGCCTGGATTCGTCATGTTCTGACACGAGTACCGACTCGCACCGAGGCGGGCCTCTCGGTCGGGATCGCCTTTTCCCTCTTCAGTGCTGCAGGGCTGCTGCTGCTGGCGCACGTTGTTGCCGCCCGTGCGCTGCACGGTCTGCGTATCCCGCCGGATGACCTAACCACGGTGCTGGCGCTTGTTCTCATCGGCCTGTTCCAGATGATGACCAGGCGCGAGGCCGTCACGCAGATGATGGGCATTCTGTTCATAGAGAACGCCGTGACGCTGGCGGCTCTCAAGCTCGCCAAGGGGCTTCCCATGATCATCGAGCTGGGCATCATGTTCGATGTTCTCATCGGCATTCTCGCGATGGGAATCCTCGTCTACCGCATCCAGGAGGAGTATGCCTCCACCGATACGGCACGGCTTTCGACCCTGCACGGGTGAGGAGGAACGCATGCTCAACACGCTGATCACCATTCTCGCCGTTCTCGCTGGCGTCGCGTTTCTGCCTGCGCCCGTTCTGGTCACCACGGCCATCGCGATGATCGCGAGCCTCTCGCTGTGGGGACTTGGGGGCATGCTTGTCTGGTCGGTGCTCGTCCAGAACCAGACCCCCGCGGCCTGGGGCGTGTTTTACCTCGACCGCCTCGGCGGCTTTTTCCTGGCCGTTCTCGTCCTCATCGGGGGAGCCGTTCTCCTCAACGTCGCTGGCCAGCTTCGCACCGCCGCAGCCGGTGGAAACCCGGCGAAACCTGCCGTTCCGGTGCAGGGCGGGCATGTGCCATTCTCCGTTTCGCTGGGCCTGACGCTGCTGTTTCTGCTCTTCATGATGTTGGGTCTCTGCTCACGGAACCTTGGCCTGATCTGGGTCTGCGTCGAAGGGACGACGATGGTTTCGGCCCTGCTGATCGGGTTCGAGCACCAGCGGACGGCCCTCGAGGCCGCCTGGAAATACATCATCCTCTGCACGGTCGGCCTTTCTTTCTCGCTACTGGGCCTGATCCTGCTCGTGTTCGCCGCCGACATCGCCGGGGCGGTCCCGACGCTTGACCCCGTCGGCCTCGCGGTGCTTGCGCCGCAGCTTCCTCCCTCCCTCCTCAAGCTGGCCTTCCTGCTGATCCTGGTCGGCTTCGGCACGAAGGCGGGCTTTGCGCCGCTCCACTCCTGGCTGCCGGACGCCCATTCCCAGGCGCCGGCTCCGACGAGCGCCCTGCTGTCGGCAGTGCTGCTCAACTGCTCCGTCTACGCGATCATCCGCGCGGCCGGCGTGCTGAGCGCCGCGGGCCTCGGGGGCGAGGTGCGGTCGGGGCTCCTGCTGTTCGGGTTTCTCTCCGTCGCCCTCGCCGCGCTGTTCCTCCTGGTACAGCATGATCTCAAGCGCATGCTTGCCTACTCCAGCATCGAACACATCGGCCTCATCACCCTGGGGCTTGGCATCGGAACCCCCCTCTCGGTGTTTGCCGCCCTGGTTCACACCCTCACCCACTCGCTCTCGAAGGCCCTCGCCTTCCTTTCGGCGGGCGAGCTCGTGCGGGAGGCCCACTCCCACGAGATGAACCGCATGCTCGGCATGCTTCGCCGTCGGCCCGCTGCCGCTTCGGGCTTTGGTGTCGCGATGACCGGCCTTGCTGGCATGCCTCCCCTGCCGATCTTCGCCAGCGAACTGCTCCTCGTATGGGCCGCGCTCGCCGCCGGCCGCACCTGGCTCGCGATCGGGCTGCTCCTGCTCCTGGCGACCGCGTTCACCGGCCTGCTCTACCACACCGTTCGGGTTGTTTTCGGGGATGACCCTTTCCACCATTGGCATCATCACAAGGATGGAACAAGCCACCATGCTGAACCCGATGTCCCTGACCGCGTGCCCGTGAAGCGCGAGTCCGGCCTCTTCTGGCGCGATCTTTCGATCGCCGTTCTGGTGTTCATGGTCACGACGACGCCGCTTCTTCTGCTGACCCCGGTCGCCGGCGTCATCCGTGCCGTTGCGTCCGTGATTCCGGGAGGTGCCCAATGAACCGGCTCGAATCCTTCCTCGCTGGATGGCGACTGTCCCCCGCCTCCGACGCACCTCAGGGATGTATAGCAGCCGATGTGGAAATCGATCGGCTCCTCGAGGTTGCTGCCGCCGCGAAGCGCGACCATGCGGCGGCCCTCGCGATGCTGACGGCGCTGGATCTGCACCCTCAGACACCCCGCTTCCGGCTTGTGTTGGTGCTGCATGTGCCCGGGGAACGGGAATATCTCGTTCTCCGGGCGCCCGTGGCTGCCGAAAAGCCGGAATTCCCGAGCATGACGGCGATCTTTGCCAACGCGAACTGGCCAGAACGGGAGATCCGGGACATGTTCGGTCTCCACCCGGTCGGTCATCCCGATCCCCGTCCGCTTGTCTGGAAAGGAGGCTGGCCCCGTGAACTCGCCCCCCTCCGCAAGGATGTCCGGCTGGACCGGGCTTATCCCGTCGAGCGGACGCTGTTTCCGGTGCCGCCCGTCGAAGGCGAGGGCGTCTGCGAGGTGCCGGTCGGCCCGATCCACGCCGGCATCATCGAACCCGGCCATTTCCGCATCCAAGTCGTCGGGGATACCATCCTCACCCTCGATGCCCAGCTGTTCTTCTGCCACCGAGGCATCGAGAAGCTGGCCGAGGGGCGCGATCCGTCCTCGGCCCTGCTGCTCGCTGAGCGTCAGTGCGGCACCTGCTCCGTAAGCAACGCCCTGAGCTACTGCCTTGCCGTGGAACGGGCCGCCGGCGCCGTGATTCCCGCCCGGGCCCGCTCTCTCAGGCTCGTCATGGGCGAGCTCGAGCGGATCTACAACCACGTCAACGACATCGCTGCCATTCCGGGTGGCGTCGGCTTTGCATTCCTCGGCCAGCAGGGGCTTCGGGTGAAAGAGGAGATGCAGCGCCGACTGCGGGCCCTGTGCGGCCACCGGTTCCTCCGCAACGTGCTCGTTCCCGGCGGCATGCGCCAGGACTTTTCCGATGCAGCTCTCCAGCGGATCACGGAGGAGTTCGAAGGGCTCTGGAACGATCTGCAGAAGCCCGTCCGGATTGCTCTCGACCACAGCATCTTCCTCGACCGCCTCGAGACCACCGGGTATCTCACGACGCAGAACGCCGTCGCGCTACGCGCTGTCGGCCACGCAGCCCGCGCCTCCAATATAGCGGCTGATACACGACTTGATCATCCCTACGACGGATATGCCGACCTCGGCAGCTGGAAGATCCCGACCCGGCCCGAAGGTGATGTGATGGCGAGGTTCCGGCAGCGGATCGCCGAGCTCGACCAGTCGTTCGGGATGCTTCGCCAGACCGTGAAACAGCTTCCCGCCGGACCGGTCCGGTCCGAAGTCGCCACGCCGCGAAACGGCGCGTGGGGGCTCGGGGCCACCGAGTCGGCTCGCGGTGAAAACCTGCTCCTGATCCGATTCGCCGACGGCGGGCGCATCGACCGGTATGCCGTGCGCACCGCTTCCTACTGCAACTGGCCCTGTATCCCGACCACGGTTCGTGGAAACATCGTTCCGGATTTTCCGCTGATCAACAAGAGTTTCGAGCTCTGCTACGCGGACGTGGACCGCTGAGGACGAAGCTATGTTCAAACAGCTATGGATCGCCTTGACGAATCGGAATGTCGTGGGGCAGCCGGATATGGCTCCCGCCCCACGATGGAACATGACCGGCAAGCCTTCGATAACGGCTGGCCGCTGTAACGGCTGTGGCGCCTGTGCCGAGGCTTGCCCGACAGGCGCCCTCCGGAAGGGAACTCCCGTTCCGGCGTTCGCCGCGGGCCGCTGTATTGGCTGCGCCCGGTGCATCGAGGCCTGCGTGTCCGCCTGCCTCGCGTTTGCCCCGGTTCCCGACACCTGGTCGCTGGGTGCCGCCGACGCGTGGCAGCCGCTCCAGACACGGGAGGTGAAGTGACATGGCCGTGCATCTCGAACAGATCGAATTTCCTCTGCCGGCGGATCCCGTCGATCCCGAGGGGGTGAAGGGGCTTCTGGGCTCCCTGCATTTCCGGCATCTCGATGTCGGCTCGTGCAACGCCTGCGACAACGAGCTGATTGCCCTGGGCGGACCCCATTACGACATGCAGCGCCTGGGGGTCGACTGCGTCGCTTCGCCGCGCCACGCCGACGTGCTGATGCTGACCGGCCCCGTCTGCCGCAACTCCCTCGCCGCCGTTTACGAAACCTACACCGCCACCCCATTGCCTCGTCTCTTGATCGCGGTCGGGAACTGCGCCTGCTCCGGCGGCGTGTTCGCCGGAAGTTACGCCGTGTTCGACGGCGCCCGGGAGGTCGTCAGCGTTGCCATCGCCATCCCCGGCTGTCCGCCCGCGCCCGACGAGATCCTCGCCGCTCTGACGAACGGCCTGCGGGCCTACGTGAATCTGACAAAAAAATAAAAAAAGATATAAAATGAA
>DATCTT010000226.1:0-2897 GCA_036567845.1 Candidatus Ozemibacteraceae bacterium | reverse complement strand
CGATGTCGTCCGCGAGGTAGTTTTCGGCGTGCCGCAGCTTGGCGATGTTCTTCAGCCGCTGGTTGTACTCGAGCGCTTCCTGGTTTCCCGGAAACCAGAGAGTGCACTGGCGCGGCTCGATGATGCGCCGCACGATCACTTCCTGGCGCGGGTCGGGGAGGAACATGCAGGGACCCCGCTTGAGCGTCACCTTCCCGGTGTTCCGGTTCAGGAAATATCGTCCCTCGCCGGCCGGAATCGCCACAGCGTAATTGATCTCCTGGTCGCCGTATTTGATGATCGCGTGCTCGGGCCGCGGGAAGTAGATCATCTGGTCTTTGCCGGTGATGAACAGCTCCTCGCCGACTTTGTATTCGACGCCATTCGGATCTTTGTACGGCGCGATCACCTTGATGTACAGGCCGCTGATCTCGTTCAATTCGATCGCCTTGAACTTGCGCGAGGTGTGCTTCTCGACGAAGGTCTCGGTCGGGTGGGGAAAGACGACCGCCGGCCCCTGGATGTACCGCTTGTTGCCGTCCTCATCGAGCAGAATGCAGTATTCGAGCCTCTCGAGCGTGACGGCTTCGCGCACGTAGGCATCCTTCGTGTCGCGCACGACCTCAATGCCGGTTGGCGGGATGTAGAAGGAAACATCGGTTCCCTTGATCACGAGCAGTTTCCCCATTGTCAGTTCGGGAACGTCGGCCGACGGATCGACCACGCCGCTCTTCGGATCCTGGGGTGATGGGGGGGCGGAAACGGGCGGAGCCGAGCCGTCGGGGCTGACGGCCGTCTGCGGCTTGATCACGGCCTTTTTCCAGTTCGCCTTTGCTGCCTCCTCGTCGTAGACGCGCACGACGAGATACTGGTTCGATCGCAGGTGGTGGCCCTGGATCACCCGCACCATCTGGCCCGGCCAGAGCGAGAACGAAACAGGGCCCGGGATGTTCACCTTGCGGCCGATGTTCAGCTCGGGCAAATTGTTCGGCCCGAATGTCCGCGGCTGATGACTGTCCTTTGCCGGGTTTTTCAGATTGAGATACCAGCCTTCCGGGGCCGTCGAGAAGATCGAGATCGACTGCTCCAGATTACACCGCTCGAAACGCTTCGAGCGGTCATTGAAGATCACGGGCTGGTCGGTGTTGGCGAGGCTGGTCTTGCAGGGTCCCACGTAAACGACGATGTGTCCCTTCGTCTGGTCGGAAATGAAGGCATACTCATTCGGGGCAAGAACGAGGTCGCGTTCGCGGTTCGACGCTTCGGGCATTCTCAAGTCTCCTCTCATATGTATAGGCATACCCCGATTATAGGTTTCTCCGGGGCTGCCGGTCAAACAGACAACGGGTGATCAACCTGTCCGGCGGGATCATGATACGCCCACATGCACGAGACGTTCTTTTTCCCGCGGTGGGACGTCTCGTGATACGCCTGAAAAATCACCAGACCCCAGAAAACATTCTCGTTAAAATCTTTGTATCTCTGTGGTGAACCGGTCTTCGCATCGTCGCGGAAGGACCGATCTGACGTGGCTGGGCGGAGTCCGGGACGCGTGTTTCACGAATCAATAGTGCGGCGGCTTCTCGTTGGCGGGGTTGATGTCCGCCTCGGTCATCGACGAGGGGGAAAGCTTCGATCTGAGATGCGAGAGCGTCCGCTCCAGATTCTGCATCTCGAGCTGAAGGTTCGTGACGATCTCGTTCAGCTCCTCGATCGTGCGGTCCTGGAAGGATACTTTCGTTTCGAGCTCGATGATGCGCTGCTCGAGGGAACCATCGCCGTTGGAACTCATCGTTCGGGCCTACTTTTTCTTGACGCTGAAACCGAAGGTGCCGATCATCTTGCCCAGCTCGAAGTAGGTGCCGTGGGCGAAGGCGACGAGGCCGGCCTTGTCGATGGCGAGATGGTTTTCGGAGGTGATCAGCCGCTTGCTGACCTGCACCCCGACGATCTCGGCGATGAACAGGGTGTGGGAGCCCAGCGGGAGGGTCTGACGGACCCGACACTCGATATTGACCGGACACTCGGCGATGATCGGCGGCCGGACGTGTTCCGCGGGGGCGGGGGTGAGTCCGGTGCGGGCGAACTTGTCGTGCTCTTTTCCCGAGATGACCCCGCACAGATCCGTGGCGTGAGCTTCGTAGCGGGAGGGCATGTTCACGACGAACTCGCCGGTTTCGCTGATGAGCCGGTGAGAATGGCGCGCCTGGGTGACGCTGATGCCGAGCATCGGCGGGTTTGAGCACAGGGTGCCGGCCCAGGCGACGGTGATGATGTTGGGCGGCCCTTCACGGCCCTGACACGAGACCATGACGACCGGAACGGGGCCCAGCAGGGTTCCTGCCGGCCAGGAACGTTTTTCCGGCGGCCCGCCCGCCGGTGCGGCATGTTTCATCTGTTTTGCCATGCCCCCATTCTATGCGAGCCGCCGTTTCAACGGCAACAGGGAAAAGTCAGAGACCCAGCATCCAGTCGTTCAGCTCTTTCTGGAACTGGGGGAAATCCATCCCGGCGGCTTCGTTCAACGCCTCGTCGAGCCATTCTCCCTTGCCGAGCGAACCGAGAAGGCCGTCGACGCCAGACCAGCCCCACCGCTCGATGAGGAACCGCATCGCCAGATACGATTGGAGATACCCGAGGCCGATCTGGTAGCCGTACGTCTGCTGTTGGGGGTTCAGATTGATCTCCTTGAGCGGGATGAAATGCCGCTCGTTCAGAATCTTCGTCTGGTACAGCTTCTCGTAATCCGAACGGAGGATGATCGGGTCGCCGTTGGCGAACTTGAACTCCTCGTACACCGCGAGACCTTCGTTTATCCAGGTCGGGCAGCGGTTGTTGGTGCGGAGGTTCACGATGACGTGCGTGAACTCGTGGGCGAGGATGCCCTTGACCGACTGGACATCCGAATATCCCTGTTG
>DATCTT010000225.1:0-16647 GCA_036567845.1 Candidatus Ozemibacteraceae bacterium | reverse complement strand
CGGCGATCCCGCCGATCTCGCGGGCCGCGTTGCCCCGGGGGAGGCTGTGTTCATGCGGGCGGCAACCCCGATGATCATCCAAGGACTGGGAGAAAAGGCTCTTGCGGCGCTGAACAGCCGGCTCAAATCGAAAAAGTGCCGGCTCGCACCCGTTCCCGCGAGTGTCGGGCCGATGCCCGCCCTGCCGATGACGGCGACCCAGAGTGCCACGGCTCCGGCCGACCCGCTCGAACCAGGTTCAGCGATCGGCGTCCAGCTTGCCCGCGGTGACATCAACCTCACGACGCTCGGCACGCTAACCTACCGTGACGGGAAGAGGATCCTCGGATTTGCCCACTCGTTCATGAAAAAGGGGAACGTCTCGTTCCTGATGACCGGGGCGCACGTGTATCACTGTTTCTCAAGCGTCGAGATGCCCTTCAAGATTGGCGCCCCGACCGATGTGCTTGGCATCATCACCCAGGATCGCGAAAAGGGCATCGGTGGCGAGGTGGGCCGGTTCCCCCCGATGATGCCGGTCCAGATCGATGTGACGGACAAGGACCTCAAGCGGACCCGGACCATCAATTACCAAGTGGTCCGTGACCGGGAAGTGCTCGGCTCGGTGCTCGAATCCACCCTTCTGCAGGCTATAGATGGTGTTATAGATCGTGGTGGAGCGGGCACGGCCCTGATGGGAATAGCCCTCGAATGTTCGGGGAGCAGCGGCCAGAAATACAACCTGCGCCGCGAGAACCTGTTCTATTCTCGTGATGATATCGTCGGATCGATCATTTCCGAGGTCACCGGTCTGGTCGAGACGCTGACCGAGAACGAACTGGAAGAGGTGTGGCCGACACGCCTGATGCTCAAGATCGAGTTGGAGCAGCGTCGGCGCACAATGACCATCGAAAAGATCGAGGTGAAGAATACCTCGATCACTCCTGGGGGAACCCTCGAAGTCTGGCTGACCACGCGGCCGTATCGCGAGAAGAGCACCATCCGGAAGATCCGGATCCCGATTCCGCAGGATATCGGCAAGGAAAACCTCACGCTGACCGCCTACGGCCTCTCTTCCAACCGGAGCGAGGAGACCGAATCGACGGAAACCACATCGAAGCCGGCCCGTGAGAAAAGCCGGATCGACGAGGGCCCGCGCGAGAATTTCGAGAGCACGATGCGGTCATGGGTGAATGCCCCCCGCAACTCCGACCTTCTGCTGCAGCTGACCGTGGAAGGCGATGAAACGAAGAAGGTGAAGATCGACGGCCGTGACCTGATGACCGAACCGACGAATCTTGTTGTGCTGGGCCGCGTGGACAGCACGATCACCCTGGGCGAGGACTGATACCGTGATCTTGGTCAATCTCATCCGCAGCTTTGTCGAACTGTTCGGGAGTCTGGCGATCCTGTTCATGCAGTCTCTCTACTGGACGGGCCGGAGTCTCCGGATCGGCCGGTTCGGCTTCAAGAACCTGATCGAGCAGATGTCGCGGATTGGCGTCGACTCCCTGCCGATGGTCATGATCACCGGCTTCTCGACGGGCGCCGTGCTGGTCGTCCAGATCGGCTACCAGTTCACGCAGCTGGGTGCCGAGCGGTATGTCGGCGGCGTCGTCAGCCTGGCCATGGCCCGCGAGCTTGCGCCCATCCTGACGGCCATTGTCGTTGCCGGCCGCGTCGGATCGGCCATCGCGGCCGAGCTGGGCACGATGAAGATCACCGAACAGATCGACGCGCTCGAGACGATGGCCACCAACCCGGTCGATTATCTCGTCGTGCCGCGGTTCTGGGGCTGCACGCTGATGCTATTCATCCTGACGATCTTCACGAACGTCGTCGGCGCCATTGGCGGCTCGATCGTCGCGATCTACCAGATCGGCCAGACGTTCACCACGTTCATCGACTCGATCCTCCAGAACCTGAAAGTGTATGACCTGATGGGCGGCCTGTTCAAGGCGATGATCTTTGGCGCCATCATTGGGATCATCGGCTGTTACAAGGGATTCACCACCGAGGGTGGCGCCGAGGGCGTCGGCAAGAGCACCACAGGGGCCGTCGTTCTGGCCATCATGTTCATCCTTGCCGTCAACTACTTCCTGACGGTCGGCATCAACAACTTCACCATGGCATACCTGCAATGATCATCATCTCGAACCTCTCCAAATCGTTCGGCGCCAAGAAGGTGCTGAACGGCATCAATCTGAAGATCTACAAGGGCGAGTCGCTCGTCATCCTCGGCCCCTCGGGATGCGGCAAGAGCGTGCTTCTCAAGCACATCATCGGCCTGCTCACACCGGATGCCGGCCAGGTGCTGATCGACGGGGAGGATGTCACGACGTTCAGCCAGACCCGGCTCGACGCCCTGCGGATGCGCATGGGGATGCTGTTCCAGTCGGCGGCCCTGTTCGACTCGCTGACCGTCGAGGAGAACATCGCGTTCGGCCTCCGCAAGCACACAAACCTGTCGGATCTGGCAATTCATCACATCGTCTCGGAGAAGCTCGAGATGGTCGGGCTGCCCGGTTCCAATCATCTGATGCCCAGCGAGCTGTCAGGCGGCATGCGCAAGCGCGTCGGCCTGGCGCGCGCGATTGCGATGGAGCCCGAAATCATCCTGTATGACGAACCCACGACGGGCCTCGATCCGATCATGACCTCTGCGATCGATGAGCTGCATCTCAGCCTCAAGAAGCGGCTGGGCGTCACCTCGATCGTCGTCACCCACGACCTGGGCTCGGCCTACCGCATCTGCGACCGGCTGGCCCTGCATTACGGCGGCAAGATCGTCGCCATCGGTACCAAGGAAGAGATCATCAACTCCCCCGACCCGGTCGTCCAGCAATTCATCCGTGGCGAAGCCAAGGGCCCCATGACGCTTCTGTGAACGCGAGGAACCATTCATGAATTCAACCTTCAAAGTCGGCATCATCACCCTCATCGCAACCTTCATGCTTGTCTACATGGCGTTCATCATCGGGGACATCCAGCTGACCGAACGCGGCTACCGCTTCATCGTCACGTTCTACTCCGTCAACGGGCTGAACAGCGGCGCGAGCGTTTCGATGGCAGGCGTCAAGATCGGCAAGGTCGAGAAGATCGAGATCCGTGACGACCAAGTGTATGTGCACTGCTATATTCGTGAGCTGCGGTACCGTATCAGGAGCCGCAACACCTTCACCATCGGAACGGCAGGCCTGATGGGGGAAAAATACGTCGAGATCGTGCCGACGCGCGACCAGACCTCGCCCTATGTTGACAACGGCAACGTCGTCGAGGGAACGGATCCGACGCGCATGGAGGAGCTGTTCGACCAGGGCAATGAGCTGCTCAAGAAACTCCAGAGTCTCGCCGCCTCGGCCAAGGATGTGGTCGGCGATCCGGAGCTGAAGCAAAGCACCCGGGCGATCTTCAAGAACGCCGAGACCGCATCCAAGAACGTCAACAACATCATCGAGTCGGTCAAGGGTCGCACCGACAAGATCGTCGAGCATCTCGAGAACGTCCTGCGCAAGGTCGACGAGGAGGTCGACGCGAACCGCCAGTCGATCCGCGACATCGTGCAGAACATGAAGGATTTCAGCAAGCGCATCGGGGACATCTCGAGCGAGAACCGCGAAAGCCTCAAGGAGATCGTCGAGAACATCCGCAACGTGTCCGACCGCCTCGACGACATGATCGCGGAGCTGAACAAGGACAAGAAACTGACCGAGGACGTGAAATCGACGGTCGACTCGCTGCGCAAGGCCAGCGACAACGCCAAGGAGATCACCCGCGAGGTCAAGGAGATCGTCATCGACAAGGACATCCGGGGCAAGATCAAGACCGGCCTCGACGACGCGCACAAGCTGGCCCAGGCCGTCGACAAGGTGTTCCTGAATATCAAGCAGACGAAGATCGACTTCAAATATCTGCTCAGATATAACAAGGAAGAGGACGTCTTCTTCAGCGACATTATGGTCGACATCTGGCCGAGCGAGAAGAGCTTCTACCGGGTGGGTGTCGAGGATATCGGCGGCGATCCGCTGTTCAACCTGATGGTGGCGCGCGATCCGCAGCAGCGGCTGATCAAGCGTGCCGGCGTCATCAGCTCGAAGGTGGGCGTCGGTGTCGATTACCAGTGGGCGCAGGACATCACCTACAGCCTCGACGTGATCGACACGCGCGATCCGACCATGCGCTTCACCAGCGGCTACGCGATCAGGCCGGGACTCAAGTTCCAGCTGCGCGTCGACGACATCTCGGATCAGAAGGACGTGAACTTCGCGATCGAATACAAGTTCTGAGCCGGAACGGGAGCGGAACATGATGGGCATCAACACGGAAGGCAGGCCGCGGATCCTGATCGTCGCCACGGGCGGGACGATCACGATGGTACGCGGTCCGGACGGGGGGCTCGCCCCCTGCGCCGACACCGGACTGCTGCTGGAACGGGTGCCGGAGCTGCGTCTGCTGGCAGATATCGATGTGTTGTCGCTCGCGAACCTCGATTCGACGAACCTGCAGCCGGCCTTCTGGCCGGAGCTGTCGAAGGCGATCTACCAGCGGCTTGACCAGTATGACGGCGTCGTGGTCACGCACGGCACCGACACGCTCACCTACACGGCGGCGGCTCTCGCCTTCATGCTCCAGGAGCTTCCCAAGCCGGTCGTGATGACGGGCTCCCAGGTGCCGCTCGACGAGATCGGTTCGGACGGCCGTTCGAACCTGATCAATGCCGTGCGGGTGGCCTGCATGGATGTGGCGGAGGTGCTGGTCGTGTTCGGCTCGCTCGTGATCCGGGCTGCGCGCGCGAAGAAGACCTCGGCGTTCGATATGCAGGCATTTACCTCGGTGAACGCGCCGCCGGTCGGGACGATCGGGTTGACGATCCGCATGAATGGCGATGTGCGGCCCCGCGGGAAACGGCGGGCTCTGCTGCGCGCCTTCCTCCGGCCGGATGTGGCGATGATCCCCGTGTATCCGGGGCTCAAGCCCGAGGTGGTGGCGCATCTGGTGGCCACCCATGCCGGCATTGTGCTCGAGGGATACGGTGCGGGGAACATTCCGAACGCGGAGGGGGCCTCGCTGGTTCCGGCCATCACCGAGGCAACGGCCCGGCGTGTGCCCGTCGTCGTCTGCACCCAGTGTCTGGTGGGTTCGACCGAGATGGAGCTGTATCAGGTCGGACGGGCATCGCTGCAGGCGGGGGCAATCCCGGCGATGGACATGACGCCCGAGACGACGCTGGTCAAACTGATGTGGGTGCTCGGCCAGACGGATGATCCGTCGACCGTTGGCTCGCTGATGCTCAAGGCATTTGCCGGGGAGCTGCACGAACTGTCATGACGACGCGACCCTGTCCCGAATGCGGCTCGATGCTGCCCGAGAACGCGGTGTTCTGCACGACCTGCGGCAGCGACCTCGCGACGCTGTATACCGCTCGGCGGCATCGTCTGCTGCTGTTCGGGGCGCCGATGTCCCTGCTGCTGCTCGGCGTCGTGCTGGCCTGGGAAATGGGCTGGGATGATCCGCTGAACGGCGGCATGGACCTGGGTCTGGCAGTCTGTCTGTTCTACATCGGCGGAGCCGTCGGGCAATGGCTGCTTGCCCGCTCTCTGGGCCGGGTGGCCGGGATGATCGATGCCTGGGTCGGTGGTCTGTATGCCGTCATCCTATTGCCGGTTGCCCTGCTGGCGGGCCTCCCGGCCGAACAGGCGTTCGTCGGTGATGGCGTGGCCGGCATCACGCTGGCGGACGAAGCCTGGCTGCGTCTTGGTATCTATTTTTGCATCTATACGATTCTTCTGGTGGCGGGGCTGTTCGGGGCCGCTATGCGGCTTGCGTCGTCACCGGGACCGGTTCCCGCAGGGGCGGCTGAAATGGGCGCAGCCGCCGTCGATGTGCTCATTCGGGGCGTTTCTCCGAGGCCCGGTTCCCTGGGACGGGTGCCCGGCATGGTGGCTCTCGTGGTCGGGGCGCTGGTGCTGACATTCGCGGGGTATCGGTCCCTGCCCGAACCCGTGCGGCTCGTTGTCGCGGCCCGTCTGGCGGCTCTTGCCGGAAGAGGGGAGTTGGCTCTTGTCCTGGCCGGCGAGGCGGTGGCGAAGGATGACCGAAGCGCCGCCGCCCACCATCTCCGTGGCCAGCTCGAGCTCCTTCGGGGGCGCAGCGTGGATGGTCGGGCAAAGGCTCTCGGGGACCTGCGGACGGCGGTCCGTCTTGCTCCGGATGCGGCACGCTACCATCTGACCCTTGGGGCGGAGCTGAGCCGGCTCGGCCTGGCGAGCGAGACGGCGCGGGCGGCTTCCGAAGCCGTCGGTATCCATCCCGGCGAACCACAGCTCTGGATGCTGCTCGGGGATGCCCGTATGACGCTTGGCGAGCGCGCCGGAGCCGTCGAGGCTTTCCGGAAGGCTCATGCGATCGATCCGCAGGACCCCATCGCCATGAACAACCTTTCCTTCGCCCTGCTCGAGACCAATCAGGAGCTGCCGTTCGCGCTCGATCTGGCACGCCGCTCGGTCGCGGCCCAGCCGGGCCTCGTCTACAACACGGACACCCTCGCCTGGGCCCTCTACAAGAATGGTCGGTCTAACGAGGCCCTGGAGCTGCTTCTTCAGATTCGCGAGGAAATCGCCACGCCTCCGGCCGAAATCGAGTTCCATACGGCCGTCGTCCTGCGGGAGCTCGGCCTGCTGCCCACCCCCCGTCTTGTGTTCTCCAAACTGCTGGAGCGGCCCGATACGTTGGTGGTGCCCGGTCTGCGTGACCGGATCCGGGGAGTGCTGGAGACGCTGGCGACGGATGGTGCGGAGCTGGTGCCCGGCAATGTCTCGCCGGCCGTTTCGGCCGGGGAAGGACGGTGAATGCGGATGAAACATCCATCCGGCGTCATTCCGGGACTGCTGTTTGCCCTTTTCCTCACGCTCGGTGTTGGGGGAGCCGGGGAGGCCGCCCTGAACATCGATACCAGCTATGCGGGGCGGTATCGGGGAATGCCTGCATACGAGAAACTGCTTGCCGACCTCCCGTTCGTGTATCAGGAGGCTCTGCAGAAGATCCGCCGGTCGCTTGGGATTGCCGAACCGGAGCGGCTCGAGGTGATCGTCGTGTTTTCCGACGAGCTCACCCACAACGGTCTGCGGCTGCGCGGCAAACGGCGCTCGGTCCAGGGTGCCGGTAAAAAAATACTTCACTATATATACCTTGATCTCGAGTTCCTCATGACGGGCCAGGCGACGTTGATCGAGGAAATGACACATGAGATGACCCATGCCGTCATGGCCGACGCCAGCGGACTGGGGCTGTATGAAACCATGCCGATGTGGGTCAAGGAGGGGACGGCCGTTCACGCCGCCGACCAGGGCCTGGCACGGATCAAAGCGCTGATGCGGCGCGGGTTCAGTCTCGATCAGTTTAGCAACGAGGATGAGAGCGACGACGGCAATCCCATCTCGCTCGAACGGTATGTTGAGAATTATCTCAAGGTCCAGTTCCTGCTCAAGACGTTCGGGAATGAGGCCGTCCACCGCTTCATCTCGAGGCTTCTGCAGAGTGGGGATGTCGCTGCTGAACTCCGCGCTTGTTTCAACGGCCTCTCGGAAGAGGTCATGACGCAGTATGCCAAAAATTATATAGCCCAAACTCTCATTGCAAATTCCCGGCCGAAGCATTCCCGTGAGCAGCTCGCCCAGGGCATGAAGTTCTTCGAGGAAGGGGAATACCTCTCGGCTCGCCTCGCCCTCAACGACGCTCTGTATGGAGGCCTGTCCGAGGAGGAGTTCCAGAAGGCGGCGTTCCTGATGGCCGAGTGCTACATCCAGGAGCGCAACCCGCAGGCGGCGTTCACCTTTCTCCAGCGAGTGAAGCCTGATCCCCAGCGGATTCCGGTTGACCGGTACCAGTTTCTGAATGCCTACACCCAGTATGCGATGGGGCTGACGACCGAAGCCTATTTTGGCTTCCGGACCGCGTTCGAGAAAACGACCAATGCCGCCGTGAAGGAGGGCGCCCTGTATTATCTGGTGCGCATCCTCCTCGACGTGGGCAATCTCGAGGAAGCCACCCGCGTGCTGGCCTACCTCCGCTCCACCTTCCCGAAAAGCGCCTACGTCCCCCTTGCCGACGCCATGTTCGCCTCCGCCTCCCGCTGAACGCGTGGCCGGGCCGGATGGTTTGACAGGCCGGAAACGGCATGGTACGCTTCTGAGCTCGATGGAGAGCATATTCACACGCCGGGGGAATGCATGAAGACCAAACTGGAACAGGCTTTAGCGATGCTGCGCGGGCGGATCGCCACGCCGCCGACCGTTGCCGTCATCCTTGGATCGGGGCTGGGAAAATTCGCTGATCAGGTCGAGGATCCGGTCGTGGTCGAGTATCGCGATATCCCGCATTTTCCGGTGTCGACGGTGAAGGGCCACTCGGGCCGCCTTGTCTGTGGCCGGGTCGGCGGCAAGCAGGTCGCCGTGATGCAGGGCCGGTTTCATTATTATGAAGGCTATAGTATGACCGAGGTCACGTTTCCCATCCGCGTCCTCCGCGGGCTGGGCTGCACCGACCTGATCATCACCAATGCCTCGGGGGGCCTCAACCGAACCTATGCCGTCGGGGACCTGATGGTCATGACGGATCATATCAACCACATGGGCGATAATCCGCTGCGCGGGCCGAACGATGACACCATCGGCCCCCGGTTCCCGCCGATGCAGGGGGTCTACACCCCCGCGCTGGTTGATCTGGCGATGAAGATCGGCCGGGAGATCGGCGCGCCGATGCAGAAAGGCGTCTACGTGGCCGTCTCGGGGCCAAACTATGAGACAGCGGCCGAACTGCGTGCTTTCCGAATCATTGGGGCGGACGCGGTTGGCATGTCGACGGTGCCCGAAGTGCTCGTCGCCGTGCATGGCGGTTACAAGCGCATCTGCGGCATCAGCTGCGTGACCGACATGGCCACGGGGGAAAGCCACGAGAACGTGAATCACGAGGAAGTCATCGCTGCCGCCGCCGCTGCCCAGCCGTATTTCCTCGCCCTCGTGCGGGGCCTGATCGAGCGCATGTGAGCATGTTCGACCGACTCCAGGCCGTGTGCGAGCTGTTCGAACAGCTCACGCACAAGCTTTCCGACCCTGCCGTGCTCGGAAACCCGGCCGAGTTCCAGAAAATCGCGAAGAAACGGGCCGAAATCGAGCCGATCACCGTCGCCTTTGCCGCCTATCACGATCTGAAACGGCGGCTCGGCGAGGCAGACCTACTTGCGACTGGCGAAAGCGATCCCGAGCTTCGCGCAATGGCTGCCGAAGAGTCGGCCGAGCTGAAACCGCAGCTCGAACATCTGGAAAAGCAGCTCCGCATGCTGCTCATTCCCAAGGATGCTGATGACGAGAAAAACCTGATCTGCGAGATCCGGGCCGGCGCCGGCGGGGATGAGGCGGCCCTGTTCGCGGGCGTCCTTCACCGCATGTATGCGCGGTATGCCGATCGCCGTGGCTGGAAGACCGAGCTGCTCAGTATCAGCGAGACCGGGATCGGAGGCGTGAAAGAGGTTGTCTTTTCGGTCCAGGGCGCCGGGGCGTTCGGCCGGCTCAAATTCGAGAGCGGCGTTCACCGCGTCCAGCGCGTGCCCGCAACTGAGGCGTCGGGCCGCATCCACACCTCGACCGTTACGGTCGCCGTGCTGCCCGAGGCCGAAGAGGTCGATGTCAAGATCGACGAGCGAGAACTGCGGATCGACGTGTTTCGCTCCTCTGGACCCGGCGGCCAGAGCGTGAACACGACCGACTCTGCCGTGCGCGTCACGCATATCCCCACCGGCATCGTCATCAGCTGCCAGGACGAGAAGAGCCAGCACAAGAACAAGGCCAAGGCGCTTCGCATCCTTCGCTCGAAGCTGCTCGACAATGCCCGGGCCGAACAGGACAAGGCCCGTGCCGAGGACCGACGGTCCCAGGTGGGCACCGGCGACCGCTCGGAGCGGATCCGGACCTACAACTTCCCCCAGCAGCGGCTCACCGACCACCGGATCGGCCTGACACTGCACCGGCTCACCGAGATTGTCGAAGGGGATCTCGACGAGGTGATCGACGCGCTGACCGAGGCCGACAATCTGCGCAAGCTCGAAGCCGAGGGCGCAGCCGTCGCCTGACCGCCGATGCTGACGGTTCGTGATCTGATGCGGGAGATGATCGCCCGCCTCGAGGAGGCCGGGGTGTCCGAGCCCCGGCCAGGCGCTTCCCTCTTGCTTTCCGCCATCCTGAACGTCGAGCGGGGTGTTCTGCCCCTCGTGTATGCCGACCCGGTGACCGAGGAACAGGCTTGTATCGCCCGTGACTGGACAGCCCGTCGGTGCCGGCACGAGCCGGTGCAGTATATTCTTGGCCTCTGGGAATTCGCGGGCCGGAAGGTGCATGTCGGCCCAGGGGCGCTCATTCCGCGGCCCGAGACGGAGGAATGGCTGGATCGGCTCACGAATATCATACCGAATTATATTTCTGTCGGGGAGCCTTGGGCATTCGCGGATATCGGCACGGGAACCGGCATCATCGGGCTGAATCTGGCCGCCAGATTTCCCACGGCCTTTGGCCTACTCTCGGATCTTTCCCCCGCGGCGCTCGGGTGGGCGAAGCGGAATCTCGGAGTGTTTCCCGAGGCCGAGGGGCGCGTGGGGCTCGTGCAGGGGGATCTGACGACGATGCTTCGAAGCGGTGCCCTGGATCTGCTTGTCTCGAATCCGCCGTATATCGCACGGGAGGAGATGGCGGGCCTGATGCGGGACGTGCGCGAGTGGGA
Organism: Candidatus Ozemibacteraceae bacterium; assembly: GCA_036567845.1. GTDB lineage: Bacteria > Muiribacteriota > Ozemobacteria > Ozemobacterales > Ozemobacteraceae > MWAR01. Next base: position 5,898 of record DATCTT010000225.1, on the reverse strand, counting down.
GCCTGCCCTCGCGCTCGATGGCGGGGCGGCCGGGGTGGAGCCCTACCGGCGGCTGCTGGCTGATGCCCTTCATGTGGTGCGGCCCGGCGGCCTGATCGCCGTTGAACATGGGCACGGGCAGCGCCGGGCACTTCTCGGACTTGCCGCACCGGGGCTCGAACCTGTCGAGATCTTCAGTGATGTGGTCGGTCTCGAACGGTGTCTCGTCTGGAAGAAAAAATAATATGTTGCAATATAAAATTACAATTCCCAGGCTTCTCGGCGATCCATCGCTCTGGGACACATTCGTCGCCGAGATGAAAAAGGGTGCCGTTGCGGCACTGCCGACGGATACGCTGTATGGGCTGGCAGCCGATGCGGAAAGCCCGGCCGGGGTGCGTGCGATTTACGAGGCGAAGGGCAGGGGGGAGGAAAAGCCACTGATCCTCTTTCTGCCCGATGCCGACGGTCTCGCGAGACTTGGCATTGTTCCGGAACCGCGGGTCCGGCGTCTTCTCGACCGTTCCTGGCCGGGGGGGGTCACGGCGGTCTTCGCTTTGCCGGGCCACCCGCTGCCGGCTTTCACGTTCCCAAGCCTTGGCGTCCGTGTCCCGAACCATCCGGAGCTGCTCCGGCTGCTGCACAGATATCCGGGCGGCCTGCTGACGACGAGCGCGAACAGGTCGGGGCAGCCGCCGCTTCCGGATGCCGACTCGATCATCGAAACGTTCGGGCCGGCCGTTCCGTGGGTGTTGGACGGGGGACGCCTCGAGCCGTCCCCGCCTTCCACTGTTGCCGATGTCTCGGTTTGGCCCCCCCGGATTCTGCGTCAGGGGAAGATTCTGCTGGATCTTTCCTGAATATCCACCGTTCCGGTCCGGGTATGGTAAAATAAGCGCCGCCGAACAGCTATGAACAATATTCCGCTGCAGACCAGACTGATCATCCTGCTCGTGATTGCACTGCTGATCCCGATTGCCGGTGCAAACATGATTCTTTGGAAGGCGCGCCAGGTGACCGACCAGCGCAGCCTCGTCCTCGCCATCAAGGCGTTGCCCGGTCAGGCCGAGTCGAAACTCGACATCGTCGAGTATGTCGACGCGTCCCAGAACAAGCTGAAGATTCTCGACGAAGGGCTCGAGGGGCTTGCCTGGTGGTCGAGGGTGTATCTGATCGGCTCGATTATCTTCCTGCCGCTTGCTGTCATGGCGTTTCTCGGCTTTGTCTCCGTCGTCCTGGGGCCTCTGCGCGACGTGCTCGACCGGCTGTCCCAGTTCAGAAACGACGGCACTCTGGTGAAGGAGGTCGATCTTCTCGGCTGTGCCTCCGAGTTCGACCGATTCCTCGTGACGGCCCGCAACGTCCTCAGCGAGACCCGTTCGATCGCCTCGGAGCTGCGCACCAAGCTCGAGCCGCTGACGAACATGGTCGTGTTTTCCGACGAAAACGTGAGCGCTTTCTTTACCGATGTCCAGGAGATCTCACGAAGTTCTAATTATATAGCCAACACTCTTGAATCAACCACGGCAAGCATCCAGGAAGTCTCGACCTCCGCCCAGACGATCGCCGACCGCTCCCAGAAGGCGGCCCAGGACAGCGGCGAGGCGTCGAAGGTCGCCTCGGCCGGGGGCACCGCCGTCACCGAGACGATCGGCACGATGGAGGCGGTCAAGGACGAGGTGCTCGCCCTCGAGGACGTGATCGAGAACCTGAACTCGGCCAGCAAGCAGATCGGCGAGATCGTCAACACGATCACGAACATCGCCTACCAGACGAACCTGCTCGCGCTGAATGCCGCCATCGAAGCGGCCCGGGCGGGGGAGCACGGCCAGGGGTTCACCGTCGTCGCCGAGGAGGTGCGCAAGCTGGCCGAAGAGTCGGGCGAGGCCGCCGAGGACATCGGCAAAAAGGTCAAAGGGATGCTCGAGAAAACCGGCATCGCCGTCCAGACGATCAACAAGGGCACGACGAAGGTCATCGAGGGCGTCAACGTGGCCAACGTGGCCGGCAACAACCTGACCCTCATCGTCTCCTCGGTCACGAACGTCAACCGCATGATCCAGGAGATCAGCAACGCCAGCCGCGAGCAGTCGGCCAATATCGATTCGCTGCGTCACAGCATTGAAAGCATCTCCGGTGCGACGAAGATCACCTCCGAGGGTACCAGACGTGTCGCGAGCGCGGTCAATGAACAGCTAAACTATATTCGCCAATATGTTGCCACGACGAAGGAGCTGCTGACCCTCGTCCAACTGATGGGCGACATGCTCGACAAGTTCAACTACCGCTGACCCCGGCTCGGCCGCGTTTCAAGCGCGCGAAAAGGCTTGATGTCGTTTCCTCTGCCTGCATCCCGGGGACGATCCCCTTTGCTCAGAACGGGAGGCCGCCGATGTCTGCCCATCGCTGCTCCTGATCTGCGGAAACGCTCCTGTGACCTGGAATTTTTCCGGATGATCCTCGCGAGGAAAAAGCTCTGCGCCCCGGTGGTTCTGTGGGGAGATGGTTGGTCTTGTTGTGTTCGTTCCGCTGCCTGCCGACTCCCGGAGAGGTTTTTCACGATCGGGGGTCAGGGTTTGACTGCAATCTGCCGATGTTCTGACTGGAGGCTCAATATGTCCCAGCGTTCCCTGTTGTCCCTTTCTCTCGAGGAATTCTCTGCCGAGCTCAAGACTCTTGGTCTGGAGCCGTTCCGCGCGCGCCAGGTGTGGGAGTGGATCTTCCAGAAACAGGTGTTCGAGTTCGATGCCATGACCAACCTGTCGAAGGAAGCCCGGGCGAAGCTTGCCGAGCGGTTTCCATCGATTCTGCCCCGCGAGGCCCGGCGGCTCGTCGACCCCGACGGCACCGTCAAGATTGCGGCCGAACTGGCCGACGGGGAGTGCGTCGAGGCCGTCGCGCTTCCGGACGACGAGGAAGAGGCGCTGACCTTCTGTCTCTCGACCCAGGCCGGCTGCCCGATCGGCTGCGCCTTCTGCCGGACCGGCGCAGGCGGTTTCCGCCGTCATCTGACGCGGGACGAGATCCTGCTCCAGGTGCTCATGCTGATCCGCGCCATGCGCCGGAAACCGACGAACATCGTGTTCATGGGAATGGGCGAGCCCTTCCTGAACCGTGTCGCGCTGTTCGGGGCGATCGACGTGATGACTGATCCCAAGGGGCTCGGTCTGGCCACACGCCGCATCACGATCTCGACCGCCGGCGTCGTCGATGGGATCCGCGAGCTGGCCGAACGGCCGGGTGAAGTGAATCTCGCCGTGTCACTGCATGTTGCCGACGACAAGACCCGCGACCGTCTCGTGCCGATCAACCGGAAGTATCCGCTCGCGAAGCTGCGAGAGGCCGTTGCCGGATACATCGAGCGCACGGGCCGCCGCGTGACGTTCGAGGTTGTGCTGCTCAAGCAGGAGAACGACCAACTCAATGACGCACTGAACCTGGCCTCCTTTTGCGAGGGGCTCACCTGCCACGTCAATCTGCTCCGGTTTAACGCGTTTCCGGGCTCGCCCTTCAAGCCTACCGACGAGGCGACGGAAAAAGAGTTCCGGAAAGTGCTCAAGAAAGCCGGCATCCCGGTCACGGTGCGACGCTCCCGCGGACAGACGATCCTGGCCGCCTGTGGCCAGCTTTCTGGACAAACGGGGAAGTAACCGATGGCAAAGAAAGAATCCTGCCTGCTGATCCTTGTCAAGATGGTGTTGCTGATGGCCCTTCTCGTGGCCGGCGTCATCGCGGGCGTCTTTTACGCGAAAGACCGGCTCAACGAGTTCTTCAACCGCGGTGATACCGTCGAGGTCCCGGATTTCCGGGGCAAGCACCTGCTGACCGTGTTCAAGGAAAAGCCGGCCGAGCTGATCATCGAGAAGCGTGACGAGAAGTTCGATCCGCGCTATCCCAAGGACTATGTTATCGCCCAGTATCCTGATCCGGGAACGCGCGTGAAGCCGAACAAGAAAGTGCTTCTCACGATCTCGATGGGCAGCAAGATGGTCGCGGTGCCCGACCTGGCCGATAAGAGCCCGCGCGAAGCCGAGCTGGCGCTCCTCAACGCCCAGCTCAAGGAGGGAAATCGTTCCTATATTTCCACCTCGCGCATCCGCCGCGACCGCATCGTGGCTCAGTCGCCGCTCCCTTCGAACGAGCGTGAGACACAGGGAAACGTTGATCTGTTGATCAGCCTCGGAGCCGGGCAGGCCCGTTCCCCGCTGCCGAGCCTGATTGGGAAAACCCTTGCCGATGCCAAGACCAACCTCCAGGGCTGGGGGCTGCGCGAAGGGAAGATCCTCTTCCGGCGCGATCCGAACCGGCCGAAGATGCAGGTCATCGCGACCCGGCCGACCCCCTACGAGCAGGTTGCCGAAGGGACGCCCGTCGATATCCTGGTTTCGAACGGCAGCGATCCGGATACCGGTTCCGCCGAGGAACTCAGGAAATTCGAGTTCGTCGATGCCGCCCCTGCCGCGCCTCAGGCCGATGGAGCTGAGATGGCGCCGAAACCGACCGACAAGACCGTGGCCAAACCCGCGGCAAAGCCGGTTGATGCCCCCCCACCGCCACGAATCCTGCTGTCCGACGAGCCGGAGCCGGAGGTGCCCCCCCAGGTCCTTCCGCCGGTGCCCGAGCCGGCCGCCGAAACCCCGGCAGCCCCAGCTGTTCCCAAGGCAACCGTGACCTTCGTGATGCCCGACGGATTCATGCCGAAGGAGGTGAAGTTCTTCCAGGTGTCGCCCCAGGGCCGCCAGCAGGTGTATGCCGGCACCCACAAGCCGCTCGACCAGATCCGGGTCGACGTGCCCCGGATCCCCGACAGCAAGGTGCAGATCTACATCAACGATGTGCCGATCGAGGATCGGCCGGTCCAGTGACGGAGTGCCCGCGGATGACCGCGAGAGACGCGTGGAGGCAGACGGAATCATGATTGGAACGATCATCAACGACAAATACGAGATCAAGCAGGCCCTTGCCGAGAGCCATATGTACGAAGTCTACGCGGCCACCGAGCGCGAGACCGGCATGACGGTCGCTGTCAAGCTCCTCCATGCTGAGATGGCTGAGAACCAGGAGCGGGTCAAGGCGTTCAGCGAGGAAGTGCGCATGATCGCCGGCCTGACCCATCCGTCCCTGGCCCAGGTGCTCGACTTCGATGTCCATGATGGCCGCCCCTTCTGTGTCACCGAGTTCATCGAAGGGAAGGAGCTGCGCGACAGTATTCGAGGTGACCGGCCCATGTCATTCTTCGACGCCTGCCGTGCGGTCCAGCAGCTTGCTGTGCTGCTTCAGCATGCCTGCGACCAGAAACTCACCGTGCGGACGATCAAGCTTTCAAACATCCTTCGCACGAATACCGGCCTGGTCAAGGTGCTCTCCTTCTCGCTGCCCCGGTTGCGGCTGGTCGGCGGAAACTCCGATGAGACGGGGGGGACGCAGTCCGACCTCTTTTTCCTCGGAACCACTCTGTTCGAACTGCTTGCAGGGGAATCGCCGATGCGCAAACGCGGCGGGATCAACGAAATATGGGATGACAGGCTGCGTCAGGCTCTTCGTATCCGGCATTCCCAGCTGACGCCTGAGCAGATCGACATGGTTGTAACGTTTATCGAGCGGACGCTGACCCGCGAGGTGAAGAACCGGTTTGCGGATCATGCGGCGTTCCTGATCGGCCTGTCAGACCTGATGCATGTGTCCGGCGATGCCGAGCGGAATGACCGCGATCTCAAGCGTCGGCGCCTGTCGAACGCTTCAGAAGTCGTCGATGCAATCAACGGGCGCGCTGCTCCCGCTCTTTCGGCTGTCGTCACCCCTGCCCCTCAGCCTGCGAACGAAGGCGGATCCCTGGGTGCCACGGCCCGCCGTACGGGGGGCGGCAAGGTCGTTCCCCTGAGCAGGCCTGCACCAACTGCCTCCCCTGCAACGGGCGAC
>DATCTT010000224.1:0-4796 GCA_036567845.1 Candidatus Ozemibacteraceae bacterium | reverse complement strand
GAGGTTTGTGACCTCGTTGGTAGGGTCTATAATACCAGCCTTCGTCTTCGGAGTCAACACCCTTTTTTCATTTTTTTGTACAATCCCCGGTTGATCCTTCTGCGTTCTGTATTGATGCAGCCCCGGCTCCTGATGTATAGTTTCTTCAACCTCTCCCGGGGAAGGATACTCATCATGTGTACAAAGAAGACCAGATTGCTGCTCCTGTCCGCCCTCCTCTATTTCCTGGTTACACCCCCCATCCAGATGATGGCCCAGGAGAGGGACGAACAGATACTCACCCTTCCCAGCGGAGAAGCTCCCCCAGCCCCCGCGACGGAGCCGGCAACCACCACGGCGATCCCCTCCGAAACCCTGATTGGCCTTCCCTCCGAAGAGGCTCTCACGAAGCCGGTCGCCCCCCCAAAGCCTCCGACCGATCCGGAAAACCTGATCTCCCTTCCCGGAGACATAACAGCTGCGCCCGTCACGGCCGCGACCCAGACCCTCGTCGCGCCCGAAGCGCCCGTCGTCATTCCCGCTCCGGCCGATTCTGCTGCCGAGATTGTCGTGAGCGGAACCACCCCGGCCGCGCCGCCCCCATCTCCTCAGCCGCAGGGAACCGGTCTTCCCCTGTTTCCCAAGGATACGAGCTCGGCTCTGTTCATGGTAATGAAGACTTGGGAGTGTGAGGATTACGACGGTCGTACGCTGCTGGAACATGCAGTCGGTGTCTACGCCAAGGAGTCGGAGGACCCCTTCACGGTCCAGGGGCTCGACGCCCTCCCTGCGTTCAAGCTGACGCTGAAGGAGAGCGACATCACCCTGGATGAGCTTCTCGATGTGGTATCCCAGAAGGCAAACATCGACTGGGGTGTAGACATCGCCCAGAAGGTGATCTATCTTTATCCCGCCAAACAACAGTAACGGGAGGAGTCATGACTGACCAGTCATTCCAGAAGAATATCGAACTGGGGAATGCGGCGCTGACATCCGGTAATTACGTCGAAGCCCTTGCCTGTTTCGAGCGCGCCCTCGAGGTAAAGCCAGACGATGCGCGGATCAACGCCAAGGTCGGGGCGGCCCAGTACAAGCTGCGCAATTATCCCGCCGCGATCAAGCATCTGGAGTATGCCAATGAGCTGAAGCCAGGCGACCGAGAGCTGCTGTATTCCCTGGGAATGGTATATATCAAGGCAGGGGAAAAAACCAAGGCGCTGACGACCTACGACAAGCTCAAGAAGCTAAACCCCGAAAAGGCTGAAGATCTGTACCGCGCCATCTACGCCTGATCTCAACCGGCGGAGCCAGTCTCACCGTCCCAGCTCACCGTCCCAGCCATCTGCTCCGTATCCAGCCATCCGCGAGGCGGTCATACTCCTCCTCAAGCAGGGCGTATTGGAGCTGATCCTGCCAGTCACCCGCAATGAAAAGCTCGCGTCGGTGCAGCCCTTCGAGGGTGAAGCCGAGCTCTTCAATGAGGCTTCTCGAGCGCAGGTTCGCAGGTTGTATACCAGCCCATATTCTATGAAGCAGGACCTCTTCGAAGGTGAAGGAAACGAGCGTCGCGACGGCTTCCTTCATCAGCCCGCGGCCTGCGTGGGCCTCGTCAATCCAGTAGCCGATGCCGGCCGACCGGATGATCCCCCATTGGACGGTGTGGAGGGCAATCCGGCCAATCAGCCTGCGGGAGATGCCTTCGAGAAAGATGCCAAGATCGAGCCGTGTGCCTTTTCTGATTTCGCGCTGTTCGAGGGAGATGCCATGACGCACGTCATCGATCGTGAAGGTCTCGGGTAGCGCCGGCATCCACGCCTCGAGCCATCGCCGGTTGGCCGCCATGAGGGCTGCGAGCGCCGGGGCGTGACGGGCATCCAGTCTCGCCAGGCTGATCCGGGAGCCATACAGGCGTCTTCCCGGGGGCATCCACTGGCCGAAATGACATTGAATGGAGGCGGAACGGCTCATGGACGCAAGCATACCACGCGCGATGGGCGGCAACAATGACTTGGGAGGGGAAGCGCGGAAAAAAAGCACCGCCGATCCCGGGGGGAATCGGCGGCGCTGATCGGACGTGGGAATCAGGCTCCCGGGGGGCGGACAACATAGCGGGGGATCCAGCCGTCGTAGAAGCCGGCGACGGGGTGAATCGCGCCGTGGTGTTTATTGGAGCTGTTCGACATGCACATGCCGTTGCCGAGATAGACCCCGACATGGTCGCTGGGACTCCAGAAGATGATGTCGCCGGGCTGCATAAGGGCGGTTTTCATCTTGCCGGAGTCGGGGTTGCCGTTCGACGGGACCTTGGCCCACCCGAACTCCTTCATCATCCGGCGGGTCAGGTTGAGGGCGCCGAGTTCCTCCCAGCCGGGGGGAACCATGCCTGCGGCGCGCAGCACCCTGGTCATGAGCCAAGCGCAGGCGACATTACCACCACCAGGGCCGCTCGAGGAGTTGTATCCTTCGAACTTGCGGCCGGCCTCGACCATTTTTGCGGAGCACTCGGAGTACAACTGGCTTTTGAGAGAGGCGAGGCGCCCCTTCAATTCATTGATACGGGAAACGCCGACTCCACCGCGGGTCATGCTCGTGAAGAGGCCAGGGGTCACGGTTTTGCCGGTTTTGGTATCGCGGGTAAGCTTGTTGATATAGTCGATCGCCTCGGATGACTTTTTGTAATCGTGGTTTTTGAGATACGACTCGAGCTGGTCGAGAATGTTGTCGAACGTGTCGTGGGCTTTTTTCGCTTCTGCGGTGGCGGAAGCCAAGGGATCCCGGGATGCGGAAGGTTCGGGGCCGAAATCGTTATTCTGCTCAAACGTTGGAATCGCAACCTGGGTGCCGGAAGAACCGCCCAGCTCCACCTGCTCACCCGAAAATGGATTCTGGGCCCAGGCCGGCGTAAGGGCAAACGCAAGAAGTGTTACCGCGAACATTCGGCGCCACATGCTGAAGCCTCCTGAAAACGGCTCAAAAATAGATCGTACGAAATTCTACCTGAGAAAGCCCGACAACGGAAGGGGGGGAAAGCACACCTCCGATTCGACCATCCTGGCTTCCCAGCACCACGAGGCTGGGACGCAGAGAGAAAATCGGTCCAGCTCGTGCTCCCCAGTCAATATCAGACTTCTTCGGGCCACCCAGGAGGAAACGGTGTGAGCTGCAGAGTCTGGCTTAGGGGATACCGGTGAGGAGACCCCGGTCCAGCACAAGGGTTCGAGCGCAGATTTCGGAGGCGAGAACCGGATCGTGCGTCACAAGGACGAGCCCGCCCCCGCCATGGATGTATCGTTTCAGCACCCGGGTAAGCGGAACGAGTGTCTCTTTGTCGAGATGCGCCAGCGCCTCGTCGAGCAGCAGCACCGGCGGATGCACGGCCAAGGCACGGCCGATGGAGACACGGGCCGCCTCACCGCCCGAAAGATGCCGCACGGAGCGATCGAGAAGGGTTTCGATCCCGAGTTCACGGGCCAGAGAGGCAACGCCATCCGTCGAACGGTTCCGGATCCGCAGGCCATATTCGAGATTGTCGCGAACGGTTCCAGCGAAAAGATACGGCCGCTGAAAGGTCATGACGGGTTTCCGGCCGTCAAGATCGATCCTGCCGGCATCTGGTACGGCTATGCCGGCAACCAGGCGCAGAAGCGTCGTTTTGCCCGATCCCGAGGGGCCCATGATGGCGAGGCCGCCCGTGAGCTCGAGATCGGCATTGAGGGTGTCGAAGAGACGGCGGCCTTCGAAGGCGAGGGAAAGACCGCGCAGTTGTATCGGTGGAACCAGTGGCGCATCGGGAGGTGACGGTTCGGGGTCCGGGGGAAGGGCTTCGGGCCGCGTTGCGCCGAAAGATTCGAGAAGGGGCTGAGCCGTGCGATGGGCAAGCCGCATCTGCATGTACTGAATCGCGAGGGTGTTGGCGAGGGCGACGGCGAACAGAAGCATGCCCAGGGCGATGGCGAGACCGGTTTCCCCCTTCCCCATTTCGAGCGCCATAGCGGTTGTGAGGGTCCGGGACCAGCCACGGATGTTGCCCCCGAGAATCATGGCTGCCCCGAGTTCGGAAATGATGCGGCCGAACCCGACGCAGGCGCCGACCGCGATCGTGCCACGGCATTCCCGTGCGAGCAGGAGCAGGAGGTGCCGGCGGGATGCGCCGAGATTCCGTGCCGTCTCGACAAGGCCCACGGGAACCTGCTGAAGGGCAGAGCCTATAAATACCGTCAGCAATGGAACGACGAGCAGGATGTCGCCGATGACGATCGCTGACGGGGTGTAGAGCAGCTCGAGAGCACCCAGAGGCCCGCTGCGGGAGAGGAAGAGATAGACGACGGTTCCGATGATGACGGTCGGCACCGAGACCAGGGTCTGCATTGTGACGAAGAGAACAGCCCGCAGTCGCGGACGGCAGGCATGAATGAGGATCGCAAGTGGCAGGGCGAGGGCCAAACCGCCAATGGTGGCCACGATGGCGATCCTGAGCGAAAGGCCGAGGATGGCGAAGGTTTCAGCATCGAAGCTGAAAATGCGACCCCAGGCATCGGCAAACACCCGGACCAGAAACGTCGTCGCAGCCATCGCCGGCTCTGTCCGCAACAGTCCGTGTCAGATCTGGAAGTAGCAGGCCTGGGGATGGAGCGTGACGAAGCCCGAGACCGACAGCTCGGGTACCATCTGGAAGGTTTCGGTCAGGGTGATACCGATGCGACCGGCATCAAGCAGCTTCAGGAGGTCTTTCTGGAGGGTCAGATTGGGGCAGGCAGGGAACCCGAAGGAGAAGCGGGTCGCGCGCGGGGGAACGGCCTGACCAGCGAGCTCCTTCA
>DATCTT010000223.1:0-7674 GCA_036567845.1 Candidatus Ozemibacteraceae bacterium | reverse complement strand
CTGGTGGCCGAAATGGACACCGGCCTCGAGAAGAGCCTTCATAGAAACAAGAGCCATGGGTGTACCTCCGTTCGTTTATGCTTCCGTCGTGGAAGTTGATCTGCCGATTTTACACCAGAACGCCCCTTCGGTCAAGAGATCCGTGATCCCTGCCGATTCTTGTGGTGTACGTCTGAAGAGATTGGTATACTATTCCGGCGTGAACTTTACGACGAACGGATCGGACCATGATTGAAGAAATCCTGATAAGCCTCCAGGACAAGCTCCGCAGCACCGATTATCTCGACAACGAGACCGCGATCGACAAGTTCGGCTCGCTCCTCCAGTCGCAGAATACGGAAAAACAGCGCAAGATCATCTCGACGATCCTTCCGCTTGCCCTTTCCTCGAAATTCGAGACGATCCAGAAGAAAACCGTCCAGGTCGTCTGTAATTATCCGACCGTTCTGAAAGACGTTCTGCCCGCCCTGCGCCTCTCGAGCGACACCACCGTCCGCTTCTGGACGTATTTCATGATGGTCGAGCTCAACCTCATCGAGAAGTCCGAGCTCGTCGAGGTTGTCAACAGCCGCGAAAACGACGAGATCCGGCGGCTGGCCCTTGAGGCGCTTGGCAAGAAGCCCGACAAGGCGATGGTGCTGCTGATGCTCGACAAGATCAGCGACCCGAGCTGGATCCTCCGCAAACAGGCGAAAAAGCTGCTGATCGAGCAGGGCGACGGCATCTACCAAATCATCCAGGAATTCTTCATGTCCTGCCCGAGCCGGCAGAAATACGACTGCATCAAGCTGATCCCGCTGATCCTCAAGGAGAAGACCTTCTCCCTATTCCAGCGCATGCTGGATGCGGACCGGAGCGCCGTCGTTCGGCCCTATATCTGCGCTGGCCTCGGGGAGATCCGCAGCGATGCCTCGCTCCAGACACTGCTCCGGCTGCTCGAAGACCCGTCGATGCTCGTCCGGGAAGAGGCGATCAAGGCGCTCACCAACTGGGGCCGCGAGATCGTTCAGCCCTTGCTTGGCATCTTTCCCTCGGCCAGCCAGGAGACCCGGCTGTCGATCATGGTATTGATGGGCCGTGTCCTGGGCCTTGATGTAATGAAGGAGCTGCAGGCATTTTTCGGCCCCTTGACGCAGGAGTCGAAATACTTCCTGCTGACGGCTCTGGCAGAGGTGCGCGATCCGCTCGTCGTCCAGGATCTCCAGCCCTTCCTGAAGGACGAGTCGGTCTTCATCCAGGAATATGCGATGAAGATCCTGGCCAGGCTCGGCGTGCATGCCCTCGATCCCTTGCTGGCCTGCCTCGACAGCGAGGACGAGAAGCTGCTCCTGCCGGTGCTCAAGGTCATTGGCGAGATCGGCTCGAAGGACGCCCTGCGGCCGCTGCTGTTCCTGATCGACAACAATCGCAACACCCTCATCCGCACCTGCGGCATCGAGGCCATTTCGAAACTCCAGAAGTTCGAGCTCGTGGCCGGGCTGCTGCTGCTGAAACTCGACGACAAGGACCTCTCGATCCGGCACACGATCGTCGAGAACCTGTCGAAACACCCCCGCAGCGCCTTCATCAAGGACCTGCTCCTCGCAACGATGGACCGGAATGCCGACGTGGCCTGGTGGTCGAGGGAAATCCTCAAGCGCCGCGATTACCCTGGCATTCCCTCGTTTCTCGCCCTGTATGAATCCAGCACGGATTTCGAGAAGGACAAGATCATCTCGCTCAGCTCGAAGCTGTCTGGCGACCAGATCGACTCGGTTCTGAAGAAGGAAAAGATCACGATCGACAGTCTCCAGCCTGAGAATGTCGAGACCCGCGTGTTGACCAGAAAATATAACAAAGAAAATATCACCGACGTCAAGGAGCTGCTCTACTACCTGCACGAAGAAGGCGGTTCTGATCTCCATATCAACATCGGTCTGCCGCCCAGCATTCGCATCCACGGAGAGCTCGTCCGGACGACGTTCGAGACGATCACTCCCGAAAAGAGCCGGTATCTGCTTTTCTCGCTGCTGACCGAAGCCCAGAAAGCGACATTCAACGAGCGGATGGAGCTCGACTTCTCGTTCGAGATCGCCGACTGCGCCCGGTTCCGCGCGAACATGTTCGTGCAGAAGAACGGCATGGCCGCGGTGTTCCGTATCATCCCAAACATCGTGCCGACGTTCGAGGAGCTGTCGATCGACCGGGACATCATGCTCAAGATCTGCAACCACCGGTCGGGGCTGATCCTCGTGACGGGCGCCACCGGCTCGGGAAAATCGACGACCCTGGCCGCCATGATCGATCAGATCAACCGCTCACGATACGATCACATCATCACGATCGAGGACCCGATCGAGTTCGTGCATCCGCACAAACGGTGCGCCGTCACCCAGCGCGAGCTCGGCACGAACACGCTGAACTTTTCCAATGCTCTCCGCAGCGCCCTGCGCGAAGATCCCGACGTCATTCTCGTCGGTGAAATGCGCGATCTCGAGACGATGCATCTTGCGATCGCGGCGGCCGAAACCGGCCACCTGGTGTTTTCGACCCTGCACACGATCAACGCCTATGAGTCGATCCACCGCATCATCGGCTCGTTCCCGGGCGATCAGCAGCAGACCGTTCGCATGCAGCTCGCTGGTACCCTGCGTGCCATCGTCTCCCAGCGGCTCATCCCCGCATATCTCTCCTCGGGCCGTGTGCTCGCCTACGAGGTGCTGGTCGGCAACATGCCGGTGCGGCGGTGTATCAAGGAAGACAAGATCGACCAGATCCTCTCGGTCATGCAGACTGGCCGCAACGAGGGCATGATCACGATGGATCAGTGCCTCGAGGATCTCGTCGTAAAGCGCCGCATCACGTTCGAGGACGGGATTAAGAATGCCGAGGACAAGAAGACGTTCGAGTCCCACCTGAAAGATCGCGGATACAATATTTCCGGCGGCGGTCCCGCTGCCGCTTCCGCACCGGCCGAGAAAAATGCAGCTCCGAAGCCGGCCACGCCACAGCAGAAGGCGCCGTTTGGTCACAAGCCCGCATCCTGAGCCTGCCTGAAATCTGGCCGGTCCGGTCGGCGGGGGTCACCAGGAGACGCGGAACGTCTTGACAGGCTTTTCAATGCCCTTGAGCTTGTGCTCCCCGTAGGGGACGAGCTCGAAGATCGTCGTGTCGACCTTGCCGGCCGTCGCCTCGGAAATCACGATCTCGCCCGCGTCTGCGACGCCCTCGAGCCGAGCGGCGATGTTGACGGCGTCGCCAAAGATGTCGTTTTCACGGCAGATAACCGAACCGGTATTGATCGCGACGCGGATCGCGAGCTGCCGTTCCGCGGGGACGGTGCTGTTGTAGGTCTGGAGCTGGCGCTGGATGGCGATTCCGGCCAGGAGCGCCTTGGGAGCCTGCTCGAAGACGACCAGGAATGCATCGCCGATCGTCTTGATGATTTTTCCCGTGTGCTTCTCGAAGATCGGGACCAGGATCTCGTCATGCTGCTTGAGCATCGACATAACCTCCGAGAGCGAGGCTTTCGAGCTGAACGCCGTGTATCCCTTGACGTCCGTGAACATGATCGTCAGTTCCAGGGTGTGGGCCTCCTGGATGATCCGGTCATACTTCTCGAGCTCGGCCATGGCCTGCTTGCGCCGTTCCAGCACATTGTCGAGATGATCGTCCGAAAGGACGACCTTCTGCTCACCCTTCTTGCGGAGCAGCGTCTGGTCGACCGTGCCGCCGACGCTCTCGATCAGATCGACGAGTGCCTTGCGGTCGATGTCGTTTTCGATCGTTGCGGCGTATTCCGAGAGCGGTTGGACGATGACCATGCCGAGCGAAAGGAGAAAATCGGTGACGGCGCCCTTCAGTCGGAAGTCTTCGGAGAAGAAGTGGCGGGCGAGAATTTTCACGGCGCGCTGGATGACATCCGGGGCATCGCGGGTATTCAGATTGTCCATCAGGGCGAAGGCGACGCGCTTGTCGTCGATCTGTTCGAGAGCAACGACGCAGCACAGGCGGTAGGCCATCGATGGCGAGGATAGCCCCTGGAGAATGCCCTCTGGCCGGCTTTTGAAGATCAGCCCGAGCACCTTGCCGACGCGTTCTATATCTTCCACTTTTATGATCTCGGAGCGGGTCTTGAGCAGCTCGGCCAGCATCACGCCAAACCCCTGATGCTCGGCCTTCGCGAAGATCAGCATCAGGTCCAGCATCAGATCTGCGTCGCAGGCTTTCAGATACTCCTTGGCGGCGAAGATGGTGAACGGCAGCGGATATCCGGCCAGAACCTCGGCAGCGAGCTGGATGTTGCGGCGTGTCTTCTCGACTTCGAGCTGGCGGATGAGCGCCTTGAGCTCGGCTTCGGTCAGGTTGCCCCAGTGGCGCACGGCTTCGAGCACGTAGCCGCGACACTGATCGTTGGGGTGGTTGAGGCCGAGCAGGACGGAGCGCTTGAGGATCGGCTTGCGGACCTTGCGCAGCAGGAACGCCAGCCAGCGGGCAATCCGCTCGTCGGGGTGGGTCATCAGGTTCAGCAGATTGTCGACCACCTCGCGGGAGGCGATCTCGCCGATCCCGGCGAAAACAGACTCGATGCGGTTGTCGTCGCTTTTCTGGAGGAAGGTGACAACGGCCGGAACCGCATCTGCGTTGTCCATGGCCAGAAGCGCCGAAATGATGTGAGGAATTAGCGAGCCGTCGGTGCCTTCGTTGAGAATGCCCGTCAGGACCGTGACGGCGGAGGGGCCCAGGGAAAGGAGAACGCGCCGTGCCCAGTACTGGATGTCCTCGCTTGGCGAGTTCAGCACACGCACGACGGCGGGAACGGCCATTTCCCCATACGAGCGGAGACAGCCGGCCGTCGCGTTGCGCACCGGCCAGTTCGGATCGCCCAGCAGCGAGATGAGGACGTCGATCAGCTTCTGGTTCGGGGTGATGCGCTGCAGAACCCCCAGCAGGAACAGCCGCTCCTGTTTGTTGCCGTCTTCGAGGATGCGGATGATCGGATTGAGGGCAAGACCGCCGATCGAGCCGATCGTTTTGATGACGAGGAACCGGAGGTTCTCGTCGTCGGTCGAAAGATGCTCCAGCAGCAGATCGAGATTCAGGTTGGTCTTGCGGGCCAGGCAGTCGGAGGCATAATCCGACACGATCCGGTGCTGGTCGCTCAGGCACTTGATCAGCAGCCGGGCCGGCTCGTCGCCGGGAAGCTTGCTGAGGCTTTCGACGGCGAGAATCCGGTATTCCTGCTCGTTGCTGCTCAGCAGCCGCCGGATCAGCGGCAGGGACCGCTCGCCCAGCAGCTCCACGATGATGTTCACGATCTGGTGCTTCATCAGCGAGTCGCCGCGGCCGAACCAGGCCGATAGCCGGTCGAACACCCGGGGACCGATCGTGACCAGGAGCTCGGCGGCGCGTTTCCGGATGACCCAGGACGGATCGGAGAGGCCGGTGATGAGAAAGTCGACGGCGGCGTTCGACGAGGCATCCTCGCCGAGCGCCGAGATGATCGAGTAGCGCATCGAGAAGGAGCCGTTCTGGTAATACTGGCTCAGCTCCGGCAGGGCGGCCTCTTTCCCAAGTTTCACGAACAGGGCGACGACCGGGTGGTTGGGGTCGTCCCGGGTGGCGGCCAGCAGCTTGCGCAGATCCTCGACGATCGTGTCGCCGAATGACAGGAGCCGTTCGAACGTCAGTTTGCGGACGGCCCAGTTGCGGTCGTTGAGCAGTGGATACAGGATCTGGGCGTTCGTGCCCGAAGTGCAGATCGAGAGGGCGCGAACGGCATACCCGCGGATCTCGGGATCGCTGTGGCCCAGATACTCGCGGATCTTCGCCCGGCCATGCGGATCGTCGAAATGGCCGATGATATAGAGGATCCAATAGAATTCGTCGGGACTCTGGACATTCAGGCGCGGCAGAAGCAGGGGAATGATCTCTGGCCCCCACTCGACGAGAGATTTTGCCGCTGCCTCCCGCTTGCGCCAGGCTTTGTCCGATAGGAGACCAAAAATGGCTTCGATGGCGGCAGGGGAGTGTTCAACCACCAGGGCTTCAAGGCCCTGGCGCCAGAGTGTCTCATCGAAGCTGTGGATCAGCTCGTATGGTGATTTTTCCATGTTCGTCGGAAGAAGGGCCCCTGACGGAGGTTGGATATTGATCTTATACTACCGGAACTTTATACTCCAGTAAAGCGAAAGACCATTTGTATCCCGAGGTGTTCATCATGCCTGTCTACGAGTATCGGTGCGGGGACTGCCGCAAAACGTTCTCGGTGTTGTGCAGAATTTCGGAGCTGGCCGAACATCCGCCCTGTGACGCCTGCAGCTCGACCAACACGCGCCGCTTGGTGTCGCGGTTCCGGACCATCCGGTCGGAGGACCAGATCCTCGAATCGATGGCGGATCCGGCCAGCCTGTCCGGCCTCGATGAAAACGATCCGCGCTCCATCGCTCGCTGGGCGAAAAAGATGGCCCGCGAGATGGGCGAGGATATGGGGGACGAGATCGAGGCGATGGCCGAAGAGGAGCTCACCAAGGCGGAAAAAGGCGAAGCCGGCGATGCGGCCGGATCGGGTGCGGATGTCATGCCGCCGGCGATGTCGCCCGCTTCCCTGCCCGACGAAGGGGAATAGCTTTTATTCAGGGAATCGGCTGCCAGCCGTTGATCTGGCGCAGGGCTTCGTAAACGACCGCGGCGGCGGCGGCGGAGACGTTGATGCAACGGGTTCCCTTGAGCATCGGAAGTGTCACGAGTCGGTCCGCTATGGATGCTGCCTCGAGCACCCGTCTGGGCAGCCCCTCGGATTCGGAACCGAACACCAGCACGTCTCCGGGCTTCCAGGCGACTTCGGCCCAGAGCCTGGTGCCGTGCGCTGAGAGATACCAGACCCGCTTGTCCGCAGCCCAGGTCTCGAAGGCATCGAGGTCGTCCAGAATGAGCGGGGAAAGCTGTTTCCAGTAATCCATGCCGGCGCGCTCGAGCTGCGTGTCCGTGAGCCGGAACCCGAGAGGCCGCACCAGCACGAGCTGGGCGCCGGTTGCCCGGCACAGGCGCGCGATGTTCCCGGTGTTCTGGGGGATGTCGGGCATGACCAGGGCGACGTGCAGGGGAGGGGCCGAATCCGGGGGAAGGTGTCGTTCGTTCATGGGAGTATCATCTTGCAGGTTGGATGTGCGGCAAAGTATAATCGTTCCACAACGGGTATTTCAAACATTGTGAGGAGGCGCGTCATGAAGCGTCTGATTCATCTGGTTCTTGCCGTCGTTCTGATGTGCGGCGTGTATGGCCAGTTCGCTGCCGTTTTTGCCCAGGAGGACACCTCCGGCGAAGGGCAGTCCCAGCAGGAAAATGCCGGCGAAGGCACGGTTCCTGAGGCTCCGCCCGAAGAAGCCGCCAACACCAACGAGGCTCCCCCTTCGGACGAACAGCCCCCGGCCGAAAACAAAGTTTTCTCCTGCTCGAAATGCGGCTATACGTCTGACGGCGCAGGTGACTGCCCCGCCTGCAATATTCCCTTGACCGAAGGCACCCCGCCAAGCGACGACACCAGCTCGACGGGCGGCGATTCCACCGAGCCCACCGGCGATGAATCCCCTTCGGACAATCCGCCTCCCGACAGCGGTTCGTCAGACTCCGGAACCACCGAGAGCACGGGCGAGTAACCCCATTCCGTTTTTTCTCGCGACCCCGGCATCTGTA
>DATCTT010000222.1:0-3711 GCA_036567845.1 Candidatus Ozemibacteraceae bacterium | reverse complement strand
GGACCTGGTTGGCGCGAGCTGCAAGAAGACAAGTCAGATTGGACATGCTCCCGCCGTGGGTCATCACCCCGGCTCCTTCCGCCTGCCATCCGACTTTGCCCAGGGCCCATCCGATCACCTTGTGTTCGACAGCGGTCGCCGCAGGCCCCATCTCGTACACGGGCATGCTGTTGTTGGTCGCACCGTTGATAAGGTCGGCAATCGCAGCGCCAACCATGGGAACGGCCACTTGATGTCCGATGTAATTCGGGTGGTGCAGGCGATTTGAATTGGCAAGCAGAACTTTTGTGAGAGCTGTCAGATCTGCTCCTCCCGTTGCGATCACGGTATCAAAGTCGAGTTGCTGGGCAATCTCCTGAATCGAATTCTGAATCAACACCTTTCCCTTGCCTTCAAGTGATTTCCGAAGGTGTTCAACAAGCACTTCGCTCACTGATTCGAGATTCTGCTTGAGATAGTCAGGGTCGTACCCTTGTGCGAAGGAAGAAGAAATGTGATCGCGTTTCATGCTGTTTCCTTGAAAATCTTGGAGCGTGTTGCGTTCCGTGAGATGTGACAGAAAAATGCGTGTCTTCTGGACTCAAGATAACACACTTTCGCCTATTGAGGAAAGAAAATGAGGAGTAGACCACGCAACAGCAGTGCCAGACCGTATGAAGAGTGGTAGATATATAAATGCCATCTGTAATCATCTGACGATTTGCGGCGGCCTGGCCGATCGCGTCTGGGGACGGCCGGGAGACTTTCGACCAACGGGCCCGAGCCCTTGAAAGACGCGACAGGGTCCGTTCTTGAGCGAACTCCCAGGGAAAATCGCTGAAGGCTCATGGCTCTTTCCCTGGCTCTCTGCCAATGGCGGGTTGGAGAAATTTCCATTATGATTGTACAGTCTCCATCATCTCTTCGGGATGGCGGAGGGTGAAAACGCTTCAAAACGCGCTCTTCATGAGCGTTATGCATGAGGGAATGAATATGCGGAATACGACGTGGCGGGCAATCATCTGCCTGTGGCTGGTCGGGGCGCTGCTTGCGGGGCCGGTAGCCGCGCAGGCAGGGGACGGCCTGTTCTCGCGCCTGAAAGCCAGGGCGGCACAGAAGATCGAACAGGTCAAAGACCCTGTCTGGGTCAAGACGAAGCTCGCCTCGTCCGCGGCCAGCGGCATCGCCGGCCGGATCACCGGCTTCGCGGGCATGGCTATCGGTGCCACTATTGGCCTGGCCATTGGCGGCCCGGCCGGGGCGGCTGTCGGAGGGCTGATCGGCTCGGAGGTTGCCTCCTCGATGACGAAGGCCTTTGTGAGGCCGCTGACGGCGGGGCTCGTCGAAGCCCGCCTGATGGACCGGCCCGCGACCGTTGCAGACGTCTGGAACGGCCTCGACAAGAAGAAGCTCGCGGTCGAAGGCGCCTCTGACGCCGTCGGCAGCGTCATCGGAAAAGCCGTCGGCATGGCCATCGGCGCAGCCCTGTTTGCCGGAACCGGCCCCATTGCCCTGCCGATTCTCGGCGTGATCGGCGGCGACATCATCGGCGGCAAGATCGGTAAATGGATCGGCAGCAAACTGGTGAAAAAAGCCGGCGTCATGGCCTATACGGCTCTTGCCGCGCAGCCGCCCCCCGCCACCGGAACCGCCGAACCCGCGCCTGTCTCCACCAGAACCATCCCTGCGGCATCCGCGGCTCCTTCCGCCTCTCTCACCGCTGCCCAGGCCTCCTATGAGCAAGCCTATCGAGACTATGTGGCCACCGCCCAGGACCCTGCAGCCACTTCCGAAACGAAGGCCAGGGCGCTTCGTGCATATACCGTCGCTCTCGATGCCTGGATTGCCGCCCGGGGTGCCGCCAGCCCGACCCGCTGACACCTCTTTCCCCCGTCCACAAACCGGCCCGGCTCCGAACTTCATCGGAACCGGGCCGGTTCTTTTGCGGTTTGTGTGGACCGACCGGCGGATTCTGCCGATGAATGGATCGTACGGCATCCGTCGCGAAAGGGGGAAGCGCGTTTCGCGCGCCTGAAAATGGAATCCGATACCCAGGGTGGGGTCATCATGTACCACCCCGACCTGCTCCTGCATGATCCACTGAATGTTGGGCCCGAGGGCGCCCGCCTCCAGGTGATCATCGAGGGGCTTGTTGCCGCCAACATGTGGCCGGACCAGATCCACGAGGCCGATATCGCGACGCTCAAGCGGCTGCGCGAGATTCATGACCCCGAGTATCTCGAACTCCTGCACAAACGGTGCACCTACGGCATCGACCGCCTCGACCCCGACACGCCTGTCATGGAGAAATCCTTCGAGGTCGCCCGGTTTGGCGCCGGCGGCGTGCTCGACGCGATCGATCTGATCATGGACGGCAAGATCCCGAATGCCGCCTGTCTCACCGCCATGCCGGGCCACCATGCCGGATACAAAAGTTTCCGCTATGGAAGCCTGCTGAATGCTGCCGCCGCCGGTGCGCATTACCTTTCGAAAAAGTTCAGTCTCAAGCGCATCGCGATCATCGATCTCGATGCCGAACACGGCATCGGCACCCAGGAGATTTTCTGGGAACGGCGCGACGTGCTGACCGTTTCCCTGCACGAGTATCCGGGCCGCACCGGAACGGGCCACTACTCCGAGATTGGTAAGGCTCCCGCGATCGGATACAACGTGAATATCCCACTTCCCTCGGGATACGGCGACCGGGAGTATCTGGTCTGCTGGCGCGAAATCATCGTGCCTATCCTCAAGCAGTATGAGCCGGAGTTCCTGATCATCCCGTGGGGGACAGGGATTCTGGCCGAGGATGGCGGCACGCACCTCCTGACCAGTCAGCACGGGCTGCTGGCGCTGTTCAAGGAGGTGTTTGCAACGGGACGGCAGCTCTGTAAAGGCAGAATCGTGACTGTTCTCGAGGGTGGAAAGCCTGGAAAAGCCCAGGCGACCGCGTTTGCGAACCATGCGCAGCTGCTGCTCAACAATCGGCTTGTGACTGTCGATAAGGGAAAGAAGGAAGAAATCATCTCTTATTCCGACTGGTATGCCTATGCCAAATTGCTCAAGGCAAATCTGAAACGATACTGGAAAGTCTGAACCTTCCATCTCTGGAATCACGGAGGTTATCAATGCGATTCTACAGACCGATGCGGGCCAGGGACCCGCTGCTCGCCCTCCTGTTCTCGGTGGGCGCGGCGGTCTTGCCTGTTCCCGCAACCGCGCAGGAGTATCCTGCGTCGATTGCCGAGGAAGCCGGGCAGACCGACGGCGCTGCGCTTCCCGGGGCCGGGGGGCTGCTGCAAGCGCCTCCATCCGTTGTCGCCACACCCCTCGAGCCGGGGGATGTCCGTCCCCCGATCGAGCCGCCCGCCGCGATGGTGCAGAAAGCGATCCGACGCGCACCCGTCGTGAATGCGACGGTGCGGGCCGCCGCGAATGCCGCCATGCCGGCCCCGACAAGAGTTGCAGCCCCGGCCGCCGCTCCGGCGGCAATGCGGACCGCATACAATACTGGCGGCTATGTGGTTCAGCCTGGCGACACCGCTCCCCGGATCGCCCAGAAGATCCTGGGCAACGCGAACCGCTGGAAAGAACTGATGGATTACAATCGCATCGCCGATCCGAACGGTCTGCGGGTCGGTCAGCGGCTCCTGGTGCCGACCGGTGATGCCCAGGTCAGCGTGACCCAGGCGGTTCCCCTGCGAGCCCCGGCTGGCGTCGTTGCCGCTGCGCCTG
>DATCTT010000221.1:0-8229 GCA_036567845.1 Candidatus Ozemibacteraceae bacterium | reverse complement strand
GGCGATGAACTTCTTGCCGCACTTGGCGGCGGCGGCGACGACGGCGGGACCGCCCGTGACGACCAGCAGCCGGATCGAGGGGTGGGTCATCAGGATCTGGGCGTTCTCGATGCTCGGCTTGGCCGCCATCGTCATCAGGTTCACGGGGCCACCGGCTTCGACGACGGCCTCGTTCAGTAGCTCGAGGGTGAACCGGCTGACCTTCGCGGCGCCGGGGTGGGGGCCGAACACGACGGAGTTTCCGGCGGCGATCATGCCGATCGAGTTGCAGATGATCGTCTCGGAGGGGTTCGTCGAGGGGGTGATCGCCCCGATGATGCCGTAGGGCGCTTGCTCGACGACGGTCAGACCGTCGTCACCCGAGTAGGAAACGGGCTGCAGATCTTCGATGCCAGGGGTTTTCGTGATCGCGAGCGTGTTCTTCTGGATCTTGTCGTCGACCCGGCCGTAGCCGGTGTCTTCGACACCGATGCGCGCGATCTCCTCGACCTTCGCCAGACACCGCCGGCGCATGTTCTCGATGATCTTTTTGCGCAGGGCGACCGGAAGCTCGACAAGTTTCTTCTGGGCTTCCCCGGCGGCCTTGATGGCATCCTCGATGTTCTCGAAGACTCCCTTGCCACCGGCGGAGCCGCCGTGCTGCGACGCGGCGGCCGGCAGGGCACCGGCCGTCTTCAGGTTCTTGAGGACTTCCTTGACGATGACGCTCAGTTCATCCTGAGAAATGGACATGATTCCCCCCGTGATCGAAAACAGGCAGCCGGTCCGGACGTTCCCCGGCCCGGCAGCCGAACTTCAGGCTGCGTAGGCCGGGAAGACGCACCAGGAGCGGTCTCGCCGTCCGTCAGGTCTTGCGTTCGTGATCCATCACCACCGCGTCGACGATGGCGGCGATTGCCGCATCGACGGGGCAGTTCAGGGTGCGCTCGGTCAGGCGGGCCGAGCTGCCGTTGACGAGCAGCACGGTTTCCCCTGCACCGGCACTGACCGCGTCCACCGCAATGACGTGATGGCCCGTGGGCTTATGATCAATCGTGAGCTCCTCGACGACGAGGAACTTCATGCCGTTGAGCCGTTCTTCCTTGCGGGTGCAGACGACGGTGCCGCAGACGCGACCGAGATTCATGACGACGTTCCCGTCGGATTACTTCTTGGAGGCCGTCTGGCTGTTGTCGCGGATCGGCATGACCTCGTCGAGGTTGCCGTGCGGCCGCGGGATCACGTGGACGCAGATCAGCTCGCCGATCTTCTTGGCAGCGGCTGCGCCGGCGTCGGTGGCGGCCTTGACGGCGGCGACATCACCGCGCACGAAGGCGGTCACATACCCTGAACCGATTTTTTCCCAGCCGACGAGCTTCACGTTGGCGGCTTTGACCATCGCGTCGGTGGCTTCGATGAGAGCGGTCAGACCTTTGGTTTCGATCATACCCAGAGCTTCCTGCATGGCGTCCTCCTGAGATTTGGCTTATCGAAAATGTTGTACTGCTGTCGAAATTCTATGGCAAAAGACCGGGATCAGCGAATGATCTCGACCATGTCACCCGTTTTGAGACCGGCGGCGTTGCCTTCGTCGTTGTCGACGTGGAAATCCGCGGCGAACTTGTCGCTGACGCGCACCAGAACATTCTGGAATACAATCGCGCGGGGGCCCTGCGTCTTGACCGAGACGCGGTCCATATCCTTCAGACCCTGCTTCTCGGCTTCCTTCGTGTGCAGATGCACATGGCGGGTGGCGACGATGACGCCTTCCTTCAGCACCACGTGGCCCTTGGGGCCAACGACGATGATGCCGGGCGTCCCCTTGGTGTCGCCGGAATCGCGGTACACGATTGGCACCCCGAGGGTGAAGCTGTCGGTGCCCGAGATCTCGACCTGAGTAGCGGGCCGGACCGGGCCGAGGATGCGGCACTTCTCGATGACGCCCTTGCGGCCGACGAGCATGACACACTCTTCCGCTGCGAACTGGCCGGGCTGGGAGAGCTTTTTCATTTCCTTCAACTGGTATCCGGCACCGAACAGGGTTTCGAGGTCGGCCTGGGTGACGTGGATGTGGCGGCCGCTGACGCCGACGGGAACGGTTCCGGGGCGGATGCGATCCTGGAGATCGATGTGTTTGAGCACTTCGGCAACGATGGTTTTGACTTTGGCTTCGTCGATCACGACTTGTTCCTTTCCCTGGCGATATTCTCGAGATCACAACCCTTCATCAGAAGGGCTCCATCAGGCGGCAGCGCTGCTGCCGTGCGGCCCCGGACATCGGTGAGCCGAAAGATCCGGTCGCCAATTATAGCACAACAATCCCGGGCGGCAAGGGGGGCGGGCACATAAAGCGAAAACTGTTTCCCGGCGACGAGCCGACACAGCGCCTCGAACCGCTTCGGCTCGGTGTACGCCGGCAGGTCGGGGACGATTGCACCCTCGCAGCTGAGATCCAGCGCCATCGCCAGCGAGATCTCGCCGGTGAAGGCCCCCTGCTTCTCCCAATGGATGCTTGGAGCCACGAGACGCCCCTTGAGCGAGGGGAACAGTTCGTTGAACGCCGGCATCAGGGGCTCGGGAACGGTGAACAGAGGGGCAAGAGGGGAGGCGGCGAAGCCGTGAATCAGGTCGCCGAACTTCTGCAGATGCGCCACGCCGCGGGCCTCGACCGGAATGATTATGCGTCGGGAAGCGCGTCTCGTGAGCCGGATACCGAGCGCGGCAGCCGTTTCCCGCGCCCAGTCCGTCATCGGGGTCTCTTCGTCGAGCGTCCGGATGCCCTGAGTGTGCATGATGCGCACATCGTCGGCCGTCAGCATCGTGGCCGCAGCGACCGCCGGCCCGGAAACGGTTCCGGGGGCGGGGGCGGCCTCACAAGCCTCGCGGAGCCGGGCGGGCGTGACCAGACCGATGCCGAGGTCGGCCAATTCCGCCGGTGGGCGCCCGATCTTCTCGACGAGCACGTGCACCGGGATTGGGCGGGCCTGGGAAATGACGGTCCAGAGGGCTTCGGCGTCGGGGCGGTCCCGGAGGCCGAGCGACAGGCGCCGGAACAGGTCGGCGGGGGGATCGTGGATGACGATCGCGGCGAACCGGGAAAAGCCGATGAATGCCAGGGATTCGAGGCGGGCCAGCATGAACTCTTCGGGTTGGAGCCCGAACGGCGCCTGGAGAAGATCCGGGGCTTTGAGCGTTTCCGAGACGATGAGCAGCGGTCGTGCCGTCATGCCGTGGATACTATACCGATCCGCCACCCGAAGGCAACAGGAAAAGCGGAAAAAAGAACGAGGCCGCCGGAGTCTCCGGGCGGCCTCGCTGGTCTGCGGGTAAGCCCCCGCCTCTGCCGTGTGAAGGAAAATTGAACCCTACCTAACGGTAAGCGGTTGTCCGCTCGCCCTCACAATGAGGTCTTCGTAACAGGAGTGATCCTGTTCGTAAGGTGATCTCAGCGGGGGGCGAAGACAGATTCCCTCTGGATACAGGTGTCGGCTCAATTAAACCTGCATCATCACGCACAGCGCAGGGACATGATTTTCAAACAGCCTCTGATATGAACATACCACACCTCGCCCCCCTTGGCAAGGCCACCCATTCCGAGGGCAAACGGCACCTCGTCGCACCGTGGCGAGGGATTCCAGAGCACCCATGCACTCTCCGGTGGATTGCGGGCCGGATCGGTTGCCGTCCTTCGGGTTCTCCCCGGGAGTTCTCGCTGGCGAGGCAATGCCCGTTCCCGTCGGCTTCCTGCCTCCAGGTTTGGATATGCACACATCGTGTATGTTCACCCCTGCCACCGGAACTCCCAAGGCAGCGATCGAACGTTGCGTCCTTTCGATCCTTTTCCCATCTCTCTCGCGCCATGAAGATTCACGGTTGCCTTGACTGGTTTCCAGAGAAATCGGCACCGCCCCGATCTGGGGGCGGTCCGGGGTGCATTTGCTCCGGCGAGCTTGCATGCAACGCGGGGCCGTGGTTAGATGGGCGCGAGACTCTCCGGAAGGACGCGCATTCCATGGATGAGATCGTTCTGACGCCGTCGCTGCGGCTCGCGACATCACTGATTTCGGCCGGCATATCAGCTCTCGTCGGCTGGTTTGTTCTGGGACGGGCCCGCCAACAGCCCGTGAACCGGGTCATCGCCGGCATTGCCACGGCGTCGATGCTGTATAATATATTTCAAATAATATATTATATCGTGCCGAACATCTGGTTCGTCCGGGCCGGCTGGATCGGCACGATCCTGCTGATCCCGCTGCTGGCCGAGTTCCCCGATGCCGTTCTCGAGGGACGGTATGCCCGGACACGGACGCGGGGAATGGCCTGGGCCGCGGCGACAGTGTTCCTGCTGGCCCTTCCCACCGACCTCATCTTCCGGGGCGAGCTCGAGCTGACGCCCGACGGGCCGCTCGCGATCGGCGGCGGGCTCATGAAGGGGTACGCCTTCGTGATGGGCGTGCTGCTCGCGCGGATTGCCTACCGGCTCCTGAAAGCAAGGTTCACCCACGAGGATGAGATGATGCGCCGCCGGGTCGAGTTCATTCTGCTCGGCGAGGCGTTCTACTGCCTGTGCGCTCTGCATGACATGCTGCTGCGCCATCAGATCTTCTGGGTGTTCGAGTTCCCGATTGTCGAGTGGGCGACCCTGGCCTTCATGATCATCGTCGTGTACGCGACGATGCGGTTCAAGCTGGTCGACATCGATGTCGTGATCGGAACCGGTGTGTATTACATGCTGCTGACTCTCGGCACTGCCGCCCTGTACAAGACCGTCGAAAACATCCTTCAGGATGACCTGAAGAAATACATCGATGAGCATTCGTGGTGGGCTCAGATTCTGCCGTCATTTGCCGTTGCCCTGCTGATCGAGCCGGCGAACATGCTGATCCAGCGCCTCACCGAAGGGTGGTTTCTCGAGGCGAAGTTCCGGAAGATGGCGATTTTCCGCAGCCCGAACTTCCAGTATCTCGTCCTCAACGGCAAGACGGATGAACTCCGGAATCTACGCGCGGAGCTCGATCAGCTCGTCGAACATGCCTCCGCTGGTGCACCACGGAGTCACGAAGGGAACGAACCCCAGAGGCGTGGAGACACGGAGAAGTGATTCACCGTAAAGACACGAAGATCGTTTCACCACAACGATACTCCGGTGAAAACGTTTCGGGTCAAACGACCGTATCCTCAGATGCAGGGCAGGCCAAGGGCAGATGGAAATGACCTTCGGGAACGAAGGCAGGTCCTTGTCGTGATCTGAAAGAGGGCTCTTCCGGGTGTTATGCCGTATATTTGCGATATCGGTGTCATCTGCGGACGGGGGCTTCACGAAGGCCTTGGCGACAGGAGGGTTGCCAACTTGGCGGGGTACAGGTAAAATGAATCCATGCACATTTGGAACACGAGGTTGCAGATCCGCTTCATCGCGGTAGTCATGCTTCTTGCCGGCGCGCATCTCGCCTGTCTGGCACCGGCTGCGCAGGCCACCACGTCCCGGTTCGCCGAGCTGCATCGCGACCAGTTCCCCGTAACGAAGGATGTCGTTCTCAAGAAGATGCTGTATGCCTGCGGCATGATCGACGCTGCGTTTCACGGCATCAACGACCTCGTCGCGGCCCTCCAGTATGTGAAGAAGAATGACGATCCCCGAGCGATCGCCGCCCAGCTTCTGGCCGTCCGCATGGGGATCGAGGAAAAACCGGCCATGCTCAGACATATAGCCCGGGAAATAGAATTCTGCGAGAAGTATCCGAACTTTCCGCGCGGTTTCAACGATTCGCCGGAAGGCCCTGAGCTGATCAGCGCCGAGTTCGACAAGATCGCCGGCCATATCGAGAACCTGAACATCAACCACCAGCTCACCGACCTCGCCGCTCTGCGCAAGGAGGCCGAGCGGGTCGTGTTCGAGCTGTTCTGGTTCGACAGCGAGAAGATGCGCACCATGGGCATGGACATCCTGACCTTCCTGCGCGTCGAACTGAAGGAAGACCTCCCCTTCGACGTCTTCAACAAGCCGATCAAGCCGCGGCCATAACCCACCGGATTTCCAAGAAATCGTCTCATCCGCCGATTACGCTGATGAGACGGTTTCTTTTCCCCGCGAACTCCTTGAGGCACAGATCGTTTCACCACAGAGACACGGAGACACAGAGCCCCTTTTCACCGCCAAGACACGAAGAACGATGGAAGACACGTTCAAAAAGGGCAGGTTTTGTGCCTTTGTGGGGATTTCAGAAAATTCAAAATACCAGGATCACCCGGGCTGTTGGTGAGGGGAACGGGCGCGGCGGGTGTTGCGCTTCTTCGCCATGCTCCGGTCGCGGCCCGAGCGCAGGGCCTTGCCGAGACCGGCAAGCACGTCGGCTTCGAGATGCTCCTCCTGGAGGGCGATGATCTCGTCGCGGATCATCGCGGCCCGCTCGAACTGGAGCTCGCGAGCGGCCTTCTCCATCTCGGTCTGCAGCTGCCCGAGCATTTCAGAGATTCTCTCGGCATCGACCTTGCGGCCTGGTTCAGCTCCACCTTCCTGGCCGGGCAGGAATACCTTGGGCAGCTTCTTCACGATCGAAGCTGGCTCGATCCCGTTTTCCGCGTTGTACCGTTCCTGAATCCCGCGGCGGCGGGCGGTTTCGTCGATGCACTGCTTCATCGATGGCGTGATCTTGTCGGCATACATGAACACCTCGCCCCGGACGTTGCGGGCCGCACGGCCGCAGGTCTGGATCAGGGCCCAGGCGGAGCGCAGGAACCCCTCCTTGTCGGCGTCGAGAATGGCGACGAGCGAGACTTCAGGCAGATCGAGGCCCTCGCGCAGCATGTTGATGCCGACCAGCACCGAAAAGACCCCTGCTCGCAGATCGCGCAGGATCTCGATGCGCTCGAGCGTCTCGATCTCGTCGTGTAGATAGCGGGCCGGGATGCCCATCTGGGTGAGGTATCCCGACAGCTCCTGTGCCATGCGCTTGGTGAGCGTTGTGACGAGAACGCGTTCGCCGTGGTCCAGCCGGTCGCGGATCCGGTCCATCAGATGATCGATCTGGCCCTCGGTCGGCACGACGGTGATCTTCGGGTCGATCAGGCCGGTGGGCCGGATCAACTGCTCGGCGACGCGGCCTTCCGACACTTCGAGCTCCCACGGGCCGGGGGTGGCCGAGACAAACAGTAGCTGCCGCTTGCGGCTGAGGAACTCTTCGAAGTTGAGGGGCCGGTTGTCGAGGGCCGAGGGCAGGCGGAAGCCGAAATCGATGAGTGTCTGCTTCCGGCTGCGGTCGCCGTGGCACATGCCCCGCAGCTGCGGGACGGTCATGTGGGACTCGTCGAGGATGATGAGGCTGTCCTTGGGAAGGTAATCGACGAGGGTGTCGGGGGCGCTGCCCGGCTCGCGGGCGGCCAGGTGGCGCGAGTAGTTCTCGATGCCCTTGCAGAAGCCTGTTTCCTTCATCATCTCAAGGTCGTAGCGGGTGCGCTCGTTGATACGCTGCGCCTCGATCGCCTTACCGCAGCTCTCGAACAGCTTCACGCGTTCTGCCATCTCGGCCTCGATGGCCGCGAAGGCGCGCTCCTTCTTCTCCATCGTCGTCACGAAGTGCTGTGCGGGGAAGATCTCGATCGCCTCGGGGCGGGCGATGACCTCGCCGGTGAGCGGGTCGAACCGCTCGATTCGGTCGATCTCGTCGCCGAAATATCGTACCCGGATCGCCTCTTCGCTCGAGGCCGGGAAGATGTCGACGGTTTCACCGCGGGCCCGGAACCGGGACCGGTGGAAATCCATGTCGTTGCGGGAATACTGGATGTCGGTCAGGCGGCGCAGCAGCTCCTGCCGTGGCAGCAGATCGCCCTGGCGCAGCGAAATGCGCAGCTCGAGGTAGTCTTCCGGCGAGCCGAGGCCGTAGATGCAGCTGACCGACGCGATGACGATGACATCTCGACGCATGAAGAGGGAAGAGGTGGCAGAGTGGCGGAATCGGTCGATCTCCTCGTTGATGTCCGAATCCTTCTCGATGTAGCTGTCGGTGGTGGGAATGTAGGCTTCGGGCTGGTAATAGTCGTAGTAGCTCACGAAATACTCGACGGCGTTTCCCGGAAAGAACTCCTTGAACTCGCTGTAAAGCTGGGCTGCGAGTGTCTTGTTGTGAGTGATGACGAGAACGGGCCGCTGCAGGCGGGCCGCGAGGCTCGCCATCGTGAACGTCTTTCCCGAGCCCGTGACGCCGAGCAGTGTCGTGTACCGATGGCCGGCCTCGATCCAGCCGACGAGCT
>DATCTT010000220.1:0-3888 GCA_036567845.1 Candidatus Ozemibacteraceae bacterium | reverse complement strand
TTTCGGAAGTTTCAATCCCCGATTTGGTGGGGTTGTGAGTTGGATTGCATACGTCGATAGTTCGTTCCAAGTCAACAAAGAACTGTTTCAATCCCCGATTTGGTGGGGTTGTGAGTTGGATTTTATGAGGGAAGTTAATTTCCCGTCTATTATATTATTTTGTTTCAATCCCCGATTTGGTGGGGTTGTGAGTTGGATCCTTGGGCTGAGGATCGTGATGAGGAGATGATCTGCGGGGCGGTTTCCGAGCACCTCCCCGAAAAAGGTGCTGAAAATTCAGCCGGGCCGTTCGAGATGGGGGGAAATCCGCTTTGGGAGCGAGTTTCATTTTCCGAGTACCTCGACGGAAACAGCGGGTTTTCGGGCAGTCTGCCAGGTGCTCGGAACGGGACGGCAGATCGAACGGATGCGTTGCGATCCTCGAGGATCATCTTCTCTTGTCAAAGAACTTCCCGGACTTCCATCAAGAACATCGAAGAGTATATCAGATCTCCGGAGAAAAATCGATCCGCAGAAATCCGTCCATCAAGCAGACACAAGGTGCACAATGACTTCCCGGCGGCTGAGCCGGGCTTTGAGACAAGGGGAGCTGGCATGATTGCCGCCGGCGATTTCAGCGCCATGGCTCATGTTTCCAGAGGGTCGTCAGCTTCGTCGCCAAGATCGGTTGGGGCGGCGTCGAGGCCGTTGGAGGCGTCGCTGACGATGAGGTGGTCCGGGTCCTCGAGCAGGCCAGGCAGGCCGAACACGTGCATCCGGTGCTGGGCTTCCCTGGTCATTCCGTAGATCCGCACGCTGTCGACGGCCGGATCGATCAGCGGAACGAGCCGGCGGAGGAGTTCATCGAACCGCGGCCCCTCGAGGAACGTCTCGAAGACGCTTTCCTGCACCGGGATCGCATAATTCTTCAGCATCTTGTGCAGTTTCCTTCGCCGCTTGTCCGACGGTGTGTCATAACAGACGATATAAAACATTCCGCTCATTTGATCGTCACCGGTATATATTCATTCCGCTCTCCGAGTATCAGGCTTTTGTACTGCCAGGCCTGCCTGACGATCAGATCCCCATAGGGATACGACCGGCCGTCAACGGGGCAGGCGCAGGTGTCGGCAAGCCGTGCCTGGAGCTTTTTCACGAACCTGCCGATTGCCTCCTCGTTCATCCGGATGCCTTTCCCCTCCTCGTGGCGAAAACAGGTCACATCCAGTTCGAGCCGGTTGATCATGCCGCACACGACCGGGTCGACCACGGTGACGCGAAACTCCTCCATGAGATCGAGAGCGAGCGACGGGCGGCGGTCCTCGATCGCATGCAGATTCGACAGCATCGGGTCGAGACCAGCCTGCTCGACGGCTGACCAGACCCGGTTGAACAGGAGCGTATACCCGAAGCTCAGCAGAGCATTTACCGGGTCGGGCGGCGGCCGCGTCGCTCGGCCTGTGAAGCCGAGATCCTGTTTCAGGATGGCCCGGATCCCCTGAAAGTGACATCTGGCACCGCTTCCCTCGATCCCCAGCAGCTCATCCGTCGTCTTCGCGGCGTCGACGGCACGCTGGGCGCTCGTCACGCCAAGCACGGCCCTGGCGAGAGCATCGTCGTGCGCGCGGTTCTGGCGCATCAGCCAGACCCGGCTCGAGGTCAGCTTCCCCCGCACAAGGGCTTTCGCCGTATCGAGCCGAAAAGCCGCATCAGAAGCGCGTTCATACTGCTTCATCCGGCATCGGACAGCGCGCGGCTGGAGGTTGGAGAGCCGGCCCTTGAACCGGCCGTTCACGGTCAGCAGTGTCACGTCGATATCCCGCTTCAACAGAGCTGCCAGCGCCGAATGGCCGATCTCGACGGTTCCCACACAGATAACCTGTCTGACCCGGAAAAAGGGAACGTCGCCGATGACGCGTCCCTCCCGGCTGCGCACGACGAGTCGCTCGCCGATCCGGCCGAGCCGGCTTCCCTGGGCAGTCACGTACAGGGTGGCGTCTTCCATGGAGTTGTCCTCCCTCAGCCAGCTTCGGGCTCATGGGGTGTCTCCGGCTCCGGGAGACGCGTATATTCGCCGATTTTCGTGACGATGTGGTCGGTGCCGGCGCGGTCGAAGAGGTTGTTGATGCCGCACCGGAGCTGCTTCAGACGCACATTCAGCCGGTTCACCGTCTCTCGCACCTCGAGGTATTCCCGCATCATCCGGTCGATCCCTCCACTCGCTCCGACGAACTCCTCGCCTCGGGAAAGCGCCACGGGGGGCGGTGCCAGAAGGGCGCCGGCAAGCCCGGTGCTGCAGCCGGGCACGAAGCCGGCCAGGACGACAGGCGAGGGGTAACACCCCGCGGGGACGCGGAACTGGCAGTCGCAGCCGACCTCCGAGGCGAGCGCAGGAAGGAGCCGCCGCGTCTTCGCGCAGCTCATCGGGTTCGGCGGGACGGCCCGGATCTCCCGGTTCACGCCGTTCGGGTCGTAGCCGGGCTGGCGATTCAGCACCTGATGGAGGCAGATCCGGCCGTCGTCGCCGAGCGGGGCGAGCAGGTAGACGAGCACGTGACGCTCGGCGCTGTCGAGGGCTGCGCCACTCAGAGCACGGCTGACGACCGAGCCAAGCAGCCGGCAGCCGGCGAACAGGGCCTCGATCGGCTCGGGAAACCTCGCGGGCAGGGGGATGATGATCTCGAGGGCGAGGGCCGGATCGCCCCGCCCATCGTGGGATTCCGGCGTGGCGGGGAGATCATCGGCCGTCGCAGCCATGACCGGGTGCGGTTCCGCATCCATGGCCGGAAGTTCCGTTCCTTCCCCCGAGAGAGTCATCCGGCCAAGAATCTCGCCGAGGGCTGCCGGGTCGAGCCGTCGATGGGCGAGAAAGGCGCGGGCCTGGTCGTCGGCTGGCCGGAAGCTTCCCGGATCGAGGAAGAGGGCGCGTTTCATCGACCGGCGATGGATGCCGAGGGGGAGTTTCACGAGATTGCCCAGTCCGTCCGGTTCCACGTGATCCTGTTTGGGAAACAGCTCCCAGTGAAGCTCGGCTGCCGGAGGCGGAACGCGGTCGAGAAGCCAGCGGCCGATGGCGCGCAGAATGCGGGCGGGAACCGGCTCGGCAGTGAACAGCCAGAAGTGGAGCCCCTTGTGGCCAGACCACTCGGGAAGCAGCGGGATCCCCGCTTCCGTGGCGACGGCGAGCAGGCGTTTTCCCTCTTCGACGAGTTTCAGCTTGAGACGGCGCCGCTCGGCCGGATCTGCGTCGAAGCGGCGCAGGGCCGGTTTGGCGATGTCGAGATCGAAGGCCATGAGGCAGGTCGTGTCGTCACGCCGTACCAGGTAGGTGCCGAGAGTGGTGTCTCCGGACAGGTGTTTCGATACGAGCTTGGTATCGAGGGGTTCCTTGACGGGCCGGTAGCCCCAGGCGCCTTTTTCCCCTCTTGCCTGGATGGCATGGACCCCTTCGCGGCCGGCGAACTGGCGGACGAACGCCTCGAGGAACTCCCGGTCGAAGGGAATGGCTGGTTGGGCTGTCGTCGCGTCACGGTGGACCTCGGCGATCTCGGCATCGAGGGCGCGCCGTTTTGCTGCGAAGGCCAGGACGGCGGTTGCCCGTTCGAGGAGGCCGGGATCGTCGGGAAGCCGCTCGAGGAGTGTTTCGAGGTGGGTTTCGGCCGCGAGGGCATCGCCGGCGAGCTCGGCCAGATCGAGGGCAAGAGTGGCGAGAATCCTGTCTCCGGGATGATTGGCTCGCAGAATCGAGAGGGAGGCGGCGGCTTCCTGGTAGCGGCCGGCCTCCATCAGGAGCTCGATTCTGGCGCGGTGGGATTCGGCTTCGTCGGGTTGGGCGGCGATGCGGGCGTCGAGGATCCGGAGGCCGGCGTCGAACGAGTCGGTTTGGCCGACGGCTCGGGCGAACAGGGC
>DATCTT010000219.1:0-9141 GCA_036567845.1 Candidatus Ozemibacteraceae bacterium | reverse complement strand
GGCACGAGGCCCGACGCCGGTGGTGTGGTCGATGATCAGTAGCCCGAGCGGCGCTTGTTGAAGCAGTCGCGGCAGTAGACCGGCTTCTCACCGGTGGGCTTGAACGGCACCTGGGTCTCCTGGCCGCACTCGGAACACGTCACGGTGTGCATCTGCTTCGGGCCGGGGCCGGAAGAGGGGCCGCCACGGGTGGTCTTGCGCTGGTCGCGGCAACCCTTGCAGCGCACGGGCTCGTGCTCAAAGCCTCTCTCTTTGTAGAACTGCTGTTCAGAAACGGTGAACGTGAAGGGTTTTCCGCAGTTGCGGCAGGTGATGGTCTTGTCTTCCATTTGGCTTTTTCTTCCTTAAAGAATTGGTCCGAGGATCGTCAACCTGGGGACTTGTATCTCCACCAGAATCAACCGGTAATACCCATCCTCCGCGGTCATCCGGGAGGTGTCTCAAAAGACCTCGAAGGATCCTCCTGAGACGTTCGCAATCGTTTTCGCCGGTCTCGCCGGCACGGGCCTGCGTATTGTTCCTCCTTTGGACCCGGGTGGAATTCGGCAGAAAGCCGCCAGTAAAACGATTACGTCTACCAGCTTACCAGCCAAATGCAAAGGTGTCAAACCCGTTTCTTCGATCCTTGTGGAGGAGGGCCCCGCGTGTTACCATCGGGGTGTCACCATGAGCCAGCCCGGCACGCAGTACATCTATCGGGTCGTCCTGCCGTATACCGAGTCGTCGAACCCGACCAAACGGTTCAAGATCGAGTACACCATCGAGGCGACCGACCGCGAGACCGCCCAGCAGAAAGCTGAGCGGGAGTTCAACGCGTACACGCTGTATAACAGCGCCTCGTGGGTCCGCACCCTGGAACGCGAGAACATCCGCGTCTGGCGGCTGATGCCGGATCTCCCGCAGACCCCGCAGAAGATCGATGATTTCGCGGCAAATCTCGCCAGCAACGACCCGGACGTCCTGTACAACACCCTCAAGGTTCTCGGCGACCTGGAAGACGCGGCCTCCGGCTCCCGGGTGCTTCCGCTGCTCGATCACGAGAATCCCGACCTGGCCGCGCTGGCCGCCGAAACGCTCGGGAAACTCGGCGACACGACGAACCTGCCGTCCCTGACCGCGAAATACACCGCCCAGACGCATCCGCGCCTGAAAGCCTCGATCCTCACGGCGATCGGCCGGCTGGCCCAGCCGGGCGACCCCGTGGCGGATCTGATCGCGAGCGCGCTGGGCGACCCCGACAACCGCGTCCGGGCCAATGCCGTCGAAGTGGTGGAACGGCTGCGACTGCCGACAACGACGCGCATGCTGCTTCCGCTGATGGGCGACGAGGACAACCGCGTGCGGGCGAACGTGCTCAAGGCGCTCTGGTCGACCCACGACCGGCGGGCGCTCACGGCGGCGCTCCAGGAGATGGCGCGTCACACCAGCCGCTGGATGCGCGCATCCGCTGCCTTCGTCCTGCAGCATATCGACGTGCAGGAGCGGCTGAGCCTGCTGACGGACCTTTCGCACGACCCCTGCCCCGAAGTCCGGAATATCGCCTGGAAAGCAGTTCTCGGCATCCGGGATGTCGCCTGTCTGTCGCTGTGGCTCGAGTTTCTGGCCAGCCGCAACGGAGAAGAGTTCGCCAGAATCGCCGAGCACATCGATGCGATCGGCCAGTCGGCGTATCTGCCGCTGCTCGAGCTGAGCCGCGGCAACACCCCGGGGAAGCCCTATGCCCTCCAGTTCCTGGACCGGCTCGAGGAACTCTGCCGCCGCCGGCACGGGTGGCTCGCCTGGCTGTCGCTCAAACAACAGCGTATCGCCAGTCGGCTGTTTTAGCCGGCCCTCCAGGGGGAAAGATTGCCCCCTGCCCCCCTCTGTGATACCATGGAAGAATAACGGCTGCAGTTGCGGCCGATTTGCACGCAGCACAGGATCCACGCATGAAAGAACAACCCCCGAAAATGAAGACGATCGCGCTGTATGTTCTGCTGCTGATCATCTTTTTGAGCGCATTCACCAGCATCTCGAACACAAAGAAGGTCGAGAAGATCAAGTATTCCGAGTTCCTCAAAATGCTCGGATCCAAGGCCAATCCGCGTGTGATGAGCGTCAAGATCAACGAGCGCGAGATCACCGGCCAGGCCGTCAGCTCCAACCTCCTCTCGCCCGAGAAGGGCGCCGTACAGATGCAGTTCCAGACAATCGCCCCCGATGATCCCGGCATCATGCAGATCATCCGGGACAGCGGCGTCACGATCGAGGCCGAACCGCCCGCGCAGATGTCATGGTGGCTGAACCTGCTGATCAACTGGTTCCCCTTCCTGCTGCTGATCGGTGCCTGGATCTACATCCTGCAGAAGATGCAGGGCGGCGGCGCCAAGGCGCTCAGCTTCGGCAAAAGCCGGGCACGCATGGTCGACACAACCGAGAAGCGCGTCCTGTTCAAGGATGTGGCCGGCACCGAAGAGGCAAAACAGGATCTCGAGGAAGTCGTCGAGTTTCTGAAGGAGCCGAAGAAGTTCACCGAGCTCGGCGCCAAGATTCCGCGCGGCGTGCTGCTCTACGGCCCCCCCGGAACGGGCAAGACTCTGCTCGCACGCGCCGTGGCAGGGGAAGCGAACGTGCCGTTTTTCAACATCTCGGGCTCGGAGTTCGTCGAGATGTTCGTCGGCGTCGGCGCCAGCCGCGTCCGCGACCTGTTCGAACAGGC
The DNA here is from genome assembly GCA_036567845.1 of Candidatus Ozemibacteraceae bacterium. GTDB lineage: Bacteria > Muiribacteriota > Ozemobacteria > Ozemobacterales > Ozemobacteraceae > MWAR01. Next base: position 6,443 of record DATCTT010000219.1, on the reverse strand, counting down.
CCGCAAAAACGCCCCCTGCATCGTGTTCATGGACGAGATCGACGCGGTCGGCCGCCAGCGCGGCGCCGGCCTCGGCGGCGGCCATGACGAGCGCGAACAAACGCTGAACCAGCTGCTCGTCGAGATGGACGGCTTCGACAACACCAAGGGCATCATCCTCGTCGCGGCGACCAACCGCCCCGACGTTCTCGACCCTGCCCTGCTGCGGCCCGGCCGGTTCGATCGCCGGATCGTCGTCGACCAGCCCGACCTGCGCGGTCGCGAAGAGATCCTCAAGATCCACACCCGCGACAAGCCGATCGCCGACGACGTCGAACTGTCGGTGCTGGCGCGCCGCACGCCCGGCTTCGTGGGCGCCGACTTGGCCAACCTCGCGAACGAGGCGGCGATCCTCGCAGCCCGGTACGGCCGCCGGGTCATCCACATGAACGACTTCGAAGAGTCGATCGACCGCGTCATCGCCGGCTCGGAGCGCAAGAGCCGCATCATTTCCGAAAAAGAGAAAAAGAACACCGCGATTCACGAGATGGGCCACGCGCTCGTCGCCGTCGCGCTTCCCGACACGGATCCCGTCCACAAGGTCACGATCATCCCGCGCGGCATGGCGCTCGGCATGACCATGCAGCTGCCCCTCGAGGACAAGCTAACCGTCTCGCGCACCCAGCTCACCAACCAGATCTGCGTGCTGCTCGGCGGCCGGATCGCCGAAGAGCTGATGTTCGGCGAACTAACCTCGGGCGCGAAGAACGACATCGAGCGGGCCACCAAGATCGCCCGCAAGATGGTCTGCGAGCTCGGCATGAGCGACGAGATCGGGCCGCTGTATCTCACCGACGACGACCACGCGATCTTCCTCGGCCGCGACTTCAACCGCCGCCGCGACATCTCCGAGGAAACGGCGAAAAAGATCGACAGCGAAGTGCGCCGCCTGATCGACACGTCATACCAGAAGGCCCGCGAGATCCTCACCACCCGGCGCGACGACCTCGAGCGCATCTCGGCCGTACTCCTGCAGCGCGAGACGATCTCCGGCGCCGAGCTGAAAGACCTGCTCGACGGGAAAGAGCTGCCCCCGCTGCGCTCCGAACCGCCCAAGCCAGAAGTGACGCCGACGCCGACCCCCACCGATCCGGCGGAAGACGCCTCGTGGCCGGCCACGACCGAGCCCGGCACCCCCGAACCCGCCCGCTGAGCTGGCGCGGAACAACCGCGCGCACCGCCGCAAGGCTGCGCGTCACAGGATGACGCACCCATGACGACAAACCTGCTGTTCATTCTCGGCACCCGCCCCGAAGTCGTGAAACTCGCCCCGGTCATCAGGGAAGCCCGCTCCCGGACCGGCGTGACGGCCACCGTCCTCCATACCGGCCAACACCGGGAAATGGCTGCCGAGATGTTCGACCTGTTCGGCATCCGGCCCGACATCGACCTGGCCGTGATGCAGCCGAACCAGACGCTGTTCTCGGTCTCGGCGAAGATTCTCGAAGGCCTCGAGGCCGTGCTGCGCGAACGGCGGTTCGATGCAATCCTCGTCCAGGGTGACACGACGACCGCATTTCTAGGAGCTCTCGCCGGGTATTACACGAAGACCCGCGTCGCCCACGTCGAGGCGGGCCTGCGCACCCATGACAAGCTGAGCCCCTACCCCGAGGAGATGAACCGCCGACTGGCGGGCGCTCTCGCCGATCTTCACTTTCCCCCGACCCCGCGCGCGAAAAACAATCTCCTCGCGGAAGGCATCCCGGCGGAAAAAATTATCGTCACCGGAAACACCGTCATCGACGCCCTTCTGTGGGCGCTCGAAATGCCGTATGAAGCCCCGGCCGACCTCGCTCCGATACTCGCGACACCAGGCCGGCTGGTTCTCGTCACGACACATCGCCGGGAAAGCTTCGGCGAACCGCACCGGCGGGTCTTCCAGGCGTTTCTGCAGCTGGCGGAGGCCTTCCCCGACGTCCGCATCCTGTTCCCGGTGCATCCGAACCCGAACGTGCGGGCAGAGGTGGCACATCAGCTCGGGAATCATCCGCGCATCCACTTAGTTGCCCCCCTGGGCTATCTCGATTTCATCCACGCCATGCAGGCCGCCACGATCATCCTCTCGGATTCCGGTGGTGTCCAGGAAGAAGCCCCCTCACTGAAGAAGCCCGTCCTGGTGCTCCGCGACCACACCGAGCGGCCCGAAGGCATCGAGAGCGGCTGTCTGAAGCTCGTCGGAACCGTCACCGAAACGATCTTCGAGGAAGCCCGAAAGCTCCTGACCGACGCCTCGCATTATCACAATATGATTAAAAGCCCCAATCCCTATGGCGACGGAACCGCTTCTAAAGCGATTATTGATAATATCATCACGCAATAAAGTATATTATCATTTTATTATTCTTTTTTTCCACGAGTCTCGTTTCCTCCTTTTTTCCCGCCTCCAAGTAAAACCCGGCCAGATACTCCCGTGGCAGCGCGGCACCCGCTATCACAGCGGCCATCATCGCCGTCCCGCGCGAGGCAGGCCCGCCAAGTCTCTCTTGCCATCGGCGGCATTCTTCGGCAGCGACATTCCGGGCTCCGTCTCAGGGGCGGCAATGAAGATAAAGGCTGCCAGCGCCGCCCATGAAAATCGCCCTTGGCAGACGCCGCAAGACAGGCCGAAATGCCCAGTCAGCCAATCCGCAGGAGCGCTGCAATCGGCGCAATCACAGAATCCATGCATCCGAAGCCCCTACAGCTGCTGATCACGCACGATTTACATCCTGTTTACCGAGGTCTCTGAAGCCATCCGCCCGAGAACGAGAGGAAAAGAGCAGACCATAATTCATCAATATATAGACATTGTCAAAAACAAGATAGCGATATCATCAATTTTATACTTAATATGTCTCGTTCCGAGCCTTGCCCGGGAAGTTCTTGTCATTGATCCAGGGCATCCATCGGAAAACGGGATCGGTACGAAAACCCGGGCTGGGATTCGGGAAGTGGATATCAACTGGGAGGTATCTTCCCGCCTTCAGGAGCTCCTTGCATCGGATGCGCGTGTCGCATGCCTGCTCACGAAGCAGTCCGCCTCGGAAACGGTCACGAATCGGCGCCGGGCGGAAATCGCCAACACGGCCTCTGCTTCCCTGCTACTGCGTTTTCATTGTGACAGTGGGAAGGGACATGGGATGACCCTGTATTATCCGGCCGTCTCCGGGAAACTCGGGGATCACTACGGGCCACCGAACGGCGTCTGCTCGGCGAGTGCCATTCTGGCAAATCGCCTGACACACTCTCTCAGACAGCGTTTCGGGGCGCGGTATCCCGTGAACCTTCGAACCGACCGTCAGACGGCCATCGGCGCCCGCCAGGGAGCCCTGACCGGCTCGATCTTCAGTCGCGTTCCCGTCATCACGATAGAGATGGGATACCTGGACAATCCGCGGGATGTTGAAATTATTCTGTCAACCTCGACACGGGAGCTCCTTGTCGAAGCGCTCGCGGCATCGGTCCTGGACACACTGCTTCCAGGGAATGCGACCGTTCCGACCGATCTCTAGTTGCTGATCCGCGTGATGGAAAATGTGAAGCTTCCAGTGCCGGGATCGGCAATCGAAAGCGTCGTGAACGGCTGAGCATACCCGGCGTTCGGCACATACTCGATGAACCGGAATGCAGCGCCGGTTACGACGCCCGTCCAGGATGTGCCAAAATTCTGCCGGGCTTTTTTGAGATCATCGAGCCCGACGTCGAGACGATAATCCCCTGGCTGTCCAGACAGCCCGAGGCTGTTCCGATACATGGCAACGCCCCATTCCCGGAACACCTGATCGAACGTCAGACCGCCAGCGTGAGCCTCGACGTTCGCGGTTCCCGAGGAGACCGAACCGACCATCGCGCGGATGGTGTCCGTTCCAAGGCGGTCATAGAGATACTGCCCGAACAGCCCGACACATCCGTAGTTCGCGACGGTGGCCCCATCCGGCCAGGGCAGCAGGGGAAACTGTTCGGGCGTCACGGCGTAATCGGCGAACCGGGTGTCTGCGGCATTCCGGTATCTGACTTCGGCTCCGACACTCAGGGCTTCGTTCAGCCAGGGGGCCTCCTCCCCGACGCCCTGCTGCATGTGGGCCCAGGAGTTGACCAGATGCTGGAATTCATGGACGAGAGTCTCCACGGTCGCGACCTTCCAGCCAGGGATATCGAACCCCGCCCCCGAATCATAGACCCACATATTGAACATGTCGCGGGCGTTGGACTCGGTGGCGGCAGGCATCAGATCAACCGGATCAAAGAAGCCGGCCGCCCCGATCGTGTTCACCAACGGGGTGAAGAGAATCGTCACCTTTCCGTCCCCGGTCAGATTCGAAGGGGCTCCGTAATTCGCGGTGATGAAGCTCCAGACCCTGGCATCGAATTCAGAGGCAAACTCGGTCATCATCGCGTCAGTCACCCCGGCCGGCGAGTAGCCGCCCGCGGGGTCCCGGTCGATAAACACCTTGCACCGGGTGCCGATCACGGCCAGTCGGGCAGTGCGCGCCTGATACCCCGACGGCGTGTAGACATTGAACACGTGGATGTCCCCGACGTTCGCATCGGCCGCCCTGACCGAGGCCCTGATGGAGGTCTTCGCGGAATACCGGCACGGGTTGCTCGCGGCCCGGCCGCGCATCACGGCATCCACCGCCGCCTGGCCCGGGGGCATGCCTGAATGCGAAGGGCGCACCGAGCCCACGGGGGACCGTGTAACATCGGCCAGCATTGTTCCACCGCCGTTTGCCTCGAAGGTCTGTGCTGTCCCAGTGCGGTCGAGCGACGAGATCACCATCCCGAACCGCTCCTGACCGGAAGGCGTTGGAAGAGCGACCGCCCGGCTCGTTCCCGTCACATCCAGGTAGCGCACATCATTCGCGGCCAGGGAAAGGGTCTGCATCACCTGGATGGCAAGCGTGGCTGTCGCGGCTTTCCCACGGTCATCGCGAACCGCGCAGGAGAGGGTGTAACTCTGCGATCCGGCGCCGGGAATCCATTCCGTCACCGATGCAGTGGGCCGGGAAAAGCTGCCGCCCGTCGCCGACCAGGCGTAGGCCAGCGGATCCCGGTCGGTATCCGTCGCCGTGGCCGTCACCGCCACATTCACGCCCTCGGCGGTCACCGTGCGGGCCGCCGCAACCTGGACCAACGGCGCATTGTTCGCCGTCGTGCTCGTCTCGAAGACCCATGATCCGGTTGCCTGGCCGCCACGGCCATCCTCCACGACGCAGGTGACGGTGGCGACCCCGCTCGAGGCGGGGGAGCGCCAGGTGATCAGGGTCCCGGTATCCTGCATCAGCTGCCCGTCGGTCGCGAACCAGGTGCATGTGACGGGGTCCCCGTCCGGGTCCGCCGCCTCCGCTCTCATCGAAATGGGAGTGAGGGGCAGCACGTTCACCGCCGATGCCGTGACCGCAACCGTCGGCGGGGAGTTGGGGGGCAGCACCGAGACGCTCAGGCTGGTCGTGACGGCGGCGCCACGCGCATCCGTGACGGTGAGCCAGATGGGCACCACCCCGGTTGTCGAGGGGGCAAGCCAGCTCGTCGTCGTGCCCGTCGTGGACTCGAGGCTTCCCGCAGCGGCCTGCCAGAGACAGGTGACGGAATCGCCGTCCGGATCCGAGGTCTGGGCATCAAGCCGGAGCCTGGTCGCATACTCGATGCGGGTCCCGGTGGCGACGATCGAGGCGACCGGGCTCTGGTTGAAGCCGCCCGTGCCGACCGAAATCCCGATGGCCGCGTCTGCCCGGCCGCCACGCCCATCGGTCACGACAACGGTGACGGTGGCCGTCGTGTCGAATCCGGGAGCGCGCCACCGCACCGTCGCCATCGTGGTTCCCGTCGCGACGAAGGTTCCGGCGGTGGCGGACCAGCCGTTTGCCAGAGCATCTCCGTCGGCATCCGACGAGGTCACGGTGAACGCGAGCTCCCCTCCCCGGGCGATGGCAGGCACGCCGGCGGCATTCAGCCTGGCCAGCGGGGGGTGGTTCGGACTTCCGAGAGGCTGCAGGGAAACGCCGATTTCAGCCGGCCCGGCAGGTTCGAACGTGACCGGAACGACGAGCGGCTCTTTCCCCGCGACGGCGGCGAGCAGGTCCAGCGTCGTGTTCGTGGGCATCCGGACCGTCACGCGGCCGGAGGCATCCGTCGTCAGGGATTCACCCCAGGCGGTGACGCTTCCATTCGGAACCGGATTGCCTGCTTCATCGCGCACGATCAGGGTCATCGCGCGATCCGCTTTCTGAACCCCCAGTTCGACCTGGCGGGCGTACAGTTGCGAAGTGACGCTGACCGGCACCGAGCGCGAGCGGAACAGATTGCTCATCGCGTCCTCGTGCCGGACCACGAGATGACAGGCGGTATCGAGCGGGACGTTCGGGATCGTGAAGACGCCGTCGGCCGACGTGATGGCGCGCCGGTCCGGGAGCTCCTCGAGCCAG
>DATCTT010000218.1:0-14071 GCA_036567845.1 Candidatus Ozemibacteraceae bacterium | reverse complement strand
CGACCATGCCCGCAGCGGCGCGCCCGAACTGGTCGCCAATCCTGCCCGGATGCCGGCCGGCAGCGCCGAGATGGTCTGCATGTCGTGTCACACTTCCGGGGTCGACGAGAGCGGAACGTATCATTTCCCGGTCGGCTACAGACCCGGGGATGATCTGACGAAATTCTTCTCGGGACTCACCCCGAAGCCCGGCCAGGATACGACCACCTTCAGCGGCGACGAGTCGCTGGAAGACCGGCGCCGGCAGTGGAAATTCCTCCGGGACCGCCTCTTCCTGGCGAAAGGCCTCACCTGTGACTACTGCCAGAATTTCCGGGACTTCAAGACGGCCTCGGGAGGCGAATACCTGAGCCACGACGAGTACTGCATGACCTGTCACGCCGACCGCGCGAACCACCCCGAGCAGAGCCCCGGCCGCAACTGCACCACCTGCCACGTTCCGAAAAAGACCGCCTCTGGCACCTACGACATCCACGACCACAAGTTCCGCTTCTGACACTGGTTGCATTTCGTTTTCCGGCACCCCCGAACCTCCCTCGATGCCGCAGGGGCGGGTTTCAAACCCGCCCAGGAACTCGAAATGACGCACATCCACGTTCCCTTGTCCTTCTTTCGTGCTTTTGTCCCTTGTATGTTGATTTCGTTACAAGAGCCAATCCACAGGTGACGCAGATGGCGCAGATAAATTCCAGAAATCTTCTTTTTCGGAAGGTTCCGGCGTATACAGGCAATCAGGTGGCCCCAGGCGTTCCTCCCTTTCTGTTTTTCATCTGCGTTCATCTGCCCTCCATCTGCGGATGCGTTCTTGAAACCGACGAATAGTTCAACGAAGGATCTTCGTCTGTCCGTTTCTCTGTGCCTCTGTGTCTGGTATGTTCTCTTCTGAACATTCGTCGCCCTTGAAGTCTCGGGTATTCATCTTCGAAAACGGCTTCATCACGGAGAGCACAAAGGACACAGAGGTTTCACGGAGGAAAAAGAAATCTCTGTGAGACCTCTGTGTTCATCGTGTGCTCTGTGATGAGCGTTTTCCTCGCCTTCGGCTCTGAAAATCTCTCTTTTTTTCAACGGAGTATCTCCGTGGTGATCCGTTCCCCGTCATCCTCTGGACGGTTTCGAAGGCGGGTTGTACGGGAGCGGGGGCGTGTGATACCATCGCAGCGTTATGCAGATAACCCTTGCGATTGCCGTCGTGGCCCTGCTGCTGGCGGCCTTCTTCCGGATCCTCGAGCGGGCGGCCGGGAAGACCCCCGCCTGGCACGGGACGCTGACCCTCTGGATCGGCCTCGCCGCGGCTTTCGCCTCCTTTCTTGGCCATCCGGGGGCTGCAACGGGTGCTCAGGCCGGCTTTTCGCTGCCCCTGGCGCTCCAGATCGCCGGTTTCGTGCTCGCGGCCGTCTGCGCCTGGCTTGAATGGAGGTCCCGGGAAACCTTCTTCAGCCTGTTTGTGCTACCCGTTTCCGCGGCCCTGTTGACCGTCGCCGCCGTCGGCGAACGGCTGCTCGTCGGGACCCAGTTCCGCGGCCCCTGGTTTCTTCTCCACGTGGGCTTTTCCATCGCCGGGGAGTGCCTGTTTTTCATGGCCGCCCTTGCCGCCATCACGTATCTCATCGCCCTCAAGCGGTTGAAAGACAAGAACCGCCTCCGGGCCGTCTCGTTCTTCCCGCCGCTGCTGCGCCTCGAGTCGCTGATGACGGGCTTTCTGGGCGGTGGCTGCGTTCTGTTCGCGGCCGGTCTGTTCGGGGGCTTCGCCTGGTTCTGGCTCCAGTTCGCGATTCTCGACCCGCTCGAACCGAAAAAAGCCCTTTCCTCCCTCCTCCTGGTCGTGTTCGTCGCGATCCTCCTCCTGCGCCGTCGCGAAAAACTGCCCGGGCCGCGGTTTGCCTGGAGCATCATCGCCGGCTTCCTGCTCTCGATGGTTCTCACGTTTGGAATCGACAGCACCGCGCACTGGTTCCCGAGGTGACCATGACACATCCCGTTTCATTCGATCTGCCCGTCTTTCTGAACGTCAGGGGAAAGCCCGTCCTCGTCGTCGGCGGCGGGGAAGTCGCCCTGCGGAAGATTCGGATGCTCGCCGCGGCCGGAGCTTTGATTCGTATTGTGGCAAAAATAATACACAAGGATATATATGATGTTCCCGGTGCGTCGGTTCGGGTGGGAGCTGCTATGGATACGGATTTCACACCCGACTTGTTCCTAGCGGTTCTTGCGACCGACGACCCGGCGGCCCAGGAACATTTGGCCAGCCTCTGCCGCGAGCGGGGAATCCTGTTCAACCGGTGCGACGTGCCCGATGACGGTGATTTCGTGACCGGAAGTCTCGTTGCCCGCCCGCCCGTTCTGGCGGCCGTCACCGCTTCCCGGGTGCCCGCAATGGCCCGCCTGGTCCGGGAGCGCTTCGAACGGGCTCTCGAGCCGGCCCTGATCGAGCTGGCGGAGTTGCTCGAGGAGCTCCGGCCAGTCGTGAAGGATCGTCTGGCCGGTTCCGAAGAACGGGCGGCCTTCTTCCGCCGCTGGGCCACCGAGGAGACGATTGATCGGCTGCGCGATGCCGGGCGAGAGACCGTCCGGAAGGAGATGCTGCGATGCCTCTCCTGCTGATCGGCCTCAACCACCGCTCCGCCCCTGTCGAGGTGCGCGAGCAGCTGGCCCGCCTGTGCGGCGTCGAGATTCCCGATGCCGACGGGACGACGCTCGAGGCCGTTCCCGTCTTCACCTGCAACCGCGTCGAACTCTACTACGATGGATCGTATGAGGCCGCCGAGGAGTCGTTCCTGAAGCTGCTTGCCGATGCGGGCCTTCCACCCGGTGAATTCGAGCCGTTCCTGTACCGCAAGCCCGCTCTCGACGCGATCAGGCACCTCTTCTGCGTTGCCGGCGGTCTCGACTCGATGGTCGTCGGCGAGAACCAGATCCTGCACCAGCTCAAAACCTCCTACCAGCACTCCACCGAGCGGGGCTGGGTCGGAAAACGCCTGCACGCGCTGTTCCAGAAAGCCTTCGAAATCGGAAAGCGCATCCGTGCCGAAACCCGGATCTCGGAAAACACGGTCTCGATTGCATCGACTGCCGTTGACCTCGCAAAGCGCATCTTCGGCCCGCTCGATGGCTGCGAGGCACTCGTCGTAGGCGCCGGGGAGATGGCTTCTCTGACCCTCGTGCATCTCAAATCTTCCGGCATCGGCCGGCTGGTCTGCACGAATCGCACGTTCGAAAAGGCTGGGGAGCTTGCCGCACGGTTCGACGCAGTGGCGAAACCCTTTGAAAATCTTCCCGAGCTGCTTGCCGCCGCCGACGTGGTCATCACCTCGACGGGAGCCCAGCGGCCCATCATCAGCCGGGCGATGCTCGAGACGGCTATCCGAAAACGGCCGAACCGGCCGATGTTCGTCATCGACATCGCCGTGCCCCGCGATATTCCCGCAGATGCCGGCGAGATCGAAAACCTGTTCCTGTATGACATCGACGATCTGCAGAACGTCGTTGATGAACACCTCGGCCAGCGCCGTCAGGAGGCCGATCGGGCGAGCGCGATTGTCGAGCAGGAGGCGGCGGGGTTCCGGCTCGTTCTCGAATCCTTCACCCTGGTTCCCCTGATCCGCGCCCTCCGGGAGCAGGCCGAAACCCTGCGGCGGAGCGAGCTCGAGCGGTTTCTCGCTCAGCACGGGGAGCTCTCGCCGGAGCTGCGCGATGCCTTCGAACAATTCACTTCCTCGATGATGGCAAAGTGGCTTCACCAGCCGATTGTCGAACTGAAATCCCGCGGCGCTGTCGATCGGGAGCAGCTTCGGATGATTGCCGCCGTGTTCGGTCTTCCCGAAGAGGCGCTGCCCCAGGCGCCCCTGTATATTCTGCCGAAAGCGAAGGATTCGTCATGAGCGGCTGCATCGAGCGATTGCGGTTCGGAACACGCGGCAGCAAGCTGGCTCTCTGGCAGACGCGGCATGTCGTCGGGCTGCTCGGAGCGCGTCGGCCGGAAATCGTCGTCGAGGAGGTGCTGATCAGCACCCTGGGCGATCGGGTGACGGATGTGCCGCTGTTCCGGGTCGGCGGGCAGGGCCTCTTCGTCGCCGAGATTGAACGTGCGCTTCAGGAGCGGCGCATCGACGTGGCCGTCCACAGTCTGAAGGATCTCCCGCACGTCATGGCCGATGGCCTCTGCCTGGCGGCCGTCACGACCCGGGAGGATGCGCGGGATGTTCTGCTGTCGCGGGATGGCATGCCGCTTTCGGGGCTGCCGGCCGGCGCCCGGGTCGGCACATCCAGCCTTCGGCGCCGGGCCCAGTTGATGCGCCTGCGACCGGATCTCACCTTCGCCGACTGCCGTGGCAATCTCGACACCCGCCTGCGCAAGCTGGAAGAGGGGGCGTTCGATGCGATCGTTCTGGCTGCTGCGGGGCTTCGGCGGCTGGGCTGGGCCGACCGGATCACCGAATGGTTCGATCCCCTCGCGCTGATTCCGGCGGCCGGCCAGGGCATGCTTGGCATCCAGTGCCGGGCGGACGATCTGCATCTGATCGAGCTCCTTGCGGATGCCCTCGACGATCCCTCGTCAGGCGCCTGTGCGGCGGCTGAGCGGGGATTCTTGCACCGGCTTCAGGGAGGATGTCAGACGCCGATGGGGGTTCATGCAACGCATGCTGCAGATGGAACCCTTCGGCTGACCGCGTTCGTCGCGCTGCCGGATGGCTCGAAATATCTGAAAACGGATCTGTCCGGCCCTGCGAACTATGCCGCCGACCTCGGCTGCCTGGCGGCTGAAGATCTCCTCGATAAGGGAGCCGCCGCACTCCTCGCGGCAGATCCAGCTCCCAGCCCGGCTCCATGAGCAGCGAACGGTTCACTTCTCTTTCCGAAATCCATCCATGCCCCGACGGCATTCTCTTGTTTCTCCGGGCGAATCACGGTTCGTCCGGTCATCGAGGTATCATCTCTGTTGCATCTCTTGAAGATCAGTCAACCTCTGTGTCTCCGTGCCTCTGTGGTCCGTTGTCTTTCACCTGTGTGTAATATATAGAGTATATAATGGAATATAACATGACGAAAACAGGCAAGGTGTTCCTCGTGGGTGCGGGGCCGGGCGATCCGGGATTGATCACCGTCCGCGGCCTCGAACTCGTCCGGGCCGCCGACGTCGTGGTGCATGATCAGCTTGGTGCTCCGGCATTCCTGGGAATGGCGCGCCCCGATGCGGAGCTTGTCGATGTCGGCAAACGCTCCGGCGATCACACGCTGCCGCAGGATGGCATCAATCGGCTGCTGGTGGAACGGGCGAAAGCCGGCAATCTCGTCGTGCGGCTGAAGGGAGGGGATCCCCTCGTGTTCGGCCGGGGCGGCGAGGAGATGGAGGAGCTGGAAAAAGCCGGCATTCCCTACGAGGTTGTTCCGGGCGTCACCTCGGCGATCGCCGGGCCCGCCTATGCTGGCATTCCCATCACTCACCGCGCCTGCACCCCGGCGCTGGCTGTTGTGACGGGCCACGAAGCCGATGGCAAGGATGCATCGAATATTCCCTGGGCCTCTCTTGCGGGTATCGGAACCGTCGTCTTTCTGATGGGGGTGAAAACCCTCGGTGCGATCTCGCGCCGCCTCGTCGAAGCCGGAAAATCTCCCGAAACCCCTGTCGCCGTGATCGAGCGCGCGACGTTTCCGCGGCAGCGGACTGTAACGGGTATTCTTGCCGATATAGAATCGAAGGCCCGCTCGGCTGACGTGAAACCGCCTGCCCTGGTTGTTGTCGGCGACGTCGTGGCCTACCGGGAGCGGCTCGCCTGGTTTGAGCGACGGCCCCTGTTCGGAAAGACGATCGTCGTGACGCGTGCCCGTGCCCAGGCCTCGGATCTGTCGGCGAAACTGCGCGCACGCGGCGCCGAAGTGATCGAGGCGCCGGCAATTCGCATCGAGCCGCTTTCTCCCAATCCGGTATTTGACGATTTCATTCGGGATCACGCGAAATACGCCGACCTCGTCTTCACCTCGGTGAACGGGGTCGACGGCTTAGTCGAGGGGCTTGTCGCCCGAGGAGCGGATCTGCGCCTCGTCGCCGGCAAGCGGATCGTCTGTATCGGCCCCGCCACGGCCGATGCCTTCCGGATGCGTGGCATCATTCCGGACGCGATTCCTGAAACGTATGTTGCCGAGTCCCTCGTCCCTCTTTTCGAGGGGCGCACCCCAGGCAGCGTCGCGATTCTCCGGGCCGAACAAGCGCGCGAAGTGCTTCCGGAGGCGTTGCGAAAGTTCGGATACGCGGTCGACGTGATTCCCCTCTACCGGACGATTTCGGGAAATCCTGATACAGCGGCCCTTCTCGAAGCGTTCCGCTCCGGTCGGGTCGATGCCGTGACCTTCACCAGCAGTTCGACGGTTGAGCGATTCCTCGAAGCCCTTTCCGGGAGCGGGATCGATCCTGCTTCGATTCCCGGAGTGGCGATCGGCCCCGTGACGGCGGACGCCTGCCGGGAACACGGCGTGAGGCTGATCGGCATGGCGGCCGAGCACACGGTTCCTGGGCTTGTCGCGAAACTCGATGAGCTGTTTTCGACGATCCAGCAGGAGGGGCGGGGAGCATGATCAATATCACGAAGTTGTACGTCGGCCGGGCCACGACCGGGGATCCGCTGCGGTATGGGGAGGACGGCCCTTTGAACGTCTCCCATGGCCATCATTTCAAGGGCCATGCGATGTCCCCGTCGGCGGCCGGGCGTCGGCCGGTGGTTGTCTGGAACTGCACGCGGCGGTGCAACTTCAAGTGCGTCCATTGTTACACCGATTCGTGCAATCGCGACTACGAAGGCGAGCTGACGACGGTGGAGGCCCGCCGGTTCATCGACGACCTGGCCGGATTCGGGATTCCCGCACTACTGTTTTCGGGAGGCGAGCCCCTGATGCGGCGCGACCTGTTCGAACTCGCGGGGTATGCCGTCAGCCGCGGCCTGCGGCCCGTCCTCTCGACAAACGGCAGCCTGATCGACGGGGCCGCTGCTTCCCGGCTCAGGGAAATAGGATTTATTTATGTCGGTATATCACTCGACGGGATCGGGTCGACCAACGACGCGTTCCGGGGGGTCGACGGGGCCTTCGACGCCGCGATGCGCGGCTTCCGGAACTGTCGTGAGGCCGGCCAGCGCGTCGGCCTGCGGCTCACGCTCACCCGCCGGAACGTCGCCGACCTCGACCGGATCTTCGATTTCCTGCTCGAGGAGAAGATTCCGCGGGCGTGTTTCTATCATCTCGTCTACTCCGGCCGTGGCAGGGCGCTGGAAGGGGATGATCTGTCCCACGAGGAGTCGCGGCGGGCCCTCGATATCATCTGTGAACGCACCCGGCGGGCCGTCGACGCGGGGGTCGATCTCGACGTGCTGACCGTCGACAACCATGTCGATGGGCCTTATATGTATCTGAAACTAATGAAAGAGGACCCCGAGCGGGCCGAGCGGGTGAAGAAGCTCCTCGAATGGAACGGGGGCGGTGCAAACTCGAGCGGGGTCGGCATCGGCGACGTCGACTGGCTTGGAAACGTTCATCCAGACCAATTCTGGCAGGACAAGACGTTCGGCAACGTCCGGGAACGCCCGTTTTCTCAGATCTGGAATGACGTTTCCGACCCCCTGATGGCCGGCCTGAAGAACCGCCTCCCGCTCCTGAAAGGGAAATGCGCCACCTGCAGGTTCCGGGCGATGTGCGGCGGTTCCCTCCGTGTGCGGGCCTTCCGCGTCCATGACGACCCTTGGATGCCCGACCCCGCCTGCTATCTCACCGACGCCGAATGTTCTCCCGCGTGACCGCGTTATTCGTGATGATTCCGTAGGGGGCGGATTTCAAACCCGCCCCTACGGAAACTTCTGTGAGATGTCGATAGAGGAAAGAATGAGGTTCTCTATCGATTTCCATCAGGAGCTGCGAAGATGTTGGTGGCGGGCTATCTGTTTGCATTTCTGCTCGTTGTCGGCGGACTCTGCGCGACTCAGGCGATCTTCTGGCGCATGAACGGCCGGGCCCTGTGGCGAGGGATCGTTCCCTACTCGGTGCGTCAGAAGATGTTCCCGAAAGACCCGGTCCGCATGGATGCCTTCATGGCATTGGAGGAGTGGACGGCGCTGCTCACGGCCGGCGCCCTGCTGACGCTGCCGCTGATAGCCCTGCATGCAACCGGCTTCATCAGCATCTTCCCATGGGGAGGGCGCTGATCGGAGCCCAAATGATGTTCTCATTCGAAGGGGCGGGTCTCAGACCCGCCTCTTCGCACGTATCGGGCACATATTGACCGGGTGGGGGGAATGATGGTACCGTGATTCGTCCGGCGCGCATGACCGAAGAAGATTGCGCGCGTCTGACGGGAGAAGCGCGGCTCGAGAGAAGCCGCGTATTATAAGGAGGATGTACCCCCCATGAGAAAACTTCTGGCTTTGCTGCTCGTGACCGCCCTCATTCCCTTCCTGACCGGCTGCCGCGTCGACGGCCTCTGGGGCTATGACGACGACGAAGGAACCGTCACCGCCGCCCCGGTCAATCTGCGCCTGGCGATCAATCTGCCGGCAGCCTTCAACATCGCCAGTATCCGCTCTGCCGTCCAGACGTCGAACTACATCGTGAAGGTGAAAGTGAAGTCCGAGTATGGAATCTGGAAAGAGCTGACTTCGACGTATGACAATGTTGCGAATAAATACGTGTTTTATCTCACGTCCCTTACCAGCGACATGGTGGAGCTCGATGCCAACGGCAAGTTCCAGTTCAAAATCGAGGATAAGTTCAATCCCGCCAAGGTGATCGAGTTCTCTGCCGGTGCCATTGCCGCTTCTTCGGACACGAGCGAATGCCTTCTCGATATCACGACGACGAATGCGACCGTCGGTGGCAACCTCACCGTTTCCGTATACACGAGCACTTCCGGGAATCTTATCGTCGTGACGGATGGAACGATCACGACGAATCCGAGTGCAGGCACGAAGGTGGATGTCACCTTGGTCACCAATACCTATGATTATCTTGCCATGGCCGGCATTCAGATTTCCGATAACGGGGGGAATTCCTACCAGGGCATTTCCTTCGACAGCGCGAATCCCACGAACATCTCGGCAACCGACATGAATGGGGCGATCATCAAGATCTCCTTCAGCGATGCCGGTCTGTCGAGCCCGACGGAAGGGCTTTCCATGACCGTGAACGGGGTTACCCTCACCCAGGCTGACGGTCTGACCCTCGCTTACGATTCGCCGACCAAGACGCTGTGCATCACCGTCTCAAAGAATGTTCCCCTCGTGGCTGGCACGAAGTATTCCCTGACGATCAATTCCGCCACGGTGAATTACAATGGCAAGGGCCTCAATCTCCCCCTGACCGGGTATTTCAAGACCATCCTGACCGATGCGACCCGCCTCATCTCCTGGCCGGGAAGCGATGGCAGCCGGGTGTCCCGCGCAAGTGGATCGGCGCTGAACCTTATCTTCAGCGGCCCGCTCCAGTCTCCCCAGCTCATCAGCGCCGTGTTCCGCTATGAGCGGTATTCGAGCGACGGTCTCACCAAGGAAGCCACCACCGACGTCACCGTCACGAGCAATGTCGGCTCGGGGAACGCCGGTTCGGTTGCCCTGTCCGGGACGAGCACCCTCGTTGTGACCACGGGCAAGGCTCTTGCCGCTGACAAGATTTACAAGGTCTATCTCCTCAGCGGCACCATCAAGGATGCGAACGGCGCGGATGTCGTCGTGTATCCGAACCCGATGGTTTTCAGGACGGAACTGTGAGCTGAATAGTGTTCCAGGCGCCCCGGCGAAAGCCGGGGCGCTTTTTTTCCGCCTGGAACTGTGATACACTCACACGATCATGAAACGCATTTTTTCTGGACTCTTGCTGCTTGCGGCGCTGCTGGCTTGTGGCCTGTTCACGGCAACCGCCGTCGCTTCGAACGAACCAGAGGACGTTCAGGGCGGATATGACGGGCCGGTGATCCGCATCAAGCGGTTTCACGAGTATTCGAAGCTGATTGTGCCGAGCTCGTTCCAGGGCCGGAAAGGCAAATACAATCTCGAAGGCACGTCACTTTCCCTCTTCGATCGGATCGAGTTCCGGCGCGACAAGGTCAAGACCCGGCTCAAGGGAACCGTCAACCGATTCGATTACGACACCGACGTCGACCGCCTCCAGGGCATGATCTGGCGCAGTCGCGCCGATATTCCGGGACGCAACTCCTGCATGGACTGCCATGAATCCGGGGATTCGGCGGCCCGCACCCAGCTCTGGATTGGTCGGGAAACGCGCTTCATCGATCCCTATCCTTCGATGCGCGACGGGGCGATGCTCGAGATCGCCGACGCCGACGTGAGCAAGACCTTCTGGGAACTCCGCTACTGGGCTTCCCACCGGCAACGGATCCATGGGGGCCTTTCCCAGGGCCGCATGCGCAGCTTCCAGACGATGCAGGACGCGAAATCCGCCTGGCTGGGCTGGTCGTGGTACAACCACAAGAACCTCATCGTGAACACCGAGTGGCGTTCCAGCAAACCGGAATTGTATAGCATGCGCCATGAATTCACGGGGGCCGTTTCCTACAAGGCCGGCAAGCGCCTCCAGGTCGGACTCAAGGGTGGCGTGCTGATGAACGGCGTCGGCGCCTACGATCTCGGCTACTCGGACATGGGTGCCGTCACGGTCTCGACCGATCTGTATTCGCCCGAGACCCTCCCGTCGATCTTCCAGAAGCTCCGCAACGAGCAGTTCGGATACTACTCCATTGAAGCGAGGTATGAATATGCGTTCTAAGTCACTCCTTTCCCTCCTGGTCATCACGGCCATCACCCTCTCCCTCGGCTGCGGCGGCGGCGGTGGCGGCGGCGGCACCACGACGCCTGCGACAACCTACTCCGTGTCTGGCAGCGTTGAGATTCCGAACTCCGTTGCGGACGGTTGGAATGGCTCTGTTCGCGGGGCTGCGACTATCTCTTCGCTGGGCCTTACGGCACAGGCGATCGGTAAAGCCGGTAACAGCCTGTCCGAAGCGGTGAACGTCGCAAATGACGGGACATTCACGCTGACCGTGACTCCGGACAACGATGCGATCGTCAAGGTGTCCAACGGAAAGGGCTTCGATTTCCGCTTCCATCTGGGGGTCTTTGCCGCGAACCGGTCCAATGTCGTGGTGAATGCCAGCTCCACCGCGCGTGCCTTCCTCAACTGGAAGAACTCGTGGAAAGTCGACCTTGGCGACAACGACCAGCAGCTTGCGAACATCGTTGCTTCCATCACCGCAGCCCTCCAGGCCGCCCCGACCGGGACGTCGTTCGAAGACAGGATTGTTGCTGCTGCCGAGGCCGCACGAACGGCATTGGTTGTTTATCAGGGCTATTATGATTCCATTGCGGCAAGCAACACGGCTCTCGAGAATGTCTTCAAGGCGGCCAAGGATATCTCCGATAAAACGACCCGGGATGCCAAGATCGATGAGACAAAAAATTATTTTTCGACGGCTCTGAACTCGACCCAGCATATTTCGGGATATGGCCTTGAGGGCTTTCTTTCGGCAACGAAGAGTCGCTATGATCGCTATACGGTGAACAGCTACAGCTTTGCGATCCAGGAAATCCGGTTTACGTCTCAAACGACGGCAAGCGCCACCGTCAGCTTGTACATCAGTGTCGCCCCGAAGTCTGGGGACGGTCTGAGTGGCTCTTTCGGCCCGGTTTCGAAGGTCATTGGCTGGAAGAATGAATCTGGAAACTGGAAGGTCTGGCAGGATTTCCCCTACCTGCGCGAGCAGTTCGGATTCTGATCGAACTCTGTAACCGTCGGACCCCCGGGAACTTCCCGGGGGTCCGTTTTTTGTGCCGGCTTTGGAGGGGCGCACCGTGATGAGCCTTTTTCTCGCCTTCGGCCCTGAATTTCTTGATTCTTTCGGAGTGTCTTCGTGATGAAAGAGCCGTTCCTCCGTGTCTCCGTGCCTCTGTGGTTCGTTCTTCGCCCTATCTTCGTGGGGTGGGGGCGACTTGCTCCCGGCGGAAGCGGTTGCCGGCGAGGTGGGCGAGGCGGGTGGGTTCGGGGAGACGGTAGCCGCGGCAACATGCGAGGACAAGATCGACGGCGGCGGTGAGGCCGATCCGGTGGCCGATCGAGACGAAGACGGGCTTCACCCCGGCTCGCGTGCGGACGAGCCGGCCTATCTGGCGGCCGTCGAGACGCAGATCTGAAACCGATCCGGCTTCCTGGGCCGGTTCCTCCGCGTCTCCGCAGAGGCGGCTTTTGGCGCAGCCGATGCTGGGAAGATCGAGCCACAGGCCCAGGTGGGAGGCAATGCCGATCCCGCGCGGATGGGCGATCCCATGGCCGTCGAAGATCACGGCGTCCGGCTTCGTTTTCAGCCGGCTCCAGGCCTCGAGCACCGCCGGGCCCTCCCGGAACGTGAGCAGCCCCGGCACATACGGGAACGCCGCCGGCATGACCGCGAACGCTTCGTCCGCCACCTTGCCTGACGCACGATCCCAGACAATGATAGCGGCAACGATTGTTCCCTGGTTGATGCTTCCCCCGGGCTCGTGTTCGAACGAACAATCGATGCCCGCGACAAGCCGGCTGCGGGGACGGCCGCGCCGGACGATTGCCTCGACCAAGTGTTTCTGAAGCTCGATGGCTTGCGCCGGGGTCATATCCCAGGGATGCAGATGGTTCACGGGCTTGCCCTTTGAAGAATATCGATAAAAATATCACCTTGCAGACAGGTGATGATTAACCGATTGCAACGGAATCCGCATGAGGCTGACGAAAGAAAACCGCGGGCCCCTGCGGGCCCGCGGTTCGAATACATCAGAAGGATCAGAAGTCAGCGTCGAGACTTTCGACTTCGATCGTGGAGCCGGTCGAGGTGATGCACAGGATCTTTCTGGCAACAGGGTCGTGGCAGATAATGTCCGGGGACATGACCAGATTATAGGTCCGGAGAGGGGAATATGCTTGATCGTAAGCAGTCAGCACCATGCCATCCTCGACCCAGCGGTTGAGAATGCCATCGAACTGGAGCCTCGAACTCGTGGAAAGCTGGCGGTCGTTCTTGATAGCGAACTGCTTGTTGAGTGTTGGCTGGAATTCGTCGAACATGTTGTAATCGCCATTCCAGAGGATGAACAGGCTTCCGTTGGCCCCACCCTGAATGTTGAGGATAGGACTCTGCAGGAACATCGGTGCGGCGAATGTCCGGTTCGAGGTGAAGAAACCCTGGAATACGGTGCCGGAAGGGCCATTTGAGGTGAAGTCATACGCAACGCCAACCGTCGAGCCGTCCCGGCTGGCTTCGACCATCATGTTGGCGGGCAGGCCGGGAAGCGTCGGGAGAGAGACTTCGGGGCCATCCTGTGAAAGATCGGGCATCAGGACTGTCATTGTTGCGAGGTAGGGAATGAGGGACGTGTTGGCCCGGACACAGTAGATTCTGTCGGTGGCCGGACAGTAAGACGCCTGCATGTAATCGCTGTCTGTCGGCAGCGAATAGACGAATGCCGAGGGGGTCAGCGTCGTCGGATCATACACCTGGAGGACCTGGCCCAGGCTCTCCTGCTGGATGACATACAAGCCCTGGCTTCCGGTGAAGATCTTGCTCGTCGACATGACGGAATCGAGCATCACGCTCAGCGTCGCTCCGGTGGTTGTGTCAAGGCTGCTCAGATACTGGGGGGACGTGAAGCCTTCGAGGAAATACAGCATTCCACCGCTGGCGACAAGCCTTTCGGGGGTGAATGCTCCCTGGAGAGCGTAGGTGAAGGACGAGGCCTGGGGAACCATCTGGACGCCCTGGGTCATCACGCCCATGAGCGGGAAGGCGAAGCTGGGAACGCCGTCGACCATGGAATAGAGCTCGATATCATACGAGGTTGCCGGCTCCAGGCCGGAGAAGACGGCGCCGGGCGTCGTCGTGTCCACCGTCCGGAGGAACGGCGACGGGGTGGTGGTGCGGATGATCGCCCTGTACTGGGTGATGCCCGGAACGGGAGGCCAGTTCACGGTGATCGAATCGGCCCGGGTGACCGGCGTGGCAGCCGGGATCGGCGCGGGCGGGATCAGGATCTCGGTCGGCCAGGTGGCGACC
>DATCTT010000217.1:0-4781 GCA_036567845.1 Candidatus Ozemibacteraceae bacterium | reverse complement strand
GCCGCCGAGGCGGGGGTTGCGATGCCGCCCCCCATGCCGACGCGCAGCGGCATCGGATATCGGTACTGCGCCTGGAACTGGTCGCGGAGTGCGATAATCGTCGGCAGCAGGGTGACGGCCGGCCGGTTGTCGGTGTGTCCTCCCGAATCGGCTTCGGCCGTCAGATCCTGGGCGATCGGAATCTGCGCAGCGAGCTCGGCCTGCTGCGGGGTGATGTCGCCCCTGGCAACAAGCTCCTGAAGAAGTTTCGCTGGCGCCGGCGCGAAAAACTTCGCGGCGACCTCGACCCGGGAGACCTTGCCGATCACGCGATTGGGTGTCACGATCCGGCCGTCGGCCTCGCGCCGGATGCCACTGACGCGGTATTTCACGAGAGGTAGGGTGACGTTCAGATAGGCGGACGCCTCGACGAGCTGGATTCCGCGCCGCAGATACAGATCGGCGATGGCGGCTTCCAGGGCGGGCTCGTTCGGGCTGTGGATCAGGTTGAAGCCGAACGGTACGGCGGGCTGGAGGCTCTGCATCCGGTCGATCGCCGCCTCGACGTTCTGCGGCGACTGGCCCGCCGCCCCGATGAAACCGAGCATGCCGGCGTTGCCCAGCGCTTCGGCGATGGCCGGCGAGCTGATGCCATGGGCCATAGATCCGCAGATATATGGATACCGGATCCCGAGATCGGCGCAGAACGAGGCGTCACCAAGCCGCTCCAGGGCGATCGGCGGCAGAATGGCACGCAGCTTCAGAGCGCCAGCGTGGTTCCCGAGAGTCGCGGCGGGGATGCAGCCGCCGTCGTGGGTGACGAACAGGGTGCCGTCGCGCTCGACGACGAACACCGGGCGGGTGATGCGTCTCAGATGCTCCCGGATCGCATCGTCATCCCCGGCCAGCGTGGCCTGGTCTCCGAGCCACCAGGCCCAGGGTTCCGTGGTCGTCAGGTTCTGTATCGGCATGCGGCGTCTCCCGTGCAGATAGGTTCCGGCTGCCGGTTGGCGCCGGGGGTGCCGGGAGTGTATGCCAAACACCCCGCCGGATGCAACAGACCGGAAGGGACGCCACGCGACCCCGTCAGGGCTTGAGCCGCTCCCGGAACAGATGCCGGAACTTCGCAAGCTTGGGGCCGATGACGGTGCTGCAGTAGGGTTGCGTGGAGTTCGCGGTGTAGTAGCCGTGGTGATAATTTTCGGCAGGGTAAAACGTCTGGAGCGGAACCAGTTCGGTCACGATCGGCGCCGCGAAGTTGCCGGAGTTGCGCAGCTCGGCCATGACCTGCTCGGCATCCTGCTT
Organism: Candidatus Ozemibacteraceae bacterium; assembly: GCA_036567845.1. Lineage (GTDB taxonomy): Bacteria > Muiribacteriota > Ozemobacteria > Ozemobacterales > Ozemobacteraceae > MWAR01. The sequence goes on along the minus strand of DATCTT010000217.1, from coordinate 3,497 downwards.
CTGGGCGTCGTTTCCATAGAAGATCGCGGACCGGTACTGGGTGCCGATATCGTTTCCCTGGCGGTTTGGCGTCGTCGGGTCGTGAACGGCGAAAAACACCCGCAGCAGCTCGGAATACGGGAGCGTCCCAGGGTCGAACGTGATGCGGACCGCCTCGGCGTGGCCGGTGGTGCCGGTGCAGACGAGCTCGTAGCTCGGGGATGCCGTCGTTCCGCCGGTATACCCTGGAACGACGGTGTCGACGCCACGCAACTGGGCGAACACCGCCTCGGTGCACCAGAAGCAGCCGCCCGCAAGGACGGCGACGCTGCGCTGATGGTGTCCGGAAACAGCCGGTTCGTTGGTCATGAGGGAGCCTCCTGCGTTGGATCTGCTGTGCGCCTGACAGAGCCACAGGCCACCCAGGACGGCAAGGGCGAGCACCGAGAAGGTTGTTCCAAGCCGTCTGTTCAGATGACGGCCTCCGGGAAGACGATCGCGATCCGCGTGCCCTTGCCGGGGCTGCTTTCGATCGTGAGCCTTCCTCCGAGGATATCAGAAAGCCGCTTGACGATCGAGAGGCCGAGGCCTACCCCGCCGAACGAACGGGTCTTGCCGGCACTGATCTGGAAGAACGGCTCGAACACGTGGTCCACCTCGTCGGCGGGGATGCCGATGCCGGTGTCGCTTACGCAGATCCGGAGAGCGGTCTCCAGGATCTGGAACTCAAGCCCGACCTTGCCCGAGCCGGTGAATTTGAAGGCGTTGCCAAGAAGATTCGCGAGGATCTGGCGGAGCATGAGTGCGTCACTCTCGACGGTGATGCCATCGCCCGGGGCGACGCAGGTGAACGAGATTTCACGGCCGTGCGCCTGCTCTTCGCCGATGCTCCGGCCGAAACTGACCAGCTCGTCGAGAGGGAATCGCGCCTTCTTCAGCCTGATCCGGCCGGTCTCGATGCTGGAAAAGTCGAGGATGGTCTCTATCAGTTGCTGCAGATGCTGGGCGTTGTGGCGAATGCGTTGACCGAAATCGCGGGGATCGATGCCGTTTCCGGGAGGGTTAGCCAGAAGCGTGCTGTATCCGAGAATCGCGGTCAGAGGGGTGCGCAGCTCGTGGCTCATCATGGTCAGAAACTGAGTCTTGGCCGAACTGGCTGCCTCTGCCCGCTCCTTCGCTCGGCTCAGCTCCTCGCGCATCTGGGCCTCGGTCAGGAGGCTGTTTTCGAGATTCTGTATTGATACGGATTTTTCGATGTTCTCCCGAAGCGTACGGCCGAGCCGCCGTTCGGAGCTCTGGATGCGCCGGATGACACGATTGTAGAGATTCCAGCCCGTGTGCTCGCCAAACATGTCGATGAGCGGGCTCACCGGCGGGAGCCGGTCGTCCATCCCGTCGATCACCCCGATGATGGTGAAGCCGGTCCGGAACACCCCGAGACCGATCAGGATATACGAGACCCCCAGCAGCAGATGAATGGGGTGGGCTGCCACGAGATACACGGAATGACGTGCGGAAAGAATAGCGAATAATATACACCCTAGACTCAGAAGGAAGGTGCCGACCGAGATGGTCCGGATGCCCGGCCGCAGTCTGCCGCGTGAATGGAGCCAGTTGCAAACGGCCAGCGCCGCGACGAGCGAGTTGAGGACGCCGTACAGCAGATGCGAGATGACGTCGCGGGCGTTCTCCTTCGCGAGAACGCCGGCACCGATCTCGGGCAGGTCCGACAGGGCGACGAGGATGCCGAACAGGGCCAGAACGCCGGTGTAGATCAGCGCTGTGCCGGTTCCGAACCGGATATGCCAGAGCCGCGCGACCTTGAACATGCCCAGCACCGCGAAGAGGATGGCGAGCATGAAGAACAGATGCGGGATATTCGTGGATTTCAGGGTCCAGCCGAGGCCGAGCCAGAACCAGAGATCGAGTAGATTGGCCGTCGCGGCGCAGACGAGGGCGGCCGTGATCGCGATCGCGATCTCGTGGACCAGGCCGCGCGTTGGAATGCACCGCAGCCCACGCCAGGCAAAAAAAGCCCCCGCGATATTGAAGCAGACGAAACAGGTAAAGAGCAGCCGGGCCCGTTCGAACGAGTCGGCCGGTAGATCGAGCAGGTGCGCCACCCCATAGGCCGCGAGATACATCACGCAGGTGACAAAGATGCAGAAAAACTCGATGCTTGTGATCTGTCCCTCGGAGTCGCCCGCTGAAAATCCTGCGTTCAGGGTGTTGGCCGGTTCCGCGGCCGCGCATTTCACCCGATTCTCGTCTGGCATGTTGGAGATCGCCCCCTTGCCCCTCTGTTCCTTCGCCCAGTGTAACGAAGAGGTTCTTTTCCCAACCATCAGGGATTTCCCTGAATTTTTCCCCCGATCTGGATTCGAACCGGCCGCTTGCGTTGTCGGCCCGACAGCGGTACCCTTGCGGACAATGGATATCACGACAAGAAACATCGACCGCCCAAGCGGTGAAAGGACATCTTCATCCCGTTATGACCGATCCGAACATGCTTGAAATGGCTCCGGAACAGCCGGCTGCCCCCGCCCCCGAGGCTCCGCAGATCGAAGAACTGCCCTCCATGAAATTCGAAGACCTTCGCGAACCCCTGCGCCGCGCGATCGCCGAAATCGGCTGGCGCGAGCCCATGCCGGTGCAGGCACGCGTCATACCATACATCCTCCGGGGAGACGATGTCATCGTCCAGTCCCACACCGGCAGCGGCAAAACAGGTGCCTTCCTGCTGCCCATTTGCGAAAAGCTCGATCCGGCGGTGACCGGCTGCCAAGCCCTGATCATGGCCCCGACCCGAGAACTCGCGCTCCAGGTCAAGACCGAGCTCGACCGCATCAATGTCCATCTCGGTCTCAAGAGCGTCGCCGTTTATGGCGGCGTCGGATATGGCCCCCAACTCGAAGCCTTCAAACAGGGCGCCCACATCGTCGTCGGAACCCCGGGCCGGCTGCTCGACCATCTGGGCCGCGGCTCGCTGACCCTCAAAAATCTCCGGTATCTCGTCATCGATGAGGCTGATGAACTCCTGTCGATGGGCTTCTACCCGGATATGACCCGCGTCCGGCAGTATCTGCCGCGCACCCGCGTCTCGGCCATGTTTTCGGCAACGATGCCGGCCAGCGTGAAGCGGCTTTCGAACGAGTTTCTGAACGATCCGTTGTTCCTCGGTCTCTCGGGCGATTCCCAGCACATCCCCGAGATGGATCACCTGTATTACGTGGTCGATCCGATGCAGAAAGATCGCGTGCTGATGCGCATCATCGAGATGGAGAATCCAGAGAGCGGGATTATTTTCTGCAACACGAAGAGCGAGGTCGAGTATCTGGCTGCGTTCTTGCGCCGGTTCGGCTACGATGTCGACCAGATCAGTGGTGATCTCGGCCAGCGGGACCGCGAGGCCGTCATGGCTAAGCTCAAGCGGCATGAGCTCCGGTTCCTCGTCGCGACCGACATCGCGGCGCGCGGGATCGATGTCAGCCATCTCGAGTATGTTTTCGTCTACGACT
>DATCTT010000216.1:0-3512 GCA_036567845.1 Candidatus Ozemibacteraceae bacterium | reverse complement strand
GCTGCCCGGCGCCCGTCCCGCGGCGAGCCGCCCGGACTTCCCGGCGGTTTCACCGAGGCCGGACGGGTATCGCCGGAGTCGGGAAAACGCCGGAAACGCCGGAAACGATAGACCACCTGCGGCTCATGCCGCTGCTGACGGGGCAAGCGGCACGCTTCCGACCGTGAACTCCTGGCCCTTCGCAACGAAGCCGAGAAAGCCGTCGTCGACCGGCTTCTGCCGGGGGGATGGCTGGTAGTGATACAGCCACATTTTGCGCCGGATCGGGTCCGGCAGCGAGCGGAGGTCGTCGTAGTGGGCGTGGACGCCCGACTTGAACAGCGCCGTCTCGCAGTCGTGGAAGATCAGGTCCGCGCTGTCATACAGCTTCCGCATCTGGTAGGGCGCGAACTGGGTATCCGTCGTGAACAGAACCCGCTGTTTCGCCGCCGGTTCGCTGATGATCAGGCCGTAGCTGTGCTGGATCTTCATCCCGCTCACGACGTGAACCGTCTGGAAGGGCGTAAATCGCAGGCCTTCCCAGTGAAAGCAGGAGTTGATGCGGACCGGGTGACAGTCGAAAAAATCCGTCAGGTTCGCAATCTTGCCTTCCAGCGTTTCCAAGCCGCCGCGCAGACTCTTCTGCCAGAGCTCCCGCAGCAGGGTCGGGACGGCGAACAGACGGGGGCGGGGGAACGCCGGGTTGAAATACGTCACCAGAGCGAGCCACTCGAGCGATCCGACGTGGTCCGCGTGCAGATGCGAGATATACACGCCGTCGATCTCGCTGCCGACGTTGCCATTGTTGATCCCCAGCTCTTCCAGGGCGAACTGGGCCTGGGAGCCGCAGTCGATCAGGAGCTTGCGGCCCGAGGGCGCGATGATCAGGGCATTCGACTGGTAATACTCCCGAGTCGTAAAGGCACTGCCGACGCCGATGAATCTGATCGAAAACATACGCTCCTCCTCGTGCATCCCGCCGGTGGCGGCCCGGATCTGCCGCCGGATGTGCGGCCGGCGGCCCGTTTCTGCCAGATGGAGGACTGCATGGGCCGTGCCACAACGCCGGAATTCTCGGAAACGTGCATCTGGAGCGGAATGGAGCGGGCTGATCGGGGGTGACGCACGCCGTGAATGACGCAGCCAGCCAGTCAGGGTTGTCACAACGCAAGAACCGGACGAAGGCCGGGATCACCAGAGAGCGTCGGGGATCTGTTCCTCGAGGATCTTCTCGTGCGGATCGTTCAAAGCCCAGAGGAAATCGAGGCCGGTGAGCTGTTCGATCCGGTCGACGCTGGTCAGAAACTGGCGCGGCGACTCGGTTCCCCGCACGTTCTGCGGAAAGAGGAAGGGCAGAACCCGGATCTCGGGACCGTCCTCGTCGATGAGGATTTTGTAGAACCCGTCCGGAATCTCGACCCGGGACCGGTTCCGGTCGCGATCACTGGTCTCGCCCAGAAGCTGGCGCGTTGCGTCGAATATGGGGCCGGTCAGCACCCAGACCTTGCCGAATCGCGGGGCCCAGTCGTCGGATTCGAGCCGTTCGAGCTTCTGCCAGACGCGGCGGTTCAGCTCGGGTGACATGGGGACAATGTTCGTCAAAAGGAACGTCTCACGTTGCGCATCCAGCCCCAATCGTGCCGCAATGCCTGCGTTCGGGGCCATGTGGCCGCGATCGAATCCCGTCGAGGTGAACTCGTCATGCCGGACTCGGCTCTGAGTCCGTTCATCGGTCGCGAACTTCGACGGCCGCTTTCCGGCTGGACCTTGCGGGATACCCTCAAGGGCGTAGCCGACCCACAACGGATCCCGACGAGACTCGGAGTAGCCGGCGACGTATCCCTTGTTCCGCAGGATCACGAGGGTGGGATCTGGGTGAGTCGGGCGGGGTAGTCCGGCATAGACCAGCCCCCGCTCGGATGCCGTCTGCCGCTGGGCTTCGATTTCCGCAGGCCAGGCTGATTTCGGGTGCCTGGGGCCGCTTGTCCGGGGCCAGAACCACCAGGCAAGCCCGGCGACGATCAAAACAAGGAGAAGGAAGAGCAGCCATCCCGAAAGCCGAGGCGAAGGCTTTCGGCCACGCGGGGTGGGTTTCACGGGTGCCGGAGGACGGGCCGGTTTGCGGATTGGAACGGCGGATTTCGACATGCGTCGTCGTGTGTCTCCCGATGCTGTGACGGTTCCCGCTCCGGCAGATGCCGGCGCTTCGCACCTTGCGGTCCGCGGAACTCTTCTTATGGTAACATGAGGCGGAACGGCGAAACGTGCCGACTCGTATAGTGAAGAGTATTTCCGGCCATGCGGCGGTCGCGGCCGGGGGAATCCTGGGGGAGGGAGATGGACGCGGAATTCTGGTGGCGGCTGGATCTGAGCAGCCCCCTCGCCGATGTGCGGCGGATGGCGGCGATGCAGATGCTGCTCGATCCGCCTCCGGCATCGGCCGCAGCCGAACTGCGCGAGATCGCGGCCCGGGAGCAGGATGCCGAAACCCGCGACCTGCTGTGCCGCATTGTGGAGGGATTTGCCAAATCCGGATCGCCTCCCGAAATCAGTTCGCCTGCCATTCCGCCTGCCTCGGTCGATGACAGTTCCTGGCCGGGGTGGTCCGATACACCCGCCCGTCGTCTTGAGTGGCTTGGCCGGCTTCCGGCGGACAGACGGCGGGCGCTTGCCGCTCAGGCACCCGATCGCCTCCGAAGCGAGCAACACCCGCTGGTCGCTTCGGCCCTGATCCGCCTGTTCGGTCGGGCTTGGCCTGAAGACCGGCTGGGCGACCTCGTGGGGCACGTCGCGGGCGGGGAGGGGCCTGCCTGTCTGGCCGCGCTCGAGACGCTTCGGCAGCGAGCCCCAAATCTTCTGCAGCCGCTTCTACCGGGACTTCTGGTGTCGCGCAACCCGCGTATCCGTGGTGCGGCGGTCGGCGCCCTTGCCGGAATCGATCTCGACGAGGCGTTGGCACATCTCGAGGCGCTTTTGCTCGACCCTGACCCGGCCCGCCGCCTCGAAGGCCTCCGATGCTGTCTGCACGTGCCGTTCGACAAGGTCATGCCCCTGCTTCTCAAGGCGATGGCGGTCGAAACCGATCCACGGCGGCTCGCGGCCTACGGCACGCTGTTCGAGATCAATCCCGCACTCGAGGCTCCTTTCAGACTCTACGAACTCTCGGAACGCGTGCCGTCCGACCGCGCCGAGATCCTCCGCCGCCTTCTCGCCGCCTCCTGCCGCGTCATCGGCTCGGTCCTTCTCGATCCGGAGCGCTTCCAGGAGTATCGAAATCGGCTTCAGGCCTGGATCGACCGCCGCGCCGCCGCGAGACTCGCCCAGGACATCGTCGCGCGTGCAATGGATGGACGGGGGCTCGATCCGGATCTCGAGGCCGCGCTCGAGCGGGCGAGAGCCCGCCAGCCTCTCTGGACCGCTCTGAAGGAACTGTCCACCCTGCCGATGCCGGTGCAGGCTCGAGCGCTGTTTCTCCGAGCCCTCGGAGAGGACGTGCAGCCCGCCACAGCCTCCGCTTCGACTCCAGCCGCCCC
>DATCTT010000215.1:0-4046 GCA_036567845.1 Candidatus Ozemibacteraceae bacterium | reverse complement strand
CGATCGATTTCGCCGGCCTGCTGGCGCTTCCCGGAAGCCCAGCAGCATCTCCGGAAGCGGTGAACCTGATCGGGGAACGGCATCTGAAGCGCGGCTCCTTCTTCGCGGCCCTGCGGTGTTACATGGAAAGCCGCGATCTGGCCGAGATCGGCCGCGCCTATCTCGCGATCGCCTCCTTTCTTGCCGCGACGGGCGATACCCGGGCATCCGCCGTGGCTGCCGGATACGGCATCAGTGCCCTCCGGGAAGAGCTGAAACGGAATCCGCTTTCGGCGCGCGCCCACCTGTATCTGGCGCTTTACCATTTCGAACGCCGGGATCTGCGGTCTGCGCGTGCCGAGGCCCAGGCCGGCCTCGACACCGGCGTTGCCGGCGAGACACGCAGGCATCTGAAGACCCTGCTCGACACGACGCGGGGGTAAAAATTTCCGGTACGTTTGCAATTTCCCGGGGGGTCTCGCTATAATCTTCCGGATTCAAGACCGCAATTCATCCGGAGGACTCCTGGAATGTCCAAAACGATTCTGGTGGCTGAAGACTCCCTGATGCTCCGCAAGGTGGCATGTTTCCCCCTGGAAAAGGCCGGGTACAAGGTTCTCGAGGCGAACAACGGGATCGAGGCCATCGAGGCCATGTCGAAGGCTGAGGTCGACCTGATCATCACCGATCTGAACATGCCCGGGATGGATGGCTTCGAGCTCATCACCCAGGTGAAAGAGAACGAAAAGTTCAAGCACATCCCCATCATCATCCTGACCACGGAAGGCAAGAAGGACATGGTGATGAAGGGGCTCACGCTGGGTGCCAACTCCTTCCTCCAGAAGCCGATCAAGCCTGATCTGATGCTGCAGGAGGTCGACCGCCTCATCAACAAGAAGGCCGGCACTCCGGGAAAGGGGGACAAGTAAATGAGCACCCCCTACGCTGCGATTCTCGAAAAGCTTCACGATGCGGATCCGTCCGTCCGGCGCCGGGCTGTCCGTGACCTGCGGCCGTATCCCGAGAAAGAGGTTGCCGAGGCGCTGTGCGAGGCGCTCGGGGATGCCAACAAGGGCGTCCAGAACACGGCTCTCGACGTGCTCTCCTCGATGCGTCACCCTGCCGTCATCCAGGCGCTGCTGCCTGTCATTCGCGGCTCCGACCTGAACACCCGCAACGCGGGCATGACGATTCTCCGGAATTTTGGGCCGATGGCCGTGCCGCACCTGATCAAGGCGATCGAGGCCGCCTCCGACATCGACGAGGTCATCCAGATCCTCGTGGTGTTCGGCAACATCGGCTCGCCGGCCGGCACCGACACGGTTCTCAAGTATGTCACGCATGATGACGACAACGTCAAGACCACCGCCGTCGAGGCCCTGGGCAAGATCCAGGATCCAAAGGCCGTCAAGACGCTGGTGAACACCTATCACCAAACGGACATCCTCAAGTATTCGATCGTCGAGGCGCTGGGCAATATCGCCGTGAAAGACGTGTTTCCGGTCGTGAGCGGCTCGATCGAGTCGGAAGACGTGCTCGAGTATTTCTCGGGTATTGGCGCGATGGGCGCCATGGAGGAGCCGGATTGCATCGAGCCTCTGATGAAGAAGCTCCTGAAGGAAGAGGATGCCGGCACTCGCCGCCTGATTCTCAAGTCTCTTTCCCAGATCGAGGAAGCCAATCCCGGCAGTGCTGCGAAGATCGACAAGAAGTCGCTCCAGCCGATCCTGCTGAACCTGCTCGAGGGTCATGACACGGCGGAATACGGCCATCTCGTGCGCATCGCCGCGGCCGTCAAGGATCCCGCCTACATCAAGGAGCTGCTCGCGGCACTCGAGAGCCCTGAGTCCGAGATCGCCGACACCGCGTTCCGCGGCCTGCTGGCGCTAGGCAAAGACGTGGTCAAGCCCGCGCTCGATGCGATCGGCCGGATGGCGCCTCCCGTCATCGTCCGGATCATGGAGCTGCTGGAAAAGATCCCCAGCCAGGAGAGCCCGAAGCCGCTGTCGCTGTTCGTGCGCAATCCCGAAGACGCGGTCCGCCAGGCCCTGGCCCGCACCCTCGGCGCCGTGCCGTCGGATGCGGCCTTCACCACCCTCAAGGAGCTCCTGGGCGACGCCGACGAGATCGTGCGGCGCAATGCCGTCGTCAGTCTGCGGAGCATGCTGACCTACGATGGGGCCATCTCGGCCCTGATCGGCTGCTTCAAGGACATCAACGGCCACGTGCGGCGCGAAGCGGCCTTCTCGCTGCGTGGCGCGACCTCCCCCCAGGTCGTCGAGCCCCTGATGAACCTGCTGCTGACCGACCCCTACGGCGACGTGCGCGAGGCGGCGGCCTCGGTTCTCGCAGCTCGCAAGGATCCCGAGATCACCCGCAAGCTGCTCGAGCTGCTCGACAGCGACAACTCGCGCATCCGCGAGACGATCACCAAGACCATCTGGCAGTGCGGCTCGGCCCTGGCCGTCGACTCCCTGATCCACAAGCTGACGGACAAGGAGTGGCGCGTCGTCGTCAACGCCTGTCAGTCGCTCGAGAACATGAAAGATCTCAAGTCGATCTTCCCGCTGAAGGAACTTCTCAAGCATGACGACTGGCAGATCCGCATCGCCGCCCTCGCGGCCCTGCGCGCGTTCCGCAGCAAGGAGCTGAAGCAGTTCTTCATCCCGCTGATTGGCGATACGAACTCGAACGTCGCGAAGCTGGCCGTCGTGGCCCTCAGCGAGCTCGAAGACCGGTCGCTCGACGACACGTTCCGCAAATACCTCGACCACACTCGGTGGGAGGTCCGGTATCAGATCGTGAAGGCGCTCGGCAAGATCAAGAGCCAGAAGGCCGTCGACACGCTGATCCGCATCGCCGAGTCGGACGCCAACAACGGTGTCCGGTCCAAGGCGCTTCTCGCCCTTGCCCGCATCAGCGACAAGAAGGCCGTCAATGCCGCCCTGGCGCTGCTCGAGCATGCCGACCGCGACCTGAATGTCGCCGCCGTGAAGTTCTTCCTCGGCTTCGACAACCCCCAGGTGCCCGACCTCGAGGCGAAGCTGAAAACACTGTTCATCAACAACCCCTGGATCAAGCAGTATTTCCTGGCGGCCTTCGGCCTGAACAAGCATCCGCTGCTGGAAAGCGTCCTGCGCGCCGTCGCGACCCCCCGCGAGCTGCGCCGCATGGAGAAAGCCGCGGCTGTGAAGGCCGAGGGGAACGGGATGACGATCGAGGAAGCAATCCTGCTCCGCGACATCGTCGCCGAAAAGTGTGGCATCTGGCTGCCCGAGCAGAAGAGTCTGGAGCGGGCTCTCGAACGCAATCTCGGAAAGTTCTACGTCACATCGTGGATGGAATATTATCACGCCCTGCGGTATGGAGCGGATGACCAGAACCTGTTCATCTCGCTGTATGACACCATCACCGATCCGACAACGGGCTTCTTCGGAGAGCCGGAGCAGAACAAGGTGCTTGTCGGGACGATCATTCCCGAGCTGATCGAGGACCGCGTGAAGGCCGGCGCAAAGAGCCTGCGCATTCTGTCCATCGGCTGTTCATACGGCCCCGAACCGTATTCCCTGGCAATGAACATCCTCGAGGACATTCACACCGACCGCGTCAAGATCTCGGTTACCGGTGTCGACATCTCGCACATCTGTCTGAACACCGCGAAGCGCGGCATCTTCAAGCGCGAGATCATGCGCCACGTCGACCAGAAATATATCGATGTCTATTTCGAGGACGACCGAGGCGATCTGCGGGTGAAGGATGATGTGAAGAATCTTGTCGAGTTCAAGTATGTGAATGCCGCCTCGACGGCCGAGACGGAGGAGCTGGGCGCCTTCGACGTGATCGTCTGCCGGAACGTCTTTTCAGCCTTCTCGCAGGCGCAGAAGGAACGCCTCTCCGAGAACATCTACAACATCCTCGCCCCGGGCGGCGCCCTGCTGATCGGTGCCCGCGAGACCCTCTACAATGTCACGAAGGCCTTCCGCCTCCAAACCTACGAGAAGGTCGTCGTCTATCGCAAGCTGTAAGCATCATCGCTCTTTGTGACGGGCGGGCCTTCGGGCCCGCCC